>JAGAQC010000012.1 GCA_017622925.1 Ruminococcus sp.
CGATAACCGACTGGCACTATCTTCAAGAATGTAAAAATATGACTGTATTTTGCGGCGAGGTCGTATATATAAACGATTTGAGTGTTTTTAGTGGATTAACGAAGTTAGAAGAATTATATATAGAATATGAATATAATGTGCCACTTGGAGTTGATAATGCGGAAGTGCTTGTAAGCGATCTTTCAGGTTTAGAAACATTAGTAAATTTAAAAAAGTTCTATATAAATGGCAGGGGTATATCAGATATATCGCAGCTGAAAAACTGCCAAAAAATCACTCATTTAGGTCTCAGAGGTGTAAACGCTGAAACCGATTGCAGTGTTTTATTAGAATTGCCTGAATTATCAGAACTTAATATGGATATTGATACATTGCCTGATGAGATAAAAGAAAAACTCATTGCCAAAGGTGTAGAGGTTTACGAATACGATTATTAAGATAAGTTGTCAGTGTAAAAGGCGTGTTTATTAAGTTAGCGTAAACTCTAAGCACTTTAATGAAAACTGCGATAACAAGGGCTGACTGTTGATTGTAAAATATGTGTAAGAATGTAAAAAAGACGGGGAAGTATGGACTTTTTATGATGAAGAAAACAACTAAAAAAAACATAGGAATAATTGTCATTTCGTTTCTATTAATTGTAATTCTGTTATGTGTATTCAATAAATTTCCGATAGTTAAAATCGGCAAGGAATTCCACACTGTATTTGCTACAGAGTTGAAATTAAACGACACAGATGAAGAAATAGTGTATGACAATAATGATGTTTCAACTTTGAATCGAATGGGATTTTTGGAAGAATTTGAAATGTACAATACTGATATAACTGATTTGAGTTTCTTGAAAAATATGCCAAACTTAAAACATTTTTATTGTAATTGTTCATTGGAAAATCCAATAACAGATTGGCGATATTTGCAGGAATGTAAAAAAATGACTGTATTTTGCGGCGAAATGATATATATAAATGATCTTAGTGCCTTCAAAGGATTAACAGAATTAGAAGAACTTTATCTTGAATATATGTACGAAATGCCGCTTATGGTTGATAATGCGGAAGTGCTTGTAAGCGACCTTTCAGGTTTAGAAACATTAGTAAATTTAAAAAAGTGCTATATAAATGGCAGGGGTATATCAGATATATCGCAGTTGAAAAGCTGCCAAAAGATCACTCATTTAGGTCTCAGAGGTGTAAACGCTGAAACCGATTGCAGTGTTTTATTAGAATTGCCTGAATTAACAGAACTTAATATGGATATTGATACATTGCCTGATGAGATAAAAGAAAAACTCATTGCCAAAGGTGTAGAGGTTTACGAATACGATTATTAAGATAGTTGTCAGTATAAAAGGCGTGTTTATTAAGTTAGCATAAACTTTCGTGAAATATTGTAAAAAATATATGTAAGAATGAAAAATAGACTTTCAAGTTTACGAACAGGCTCTAAAAAAGGGATAGAGATCATGGAAAGAGATACGTATAAAGTTGTTAAGAATCCATTGGGTACATATTATTTCAGCTTTGCTTATTGCCATGCGACTGAAATAGTGGCATATTTTTTTGGTGTGTTTTTGGGTATTATTATTTATCTCATTTTTAGAGAAGATTTGAAGAAACCTTTTATGTCAGATATTATTGAATTTGTTGCAGGTGAAATGGCATTGTCTGTTCCCTTTTTATTTATTGGTATTTATATGACGGTTAAAACCAGAAGTGTAAAAAAAATTATGACTTTGGGTGATGTGGTTGGCGGTGAGGTTCGTTCTTATGAAAGAATACATGTAAACTATGGCGGTGGTGTTTCGGGCTCACCAAATACAACAGTTTTGAATATAAAATTTCATTATAATGGTTTGCAGTTTTGTTCAGTTAGAGTCGGACATAAACTGCCTCATAAAGCTCTTGCTTCACATAAATGCAAGGTGTACGTCTATGACGATCGCGTTTTTGTAACAGGTTTTGAGCTTAGAAAAAGAGGAATGCCTGAGATCACATTCAAAAAGAAGCGATATTGACGTATTTTCCGCTAACGTGGTGTAGAGCTTATGCGTTCAAAAAAGCTGGATCCGAAATATATAAACAATTTATAAATAATTCAACTGAAATATTGACAAGACCCCTGAAATATTGTAAAATATATATAAGAGCCTGTTCAGTATCTCCTCGCGCACGTCTTTTCAGCAAATTTTGTCGATGACTGCGTTAAAAATCCTTGCCATACGACAGTATGCCTGCGGATTTTTGCCTTGTCCTCGGCAAAATTATGCTTGAAAATCCGCACACGATGAGATACTGAACAGGCTCTAAGAGCGAATTAAAAATGTATATTCTGCATACATATGTGTAAAAAGAGGTGTGATAATGGACTATACTTATATAACGAGCATGGTATGTTCTCAGGAGATAAAATTTCATATCGAGGGCAACGTTATAACAAACGTCAGATTTACGGGCGGCTGCAACGGCAATCTTAAAGCGGTTGCGAAGCTTGTTGACGGATTTACCGTAGAACAGATAGAAGCAAAGCTGAAAGGCAATACCTGCGGACGGCGACCGACTTCGTGCGCCGATCAGCTATGTATCGCAGTAAGAGAAGCCTACGAGACTTTAAAGAACAACCCTGAAAGCAATTAAGAGAAAATCCCGAAGATCAGCCGACAGCAGACCTTCGGGGTTTTTTAGGCAATACCGTACAGAGATCGTGCGTTCAGATGCGCAGTCAGATTTTTCGTCAGCTTGCATAAAAACGACACAGGCATACTTTGTGTATGGCAAGGAGTTTTTGTGTAAGATGACGGAAAATATGCAAGCAGATGACGTGCAATCTCTGTGCGGTGTTGCCTTTACTTTTTCTTCCATTTGAGCAGTACAAACGCAACTACCGCTGTAATTGCCACCGCAAGAGAAATCGGGAACCATGTATACGGCAACGGCAGATCGACCGTATTTATGCCGTAAAACGCAAATATAATATTTGGTATCTCCATAATTATCGTAACAATAGTAAGCCGCCACATAACAATGTTCAGATTGTTGGATATTACCGACGAAAATCCCTCTGTCATACTGGAAAGTATTCCCGAATAAATGCTTGCCATTTCAATAGCCTGCTTCATCTCGATGAGAACGTCCTCCAATAGGTCCTGATCTTCGTCGTAAAGCTTCATTACACGACCTCTGAATATTTTTTCGATAGTAGCCTCGTTCGCTTTCAATGACGTTGAAAAGTATACGAGTGCCTTTTCCAACGCCAAAAGCTGCATTAAAAGCTCGTTTTTCATAGCGTTATGGAGCTGCTGTTCGGCGATAGACGAAATTTTATCAATTTGTTTCAGGTAATACAGAAACATTGCCGCTATCCTGAGAAGAAGCTGCAAAACAAATCTCGTTTTGAGTTCGGGACGCAGGTTACGTATGTTCCCTCTGGAAGCCTCCTCTATTATCTGCGCTTTTTGCAGGGACACCGTAAAAACGTTTTTTTCCGTTATGATTATGCCCATAGGCATAGTGTAGAATATTTTTGTTTCGTCCTTATCCGTTGACGAAACAGGCGTATCTATTATTATAAGGGTCTGGTCGTCCTCACGCTCGATACGGGAAGATTCCTCCTCGTCCAATGAGGATTTTACGAAGCCGCTGTCAATGCCGAAATCCTCGATAAGCTCCTTTATTTCCTGCGGAGTTGGAGCTATTACCGATACCCAGCAGCCGTCCGACATTTTATCTGTCAGGGTCATTTTGCCGTTTTCATAGATATAATAATTTATCATAGCTGAAATCATGCCTGCTTTTCAGACACTTCTCCTTTCCGTTACAAGAAGCATACAGGCTCGTCATTTCAGACTACGGACATACTCCGAGGCGCATTATGCTTCCGTTTAACAAATATTTTCTGCTTTTCCCATAGGGGTCGGAACTCATAAATACACCACCTTTTTTATTGATAATTATATTATATCATATTATGCTAAAAATTGCAACAGGTGCGGAGATAATTTCTTCGCAAAAAGCAGCACCGTACAAAATCTTGTGCGGTGCTGTCTTAAATTTTGTAGAAAGAGGTGATTTTACAACTAATGAAATTCTGCTATTCTTGCGTACACATACAGATCATCATTAATTTTTTCAAAGCAGTAAACATTTCGTTGAGGCGATGTATTGTAATAAGGCTCACCAAAGAAAAATTTAACGTCATTCTTGTTTTCCATATAGCAAATGCCAACGTCAGTTTCAGGGTGGTAGTCATAATAAAAAAGTACAACGCCGGGGGTAGAGCTTTCTATATTTTCTGAAAAACCAAGCGAAAGCAGTTCCTGCTTTTTATCCGAATTGAGAATATAATTATCATTATTTTTTATGGCGTCAGAACCAATTTCAGTAAACAAATCCTTATTGTTCTTTCCAATTTCCCTGCACTTATTGATATTTTTGTCGATTTCAGTGTAGTTAATGCGATTTTCCCAGTACGGACTCCACGGAAACGCATGATATGTATTATAACAGAAATACATGCTAAAACCAATAATAAGTACAAAAATAACAACAAATATTATTATAAACTTAACTGCAAAAACCTTTTTACCAAGTTTCATATATACCTCTTTGATTATCGGCGACCTCTGAATCCCCTTAGAGAAAAACGTTCTTTATAAGTTGCCTATAGTATATTATACCCAAAAGCTTCATAGAAAACTTCCGCCATTTTATCATAAGTAAATGGGAATTTTGCATAACATAGTATTTCCTTAATTGAACCATCTTTAAATCGGATACATATATTAACATATTTTCCATCATCAGTATTTGGACTTTCGTATAAATCATTCCACTGGAAAAAACCATATAAGTTAGCTTTTTTTACAAACGTTTTTGCGTCTTTGTCACTGAATTTTGTATAAGAGGTTTCGTTTTTATTAGCATCTTCTATTTTATACATGATTGAATTATCTAAAAAATTAATCTTATATGTATAAGTTGGCGACAAATAACCATAGTTTGTCTCTATATTTATAGTTTCAATATCATTAGTGTTTTTTGAGGATATAAAAAATTGTATCACAGATAATGTTATAACTGCAATAATTAAAATCACAGATACTATTGATATTATTTTTATTTTTCTTCTCTCCATATATACCTCTTTGATTATCGGCGACCTCTGAATCCCCTTAGAGAAAAACGTTCTTTATAAGTCGCCTATAGTATATTATACCCAAATGCTTCATGGAAAACTTCCGCCATTTTATCATAATTAGGTGGAAACTCCGCAAGACAATATATCTCTTGAACAGAATTATCTTTGAATGTAATATAAATATTTGTACTTGGAAGATCCGCCCCGTTATACTTTGCCTTATACGATTCTTTCCAATTGAAGAATCCATATAAATTTGCCTTTTTTATAAAGTATTCAGAATCTTCTTTTGTAAAATTTCTACTGGAACATTGATTATCATTATTTGTTTGATTAAGATATGTATAATTATATGTAACTAAATTTTTGTCAAAGTCAATATTATATTTATTTGACGGAGATAAATATCCTTTATATGTAGATATTTCAATTGTTTTTATATCATCGACACTTTTACTATATGTAAAATATCTTATGGTGAAAATAGTTAAAATAGTTATAATCGGTATAATTATAATTAAAAGTATTATAATTATTTTCTTCTTTCTTTCCATATGTACCTCTTTGATTGTCGGCAGTCTCTAAATAAAACGTTCTTTAACAGAACTATCTGTGAACTTAATATGAATAGTTACATTTATAATTATATTATATCATATTATGCTAAAAATTGCAACAGTCGCGGAAGAAAAATTTGAGTTTAAAAATATTAGCGAGTTTGCGAGTGGTAAAATTATATCTACACAAAAACGCCGCACAAATCCTGTACGGCGAATGTATTATATATCAAACATTATCGTCATCGTTGAATTCCAGAATGTCCCCCGGCTGACAGGCAAGAGCCTTGCAAATTGCGTTTAAAGTGGAAAAACGTATTGCACTTACCTTGCCTGTTTTAAGCTTTGAAAGGTTGACGTTGCTTACTCCCACTCGCTCGCTCAGTTCGTTAAGGCTCATCTTTCTATCAGCCATAACTCTGTCGAGTCTCAGTATTATAGCCATTTTTTCTCTCCTTAAAGTGTTTCGTCGGATTCTTTTTGGAGTTCTGCGCCGTAACTGAAAATAAATGAGAAAATTATAATTGCAATAATTACAAATATTGTCGTCAAGCCTATCGAACCGTTCCAAAAGGTCTGAATAACGCCGATAGGAATAAGCGAGAACGCAAACTGCTTCATAGCTTTCAGCACGTTCGCTTCAAAAGGCGAATTGCATACTTCAAGAGCTTTGGCAAGCTTTCCTGCGAAAATCACAACTATAAGCATCAATGCGCACATAACTGCTCCTGCTGCAAAAGACCCTACTGCGCCTAAAATTATTGAACTGCTGTTGTCAATATCAAGCGCGCCGTCAATATCGTATATTACTTCATTGTCTGTTACGTTCCGCTCGACTATCCACTTTGCGCCCGTACCGAAAGCGTCAAAGTCTATGTTGTTTTCTTTCAGATCGAGCAGTTCGTCGCTGAAGATCGAGGGCATACGGCTTGTGTCAACATGCACTTGAGCCGAAACCGTACCGTCCGCCGTTATAACGTCGCTTTTGGGTATCGTTAAAAACGCAATTGCTCCAACGATACAGCCGACAAATCCTATGATAAAAACCACCCTTGCAATGATAAGCAGGATTCGGCAGACCTTACCGAGCGTGTTGATCTTTTTGATGTTTTCGTTTTTCATATTGATCTCCTCCAAATGATTTTTTGTTTTGGGACTTTCCCTTTCCGTGATTATATAATAACACATCTTTTTACGTTTGTCAATATCAATTTAACGATTAACATTAATTTTTATATGCTTTCATAATAAAAAAGCTTTTCAGCCGCCCGTATTTGTATAATATAAACGATAAATTTTTATCGTTTATCGTTGATTATTTGTCGGCATAAAAAATCTGAAATTTTTTCAGAAAAAGGCTTGACAAACGTTTTGTTTTGTGGTATAATATTAAAGCAGTCGGAAAACGACTAATGCGAGTGTGCTGGAATAGGCAGACAGGCACGTTTGAGGGGCGTGTGTCGACAGACGTATGGGTTCAAGTCCCATTACTCGCACCAGACTTTCTACCGTAAGGTAGGAAGTCTTTTTTTGTGTCTCTTTGAACTCGGGACGTCGAGGGCGCCGTCCCCTACAAAATTCATTTGCCTACTAAAACTTTACAAATACAAGAAAAATTCCCCGATGTAGGGACACGGCGTGCCGTGTCCGTTTGAAGAATTACGATAAATATAATTTTATGGTAAAATGTAACCCCAAAATAACGAAATATCCATATTTTTACGGGTCACATAATACTACGTGCGGACACGGCACGCCGTGTCCCTACATCGGGATATTTCAGTAGAAATTGCTTTTGTCAATATGCAATCTCTAAAAAATGGGATCCCAAAGATAAACCGCTTCTTTGGAATCCCTATTATTAACGCCGTAATAGTTTAAACGTTATAAATTATCTCGGAATATGTTGGGATAGGATAACAGCTGCTCGGCATATTTACCTCTATCTCGTCGGCGAATTCACGCATAAGGTTCATTTCGGCAAGAACATAGTCATGGAAAAATTCAGCCTGTTTCTGAACGTCCTCGATAGCGCATGCGTCGGCAACTATCTTTTCAAGACGATTTATGGAGTCATAGAAGTTGTCGGTCAGCTCGTTGAGCTTGCGTGCTATCTTCATTTCGGTATTCGCAGTCATGCCGATCTCTTTCTTTGCGGCGATAGAACGGCAGAGCTTTTCGAGGTAATCAAGAGCTGCCGGAAGAAGCTGCTTTCTTGCCATTTCTATCATGGTACGAGCCTCGATACGGCGTGTTTTGGAGTATTTTTCAAGATGTATCTCAACTCTCGCAGTCAGCTCATCTCTGCTGAAAATGCCGAATTTACGCAGTATACGCAGATTCTTCTCGTCTGTGTAATGGGGCATACAGTCAACCACCGAGGGATAATTCGGCAGACCTCTGCGTTCTGCTTCGAGTACCCATTCATTGGAGTAGCCGTCGCCGTTGAAAATAATACGGCGGTGTTCTTTCAGGACTTCTTTAAGAAGCTTTTTGACCTCCTCCTCAAAGCAGTCGCTGTCCTTTACGGGTTCAAGACGGTCGGCAAACCAGCAAAGCTCCTCCGATACGATAGTATTCAGCAGGGCGTTGGGGCAGCCGATATTGTCGGAAGAACCTACCATACGGAACTCAAAGCGATTTCCCGTAAACGCAAACGGCGAGGTTCTGTTTCTGTCGGTGGAATCCTTCGGGAATGACGGCAGAGCGTTTACGCCTATCTCAAACGCCTGAGCCTGAGTTTTGTAAACGCCGTCCTCCTCTATCGCTTTGAGGACTGCGTCGAGTTCCTCGCCTAAAAACATCGAGATTATCGCCGGAGGAGCTTCGTCCGCGCCAAGACGATGATCGTTGCCTGCCGACGCAGCGGAAAGTCTCATAAGGTCGGCGTACTCGTCAACGCCCTTGATAAGAGCGCAGAGGATCGTCAGGAACTGGAGATTTTCCATTGGAGTATCGCCGGGGTCGAGAAGATTCTGTCCGTCATTGGTGGACATCGACCAGTTATTATGCTTGCCCGAACCGTTTACACCCTCAAAGGGCTTTTCGTGCAGCAGGCATACAAGACCGTGCCTTAATGCGACCTTTTCCATGACCTCCATGGCAAGCTCGTTCTGATCCGTACCTAAATTCGAGGTGGTGAAGATAGGCGCCATTTCGTGCTGCGCCGGAGCTACCTCGTTGTGCTTTGTCTTTGAATATATTCCCAGTTTCCACAGTTCCTCGTCAAGGTCCGCCATATAAGCGGCTATCCTCGGTTTAAGGTTGGCGAAATACTGGTCGTCAAGCTCCTGTCCCTTTGGCGGCTTTGCGCCGAAAAGTGTACGCCCTGTGAGGACAAGATCTTCACGCTGATCGAATTTTTCCTTGTCGATAAGGAAATACTCCTGCTCTGCGCCTACCGTAGATGTGACACGTGTAACGTTTTCGTTGCCGAATAATCTGAGAAAACGTACTGCGGATTTGCTGAGAGCGTCCATAGAACGGAGCAGCGGAGTTTTTTTATCGAGCGTTTCTCCTGTATACGATACAAAAACAGTCGGTATGTAAAGACTGCCCTCCTTTACGAAGCAGTACGATGTCGGGTCCCATGCGGTATAGCCTCTTGCGGAGCTTGTTCTTCTCAGTCCGCCCGAGGGGAAGGAGGAAGCGTCAGGTTCTCCCTTGATAAGAGCCTTTCCCGAAAATTCCATGAGCGCTGTGCCGTTTGCTCCCACGCTTATGAAAGAATCGTGCTTTTCGGCGGTAGAGCCTGTCATAGGCTGAAACCAGTGTGTGTAGTGAGTTGCGCCAAGCTCCAAAGCCCAGTCCTTTATAGCGTTTGCGACCACGTCAGCGGTCTCCATATCGAGAGCCGCGCCCTTTTCCATTGTACGTCTGAGATTTTTGTAGATGTTTTTCGGCAGCTTTTCTTTCATGACTGTTTCGTTAAACACATTGCAGCCGAATATCTCGGGAATATTTACCATATACTTTCCTCCTAACAGAAATCGAAAGCCGTTTTTCATCTGCCGCTTTCGATACTAAATTATATTATATCATATTAGCTTCAAAAATGCAACAGGCGTGGAAAGATTTTCCGTTTGATAATTTTTTTAACGTGAATTGGCGGCGGCGGCTCGCCACTTATAGTGTATTAGCTTCAAAAATGCAACAGGCGCGGAAGAAAATTTTAGCTTCGCAAAATTAACGAGCTTGCGAGTGGTAGCGTGAATCGGGTGCAGCGTCACGCTGCCTTCGGGGACGCATATCCCGTTCATAAGAACACGGTCGGCAATGGGTGCAGCGACACGCCGCTTATAGTATATTTTTTGACGGCGGTCAATATTCCCATGAGAAAAACGTGAAAATCAATTTATAAAGTTTTACAGGAAACTTAAAATTGATTTCCGTGAAAAATAGACTTTATACCTTGACAATATCCCCTTAATATGATACAATATAGTTACCATAAATACAGGAGGTGGAAGGCGGTGAACGAAAACATGAGTTTTGAAGAATTGAAACAAGTTGTAATTGACAACTATATTAATTTAATCCGCATTAAGAGATACCAAAAAGAAGTTAATCCCGAGCTTGAATATCAATTGAAAACACAAAAAAACAAGCTTCATCAAATGGGTGTCAATACTGACGACTTTTTATATGAAGACAACAACAACAACAGCAACAGCAACAACAACTAACAATAATTAGCAAACTGAAAAGGTGTAAGGTCTATTTTCAAGGCTCTACACCTTTTTTATCTTGAGAATATTATATCACTTGCTATCATCATTGTCAAGGGGAAACGTACCAATATAATTATTGATAAGCTTGTTAAGGCTTATATCTTGTGACTTGCAATAGTCTTGCAATTTAGCCTTTATGCCTTTAGGCACAACGATTTGCAAGTTTATATTATGAGGACAGATTCGGGAGGAGCAAAATGAAGATAGATAGACTTATCGGTATTCTGTCGGTACTGCTTCAAAGGGACAGGATCACCGCCGCCGAGCTTTCAGAGCGATTCGAGGTTTCAAGACGTACCATAAACAGAGATATTGATACTTTATGTCAGGCAGGTATACCTGTTGCGGCAATGCAGGGAAACGGCGGAGGTCTCTTTCTCATGGAGGGTTGCAGGATAGACCGTACTTTGTTGACTTCCGCTGATATGAGTGCGATACTTGCAGGACTTAAAAGCCTTGACAGTGTATCAGGAACAAACAGCTACCGTATTCTTATGGAAAAGCTCTCGCTCGGAAGTTCCGTAACAAACGATCATATTATTATCGACCTCTCATACTGGGATAAATCTGCTGCTGCCGATAAAATAGAGCTTATAAAGTCCGCCATTGAAAACAGCGAAAAAATCAGCTTTGAATATCACGCACCTACAGGGGAAAGCCGTCGTATGATCGAGCCGTATCATTTGGTTTTTCAATGGTCAAGCTGGTATGTCTGGGGATATTGTACGTCCCGATGTGATTACCGAATGTTTAAGCTTACTCGTATTACGAAGCTGAAACGCACGGGTGAAAAATGCGGCGTTCGTGAAGTTCCGACGTATATCTGCAATAAAGTGCGTCACACAACAGGAGGACGCGAGGTGAAGGTCAAATTCAGTCCTGCTGTAAAATGGCGGCTTATAGACGAATTCGGCATAGACAGTTTTTCCGTGAATGAGGACGGAAGTGTTACAACGACCTTCGCATGGTCGGATATTCCTGCGTTTTACAACTATATCCTGACATTCGGAGAAAATGCGGAGATTTTAGAGCCTGAGGAATATCGGAAAGGGTTAGCCGAACTGCTTAATAAAATTTCAAAAAAATATGAAACATGACATACAGATGTCGTATTTGATATGATATACTTGCTAATGTAAGATGTAACAGTTCTTACAGAAAGTGAGGTACTAATTATGCAGTACGAAATTATTTATCTGAATGAAAAAACGGTTGTCGGATTTTCGGCGAGAACGAACAACACGTCACCCGAAATGGGAGCTGTTATCGGCGGTCTGTGGCAGAAGCTTTATTCTCAGGACGGGTGCGGCAGGCTGAAAAACAGGGTCAACGAAAAAGCCTGCGGTATCTATACCGATTATTCGGGCGATCATCTTAACGATTACACGGTAATAACTGCCTGTGAGGTTGAAAATGACTCGGAAGTCCCTGAGAATATGGAGGTGCATAAAATTCCTGCCGGCAAATATGCAAAGTTTACGGTGATCGGAAATATGATCACCGCTGTTGCGGAGTTCTGGCAGAAGCTGTGGAGCATGGAGTTGGACCGCAGTTTTATCTGTGATTTTGAGGAGTATCAGAACGCCGACCCCGAAAATGCAGAGATCCATATATACATTGGGATAAAATAAGCATTTGCAGAAAAATACCGTGACAAGCAGAAGATGTACTGCCTGCCACGGTATTTTATCGTATTCCGTTTTCTTCTATGTACTCGTCAGCCAAGAGTTTGATAAGTTCTTTATTTTTGATTCTTCTGTGAACCAACTTTCCGTTGATTATCACGCCATTGTTGAATGCGGAGAGAAGCATGACTCTCAGAGAACGTTCGACATTTTCATATGTGGAATTAATTTTCTCCGCAATCGCCGGGTACAATCCGATGGTTATTTTTTCAAGGGATTCGGGCGTTTCTATTGCTATTTCCAACGCGCTGCACAAACTGTAAAATCCAAGCATATGGCCGGGGAAACGTCTTCTCCAAAGAAAATCGGCTATTTCGGGAAGTATGGGCATTTCGTCGCTTGTATAGAAATCGCCGATAATATCTGCGCAAAGGCTGTAATCGGTATACGGCATGGTTATACATGCGTCAGCGCCGACGTCAATGAGCTGTTTTTTAACTTTCGTCAGATCGGAAGTTATTATCGGATATATTTTCATATTCGGATAGTTACTTTTGCATTCTTGGATAAAGCTGATAGTGTTGTCAGTTATGCGCAGCGCAAAAAAGATAAGTCCGTCATATGAAACTTTGCTCAGCAATTCTTCAAAGTTTTTGAAGCTGTTTGTGCAATACTCGGAAGTAAAACCGAAATATGAAAGGGTTTGGGCGAGCTTTTTGCCTGAGCCTTCGATATTATTTCCAACTAAAAGCTTATACTTCAAGCCTTCGACACCCTTTCCGTAATAACCCGAGAGCATATCAAACAATGCCCCTACAATATATGATATTACATGATAAATGGAATGTCAAGAAGAAAATGTCGAATAGGGTCGAAAACATGTAGTTACGCTGTTTTTAAGCGTATTATACTTGCCTCTATTTCATTATCTCAATGGAAAAATTGCCTTCGGAATTGACTTTCAGCCGAAGCGTTTTTATGTATTTATTATAAAAAATATCCATTTCCTTTTCAGAAGCGTTTATACGGGTTTCTGTGTAAATTTGTTTAACAAGCTCTTTTCCGTTGAGATACAGAATATCGGGAAGATATTTTTCGAGAACGTCAAAAAGAACGGCTTTTTTCAGATCCTCAATGTTTCCCGAGCAGAAATCGTCTATCGAGCAGTAGTAAATGTCATGTTCGGTAAGAGCCTTGATTATAGCCTGACCGCATTTTGAGTATTCGTACATTACAAGGAAATCCGCCATTGGCAGAGATGAAATAAGTCCCCAGAAATCCGAATCGCTCGATACTATTATAAAAGAGGTTATATTGTTTTCATAATAATTCTTGCACACTCCTGCGGTCATTTTAATATCCACCAAGGACTTTTGGTCGGTAACGCGTTCGACCATAACGTGTTCCACGGGAATATGCGTAAACTTACCGAGCCAATCCCAGCCGCAGTTTGTATGGTAATCATCGTAGAGGATTATTTTCTCTATTTTTGCAAGTTCGTCCTGATTAAGATTTTTAAGCACGCTGTAAAGCTTATACACATCGGAATTTTCGCAGTCTACGGCAATTGCGACCTTGTAGCTGTTTTCAATGAAGCTGTATATATTATTTTTTGTTTCGCTGTGCGCGTCCTTATATTTGGTATAATCGGTAAACACATCGTCGTGCTGTCTGTATATGACGCTTAGAAATTTGCCGTCCGTATACAGTATGCTGCCGCATTCCTCGGGTATCCAGTGGATATAAAGCTGAAAAGGGTAGAACTCTATTTTCTTCATGTATTTTTCAAATTCTTTTTTCAGCACGTTCGGCTTTGAATATGACGGGACTACGAACAGGTCTTTTATATAATTCCAGTTCACCCAATCGGGAAACAGCTTTGCGCAATTATCAATATTTTCCGAAATAAGCTTATTAAAATCAAGCATATACTGCTCGGAACGGTAATTTGTTTTGATTATCGGTATTTCCCATTTTTCAAGCTGCTTTATATTATCCTTATCGTACCAGTCGAGTCGGTTTAAATTTTTCAGATTATACCGCATTTCATCGTCTGTTTTCTTGAATTTCTGCATCAGTGTTGTCCTGAGCTTGCATAAGTATCTTATTATGGACGCTTCCTTATCGGTATACAGCGTTTCCAGCAGCTCGTGACATTCTTCGTCAAAGCAGTTTTCGATAATGTTTTTCTTTACGCCTATCATGTAGGCGATGGTCGTAACCAATTCTTTTGTATCGGCTCTCATAATATCACTCCTTCGTAATTTTGTAGGCAAAAAATGCCCTATAAATATTATACCTTTTATTTTTGTGAAATTCAAGGGTCAAATTATAAAAAATGTGTGAAAAATTGTTGTTTTTTGCAGAACGCAAGTGATATGTTATAGCAAATTGCGAAAAATGCTCCGTTATTTTCATGTTTTATTAGACTTAAAAGGATATAACAAATAATTAATTTTCAAAAAATTAAAAAATAATTTCGCAAAAGCTGTTGACAAAGCTTAATGATAGTGTTATAATGATAATAACAAAAAGATAATATCAAAATGTAACTAAGGAGAGCTTGCTTATGAATGATTATAAAGATTATGAAAGACCGTCCGTTGCGGCAGACGTTGCGGCGTTCGGAATCGACAGTGAAAAATCCGATAACAAACGCGAACTTGACGACAAACAACTTAAAATACTCCTTGTCAAAAGGGGAGAAGAACCATTCAAGGGACTTTATTCCCTCCCCGGCGGATTCCTCAGACCGAACGAGACTATCGAGTCCGCCGCGCTTCGGGAATTAAAGGAGGAAACGGGACTTGCCGAAGCCAAACTTATCCCGTTGAAAACCTACAGCGACCCCGAAAGAGACCCTCGCGGCTGGGTAATATCATGCGCTTTTGCGGCTCTTACACGTACCATAGAGCTTGATACGGAGGAAACGTCCGACGCCGAAAGCTCGTGCTGGCTGACAGTCGAAATGCGCAGCAGCGTGATACTTATTGACGACGGAGCTATCGTTATAAAGCTAAAAAACGGCAGAGCGTTATCGGAGGAGCTTGCCTTTGACCACGCTCAGATAATTTACGACGCTTTTTTGAAGCTTCGGGACGAGGTAAAAAATCATGATATAATTTTCGACCTGCTCCCAGAGTATTTTACGATCGCCGATTTGCAGAAGCCCTATGAGATCATCACGGGAAAGAAAGAAGCTGCGGCAAATTTCAGAAGAAAAATGTCCAAAAAAATCGAGGAGACCGAATTGTTCGACAACGGCGGAGCAATGCACCGTCCGTCAAAACTTTATAAAAGGAGAAGTGACGAGGAATGAAAGCTTTGATAGTAATTGACATGCAGAACGATTTTATCAGCGGAGCGTTGGGTAATCCCGAAACTCTTGCCGTACTTCCGAAAGTTTGCGAAAGGGTCAAGTCCGCGCTGAATGACGGCACTAAGCTGCTGTATACTCTCGATACTCACGGCGAGGATTATTTGAATACGCAGGAGGGCAGAAATCTTCCTGTAGCTCACTGTATAAAAGGAACATGGGGACACGAGCTTGCCGATGAACTGAAAGAGATCATCAGCGATACGGCGAATACCCTTGCCGTTGAAAAGTGTACTTTCGGTTCAAAGGAGCTGCCCGAAAGATTATCGGAGCTTTGCGGAGGAGTTCCCGAAGAAATAGAGCTTATAGGCGTATGCACCGATATATGCGTTATTTCAAATGCTATGCTGCTGAAAGCGTTTTTCCCCGAAACGAGGATAACTGTCAGAGCAGATAGCTGTGCGGGAACGTCCGCAGCCGCTCACGACAGGGCGTTGGAGGCTATGAAAATGTGTCAGATAGAGGTCGTACAGGAGGAAATGTTATGATACTTTACAGTATAAACGGCGAAGCTCCGAAAGCTCCCGAAACGCTTAATTATCCCGACGGCACGCTGAAAATAAATATTAAAGAAACTGACATAAAAAGAGCCGTGCTGACGTGGCGGTTTGAAACGGAGGGCGAATTTCTGCTCCTTGCATATATGGCTCGGAATATCCGCGAGCGTTTCCCGAAAGCGGAGATGGAGCTTTACCTGCCGTATCTGCCGAACGCGAGAATGGACAGAGTTCACAGCGGCGACGAGGTTTTCACCTTGAAATATTTCTGCGGTCTGATAAATTCTCTTGACTTTTCAAAAGTAACGCTGCTTGACGTTCACTCGGGCGTTGGCTCGGCTTTATTGGAACGCTGTACAAATCTTTCGCCGAAAGCCTATATCGAAAAAGCAAAGGAGCTTTGCGGATTTGACAGTAAAGAGGATCATGTGTTTTTCCCAGACGAGGGAAGCTGCAAGAGATACACGGAGCTTTTCGCCGACTGCCGCCATATCGGCTTCGGCATCAAGAAAAGAGACTGGGCGACAGGAAAAATAGTCGGTCTTGACGTGTGGGGAGAAAGTCCCAACGGGCGGCGGATATTTATTGTAGACGACATCTGCTCCTACGGCGGAACGGTCTTTCATTCGGCAAAAAAGCTCAAAGAGCTTGGCTGCGGAGATATTGACGTTTTCTTCACGCACTGCGAAAATTCCATAGCCGAGGGCGAACTGCTGAAAGGCGAACTTATACACGGGATATTTACTACGAACTCCCTATGCACATTGAAAGAAAACAAGAAGCTTACGGTGCTTGACTGCTTGAAAGGAGCTGTTTGAAATGGCGAATCCTATGCTTAACATTGATTTTTACAAGGCGACCCACGCTAAAATGTACCCGAAAGATCTTACAAAGATCGTTTCGTACCTCACGCCGAGGGGCAGCCGTATCAGCGGACACGATAAGCTTATCCACTTCGGCTTGCAGGCGTTTATAAAAGAGTTCCTTATAGAAGCCTTTAATAGGGACTTTTTTGAAAAGCCATTTGACGAGGTGACCAACGAGTATTTCAGGATAATAGACAATACGCTCGGTCCGCAGGCTTACGATAAGAAAATGATAGGGGAGCTTCATAAGCTGGGGTATCTTCCCGTTGAGATAGCCGCTGTTCCCGAGGGTACGCTTGTTCCGATAAAAGTACCGATGATACAGCTTACAAATACTCACCCCGATTTTCCGTGGGTCGTTGAATATATCGAGAGCCTGCTTTCAGCCGAAATGTGGCACGGTATGATCTCCGCAAACGTGGGGTACATGTATCGTAAGATAGTTGACAAATACTATGCCCTTACCGTGGACGACGATGTGCCGAGGTCAAAGGCGTTGGGGGACTTTTCTTTCCGTGGGCAGGAATCTCTTTCTTCTGCGGTGAAGTCGTCGGCGGCATTTTGCCTGTCGTTCCTTAATACGGCGACCGTGCCTGCCGTTCCGTATCTCGAAAAATACTACAACTGCGACTGCACAAAAGAACCCGTTGCCTATGGCGCAGTATCTACGGAGCATTCTGTCATGTGTTCAAATTTTGCCTTTGACGGGGACGAAATTACCATGTTCCGCAGACTTCTTACGGAGCTTTATCCCGATACGTCCTTTTCCGTTGTTTCGGACAGCTACGATTACTGGAACGTTGTAAATAATATCCTGCCTCAGCTAAAAAATGAAATAATGGCTCACAACGGAACAATGCTTATAAGAGGAGACAGCGGCGATCCCGTAGAGGTCGTTACGGAAACAGTTTTCAGACTTTGGAATATCTTCGGCGGAACGGTGAACAGCAAGGGATATAAGGTTCTCAATCCGCATATCAAGGCTATTTACGGCGATTCGATCACTCCCCAACGCGCGGAAAGCGTGTACCGTATACTTATGGAAAACGGCTTTGCATGTAATAACGTCGTTCTCGGAGCAGGCAGTTTTTCAATGCAGTGCCTTGAAACGGGCGGCGAGCTTGCGCCGTATACCAGAGATACGTTCCACATAGCGGTGAAAGCGGTCTACTGCGAGGACAGGGCAGGGAATATGATGCCGATATTTAAAGCTCCTAAGAATTACATCAAGGTGGACGGGGAGTTCCGTGAAGCCGAAAACAGCTCTGATAAGGAGATAAGCAAAAAATCGCATAAAGGAATGTGCTGCGTTTATAAAAACGAACTCGGGGATATTGTCTGCGAGGACGGCTATACTTCGGCAACTATAAAAGATGTGTCCGACAAAAATATGCTTGCTACAGTATTCAAGGACGGCAAAATGATAAGGGAATACAGCCTTTCCGACATCAGAAACAGACTTTACGGAGGTGCGTTTTAATGATAAGCAGTTTCAAAGGAGAATTTGCTTTTCTCGGCAATTTTTACGAGTGTCCCGTGTCGGTGGACGGCATGACCTACCAAAACAGCGAAGCGGCGTATCAGGCTATGAAAACCTTAAACGAAGAAGAACGCCGTTCCTTTGCGGAATTAAGTCCCTCGGACGCAAAAAAACTCGGACGGAAAATAAGTCTCCGTTCCGATTGGGAGGAAGTCAAAAACGAGGTCATGTACGAGGTCTGCAAGGCTAAGTTCGAGCAGAATCCGAATATTGCGGAACTCCTGCTGAACACGTCTCACGAGGAGCTTATCGAGGGCAATAATCACGGCGATACGTATTGGGGAACGGTCGGCGGAATCGGAGAAAATTACCTCGGCAGAACTCTTATGCGTATCAGAAACGAAATGCGCGGTTTTGACACGGCGGCTGTAACAGATGCGGCTGTGGAGTGGATACGCCGTTATTTTGCGGAAAACGGTTCGCCTGAGACTAAGGCTGTAATAGGTATATCGGGCGGCAAGGACAGCTCGGTATCGGCGGCTCTCTGTGTGAAAGCTCTCGGAAAAGACAGGGTTTTCGGAGTTCTTATGCCGCAGGGTGTGCAGGCGGATATTGATTGCAGCCGCAGACTTGTCGAACATCTCGGCATAAGTCATACCGAAATTAATATTCAGGGAGCGTACAACGGTCTTATGTCGGAGCTTGAAAGCCGTCTGAACGTTACCGAACAGGCAAGAATAAATACCCCTGCAAGGCTTCGTATGACCGTTCTTTACGCTGTTGCGGCATCTGTCGGCGGCAGGGTTGCGAACACTTGCAATCTGTCGGAGGATAGGGTCGGTTACGCTACTAAATTCGGGGACGGAGCAGGAGATTTCAGCGTGCTTTCCGAACTTACGGTCACGGAGGTCATCGGTATCGGCGATTACTTGGGGCTGCCGTACAGTCTCGTACACAAAACTCCTATAGACGGCTTATGCGGTAAAACGGACGAGGAAAACTTAGGCTTTACGTATGCCGAGCTTGATGATTATATCCGAGGTTTTGACAACCTGAGCCGTGACCCCGAGCTGAAAATCAAAATCGACAGAATGACCGCCGCTAACCGTCATAAGCTCGAACCAATGCCGAGATTCAGATTTTGACAGAAAAATTATAAATTAAAGGGCTGATACAGCTTTTCTTCGCTATTTCAGCCCTTTATATTGAATGTTACTCAGGATCGGCGAATATGGATTGGTCGCGGTCGCCGGTCATTATTTCTATCGCTTTATTGCAGTTGACTACCGTATTTACGGGCAGGTCGCCGCCAAATTCGCCGTCTAAAGTCCACGAGATCTGCTCGTCATTAAGCGCGGTGAACGTTATTTTGTTTGTTCGGAAAAACTTGATGTACTCCCTGTCTATTTCCTCCGAAATGTTCAGCAGGGAATGTACTATTTTCTGAAGCTGAACGATATTTGCCGGCTTCTTTATGAGCGTGACCTCGAATACGCCGTCGTCAAGAAGAAAATCGTTCATCGAGAGAAGTCCCGCTACAGAACCCGAATTCGTGACCATACCGAAAATGAAGTCGTCCTCAAGAACTGTGTTGTTATACTCAATGCGCATTTTTTTTGAGCGCAGACTTGTAAGCTGAGTGAGTCCGCCGAGAATATATGAAGCGTGTCCTAAAACGTTTTTTACCTGCTGCGACGTTTCGTATGTCACGTTTGTGAACGCTCCGAATGCCGCAATATATGTGAAATAGCGATCGTTGAAGCTTCCGATGTCAACGCTCATGGGACTGCCGTTTGTTATCCATTTTACCGCTTCCATAGTGGACTTAGGTATACCGAGAGTACGCGCAAAGTCGTTCGTTGAACCCGACGGCAGATAACCGATCGGTATCTTGCGTTCACTGTCCATAACTCCGTGCAGACATTGGCTGAGCGTTCCGTCGCCGCCTGCGCACACAAGAAGATCGAAGCCGTTTTCACAGGCGTATACGGACTTTTCCCGAGCGTCGTCGCTGCTTTGCGTTATGTGGACGGTAACTTCATATCCCGATTTGTTAAATTCGTCAATTATTTCTCCCAGCATACTGCCTATTGTGGCTCTGCCTGCAATAAGATTTACGATAAAGAAAAGTTTTTTCATAGAAGTCTCCTTGATATATTTATTGATATGATAAAGTAAGCTGTCCGTTTCTTTATAATTACCATAATAACATTATATATCTAAACGGAAAAATTTGCAATAGCTGTAAAATAATTAAAAAATAAAAATTTCTCCAAAACCCTTGACATTTAAAAATAACTGTGCTATAATAATAAAGCTGAATAAATCAGCCGCGATACTGGGGTGTCGCCAAGCGGTAAGGCAACGGACTCTGACTCCGTCACTTCCGGGGTTCGAATCCCTGCACCCCAACCATGCTTTTGGAACAAAATAGATGCGCACCGAAAAATCCGCTATTTATAGCGGATTTTTCGCATTCCAACATGAAAAATTTTAAGGTCAAAACCGTAGATGCTTTTTAGCCGTTTTTTAAAACTTACGGGAAATGAACCCTCGACAAAG
>JAGAQC010000052.1 GCA_017622925.1 Ruminococcus sp.
ATTGATGCGAGAGCTGCGAGAACGCTCATTGTTTTCTTCATCATTTTAACTGTAGTTGTCATCATAATGTACACCTCCGAGAAATTTAAAACCTTGCGGTTAATACGCTTTGTATAGAGAATCTTTTTTATTACTGTCGGCGTCGAGAGTTCTTGTTTTCCTCTGTCTGCCGTGGTTTTTGTTCTCTTTCTATGATTAGATTATACCATGGATTTACAGCTTTTAATACCCGAATATTTCGATTTTTTACCGTAAAAATACGATGTGTATTATTCGCATCACAGACAGCAAAAGACGGACGCTCGGGAAAGACCCGAGCGTCCGCCTAATGAAAAGAGGTAAATTATGAAAAAAGAAGTGAATGTTGAAGATTAGAGGTTATTCAGCGGACTGTATGATCGAACGTCCGCTGAACCTTATATAAAAAAGAGGAAAATGAAATGGGTTGTTGTCAGAAGATATACGGCAGTTTACTGTATTCCCCGAGGATATAACGTACAAGAACTTTAGCGTCCGATTCCGTGATGAGACCATCGCGGAAACAGTCGGCTGTAGCGAGCTGAGCGTCATTGAGGTAAACGGGAATGTTATTTGCCATTTTATAGAGGTAATCTGCAAGTATGAGGTAATCAAAAGTATCTACGATAGCGTCGCCTGTGAGGTCGCCCTCTGCCTGTGGGATAATTTCGTGACGCTGAGGAATGTACTCGTTATCAAAGTGTATGCCGTCCATGATCGCGAAAGTCTGCTCCCAGTACCATTGATACTGGCTGTTCGGCTCATATGCAACGCCTACGCCCATATGAGTGATGTCTGGGTTGAGCATAGTCTCATAATGTTTCGGCGAATTTTTCCACTGATTCATTGTTTCCTCGGGAGTACCGAAGCCTGCCGCGATATTCTCGAACAGAACGCTGTAGGGGACGAGGTTGTAGTCGATGATAGTGGAGAACTTTGAGCCGTCAGGTCTGAGGTGGCTGAATGTTCCGATGCACTCTCTTGCGCGTACTCTTGCCGTATCGCAGAGATAAGGCACTATGTAAACGGGATTAAGTCCGTTTTCCGCTCTCAGTTCATTTACGAGGAACGCTATCTCTATAGCCATGTCGCTGAGCTGAGCGTCGGTTACTTCTTCCGCGTGAGAATCTTTTGTTGGGAAAGCGGAAACAGAAAAAATCATAATGATCGCAGTTAAAAATCCGATCGTTTTAGATAAAGTTTTTTTTAAATTATTCATCATAACTAACACCTCCGACGAACTAAATAATATACACACCGTTTAACTTGAAACTTTTCAAGTTTTTTAATCTGTCTTAATTTTACCATATTTTCACGGAAAAATAAAGGGTTTTTAGCCTAATTCGTCACTTTGCACAAAGCTTTTCTACGTTTTGCACAACGAAAAATTATACAGAACGTATTATAAAAATGCGAATAGCGACAGTGTAATTGTGTTGTTTTTTTACAAATGTGTATTGATTTTTTATATGGGGCTGATAGGGCAATTTAACAAAACAACTCTTGACAAAATGGAAAAGATATGTTATAATTATCTTTATGTAAGCACGAATTGGGAGGCTTTGCTGATTTACACCGTCAAAGCGAAAAAGCCCGATTCAATGACCTTTCAGATAAACGGCGAATATTTTTTTATGCGTCTTTTTATAAAGTGATATATGAAAATACAGTGAAAAATGTTCCCACGAAAAAATTTTTTCTGAAAGGAGAAAGGAGTAGGCTTGCTATGAATAACATTAGTCCCGAATTTAAGATAAGAGAGGTAGCCGAGCGAATTAGACTGACCCGTGAAAGCGTAGGCTTTACTCCCGAGGAAATGGCTGAAAAATGCGGCGTTTCCGCTTACGAGTACATGGCATACGAGGGCGGAGCAAAGGATTTCAGCTTCACCTTTATCTATAAATTCGCAAACGAGTGCGGCGTTGACATCACAGACCTTATGGAGGGCGAATCGCCGCATATCAACAGCTTCGACATCACAAGGGCAGGAAAAGGTCTGCCTATCGCAAGAAGAAAGGGTCTGACCTATCAGCGTCTTGCGCCGAATTTCAAGAACAAGATCGGCGAACCTTTCCTTGTTACCATTCCTTATGTTGACGAAAAATTCAGGGTTTCCCACCCCCATACCCACGAGGGACAGGAAATGGACATTGTTGTCAGCGGTCAGCTCAAAGTCAGAGTCGGCGACAACGTGGAGGTCCTCAACGAGGGCGATTCCATTTATTATGACAGCTCCGAACCCCATGACGAGTGGGCGGCAGGCGGAACGGAATGCAAGTTCTACGCCATTGTGTTCGGCAATAATTCCGCGCAGAGAGCTATTCAGCATATCGAACCCGTTATCCTGCCCGGCGTTACGAATTTCGACCTTGCCAAGGTGGAAAATCCCGTGGCGGACAGATTCGTCGAGGTCGATACGGACGAAAACGGCGCAATGAAGGCTATCCGCTTCAAAAACGTTGAAACTTTTAACTTCGGCTTTGACGTTGTGGATTTCCTCGCCGCAAAAAATCCCGACAAGACCGCTCTTATATATGTTGCGGACGATTTCAGCGAAAAGCGTTTCACATTTGCCGACATGAAGAAATATTCCAACATGACCGCAAATTATTTCCGTTCTATGGGCATCAAAAAAGGCGATAAGGTCATGCTGGTGCTGAAAAGACATTATCAGTTCTGGTTTTCTATCCTTGCGCTCCACAAGCTCGGCGCAGTCGTTATACCGGCTACAAATCAGCTTGTACAGCACGATTTCACATACCGCTTCAAGGCGGCGGACGTTAAGGCTATCGTCTGCACAGGCGACGGCGACGTTGCGCATCAGGTCGATCTTGCCGTTGAAGAATGCGGCATGAAGATCACCAAGATGCTCGTACATGGCGAGCGTGAGGGCTGGTTCAATTTCGACGAGGGCATTAAGGGCTGCAGCGATGTTTTCGATCGTCCCACAGACCCGAGCGAGCTTTCGTGCGGCTATGATACGAACCTTATGTACTTCACATCGGGAACTACAGGCTATCCGAAAATTGCGGCGCACAGCCATTTGTACGCCCTTGGACACTTCGTTACCGCGCGCTATTGGCATAACGTTGACCCCAACGGCATTCATTTCACTATTTCGGACACAGGCTGGGGCAAGGCTCTTTGGGGCAAGCTGTACGGTCAATGGCTCAGCGAAACGTGTATTTTCGTATACGATTTCGAGCGATTCCATGCGGATAAGATACTGCCGATGTTCAAAAAATACGGCATTACGACTTTCTGCGCGCCGCCGACAATGTTCCGATTCTTTATTAAAGAGGACTTGTCGAAGTACGACCTCAGCAGCATAAAGTACGCTACCGTTGCTGGTGAGGCTCTTAATCCCGAGGTCTACAATCAGTTCCTAAAGGCTACGGGCGTTAAGCTTATGGAGGGCTTCGGACAGACGGAGACTACTCTTGTTATAGGAAACTTCGTTGGAATGACGGCGCGTCCCGGCTCTATGGGCAAGCCGAACGTTCAGTACGATGTTGATATTGTTGACCCTGACGGCAACCCCGTTAAACCGGGCGAAACGGGCGAGATAGTTGTCCGCACAGACAAAAATACTCCTCCCGGACTGTTCCTCGGCTACTATAAGGACGATGAAAAGACCAAAGAAGCATGGCATAACGGCATTTACCACACGGGCGACACGGCATGGAAAGACGAGGACGGCTATTACTGGTATGTCGGACGTGTTGACGACGTTATCAAGTCGTCTGGCTACCGTATCGGACCTTTCGAGATAGAGAGCGTTATCATGGAACTGCCATATGTTTTGGAGTGCGGAGTATCTGCCGCTCCCGACCCTATCAGAGGTCAGGTCGTTAAGGCTTCTATCGTACTTGTAAAGGGTACGGAGGGTACGGACGAGCTTAAAAAGGAGATTCAGCAGTACGTCAAGGAGCATACTGCGCCTTACAAGTACCCGAGAATCGTTGAGTTCCGTGACGAGCTGCCTAAGACTATCAGCGGAAAGATAAGACGAGTTGAGCTGAAAGGCTGATCAATAAATTTTTCACAGGGATACGGTGTGCCGTGTCCCTGTAATTTTATCGGGGAATTAAACTTTGCGTAAATGTTAATAAAAAATTAACCAACTGTAACTGTTTGAACCGATTCTGCGAGGTATTAAATTTTTATATGTATAAAGTTAAATCAGATTAAATATTCATAGATTCTTGTGCAATATGACGAAAACGGCAAAAAATAAATGCCTATTTACCGTTGCGATGTAAAAATTGCGTTTATTTTGAAAAAATTTCTGAGATTCTATTGACAAATTGTGAATGAAGTGATATACTATAATTACCGAAAGGGGAGAGGGACAGTAATTCACCTAAACCCGAAATATAGTGCAGATGCACAAATTAATACAAGGAGGTTTTCTATCATGAAAACAACAAAGAAAGGTTTTACCCTTATTGAGTTGATCGTTGTTATCGCAATCATCGGCGTACTCGCAGCTATCCTCGTTCCTGCTATGCTTGGTTGGGTTAAGAAGTCCAAGATTCAGGCTGCTAACGCAGACGCTAAGACAATCATGACAAACATCAATGCTGGTCTTGAGGACATGGACGAAGAGGGCGTTACAATTACGGCAAAAGGATGGCAGGGTACATTGACTTCTGCAGCTCCTGCAGCGGGTTCTTGGGACGACGTAAAGAATTATGCAAGATTTTATACCGACACAGTTGACGCATCAAAATATTTGGTTTTCCTCAAGGATGGTGTAGCTGTTTGTGCTGTAGCTAAGAGCGGTAAGTATTTTGGTACGTTCCCTGCAAGCCTCACAAACAAGAACTACAATAAGCCCGCTGATGCAAGTGATCCGTCTAAGGGCGGTTTAGGTAGTGAGCCTACCCTTACTGCTGCAAAGGCTCATGCGATTGCTCTCTACAATAAAGGTCGTGACTCGAGTAATCAGATTTCAGGAACATAAGTTTTTGAATTAATTTAAGATCTAACAAAATCCCCCTCTCGTTTGAGGGGGATTTTTATTTGTGTAACCTCAATGAGGGCAAAGCAAAGGGATACCGTATGGAATGGTATCCCTTTATTTGGGCTTTATGGCTGATTTGTCAATAAAATAATTTACAGAAATTATAGTCAACAATGTTTTATCCGATGTAGGGACACGGCGTGCCGTGTCCGCTCAAATAAATTACAGGCACATATAATTATGGGTAGAAATGTAAACCCGAAATAATAATATACCCGAATGTTTATCTGTCGTAAAATATTACGTGCGGACACGGCACGCCGTGTCCCTACATCGGGGGATTTTTAATTTATCTTGACAAATAAATATTTTTGTAGTACAATGAATTTAAGTTAATCTATAAAATTTTGAGGAAAGAGAAAAATATGAAAAACAAAAAAATTTTTTTACTGATACTTGGTTTTGCATGTTCGGCAGGACTGGGGGCAGGCGGAATGTACCTTGCAAACTATAAAAAAATTAACTTTATGAACAGGTATCCTTTACTGACAGAACTTGAAGACTTTGCGAAAGAGGATTTGGGAATGACGCCGCCCGAAAAGTCAAGCGATGATGCGGTAATAGACGCTTATTTCAGATTGTACGACGACAAGTATACGGTATTTATTCCCGTTGAGGATTCAGAAACTATAGATTACGCTGTTGAAAAAGTTAATAATTCCGAAACGGCAAAAGACAGCGGATTCAGGGTACGCTTCAACGAAAATGAAGAACCTTATTTTTCGGCAGTAGTCTCGGGAATGCCTGCCGATAAACAGGGAATACGTGTTGGAGATATAATTAAAAAAATAGACGGAAAAGAAATAAAAAAATACAAAAATGTCGTTAAGCTCACAGGCGATGACGGAAAAAAACAAAAGCTTACTCTTGAACGTGACGGCGAAGAAATAGAGCTTGATTTCGTTTGCGTGACAAATATGGACGAAAAAACAGGCGTATCAAGCAGAATGTACGGAAAAACGCAGTATATAGCCATTGAGTCTATAAGCAGCGACACGGCGGCTCGTTTTAAAGAACTTTTGAATAAAAGCGATTTTGACTCAATAATAATTGATCTGCGTGGAAATTTTGGCGGATATATTCAGTTTTCCGTAGAGATTGCTGATAATTTTATAGGAGAATCCGAAACAGTCATGCACGGGATTGACGGAGAAAATGAAACCTACGAAACAACTGATAATATAAAGTATGACGTGCCTATAGTCGTTCTTGTAAATGAAAATACCGCAAGCGCCGCGGAAATTCTGACTGCGCTGCTGAAACAGTACGGCGATGCGACTTTGGTCGGAACTACAACGTTCGGAAAGGGTATTTATCAGGATATGGCTATATTTAAAGGAAATAACGTTAAATACACTCATGGTTATTATACCGTTGGCGACTGGGAATGCTATCAAGGTATCGGCATTGAGCCTGATATAGAAGTAGATATGGATCCCGACTATATCGGAACTGATAAGGATATACAGCTTCAGGAGGCTTTGAAGATTTTTAGCGAAAATTAACAAAATACGCTGCGATTTTATATAAATTTTTTCTCTCATGACGATTGACAAATTGTGAATAATCTGTTAAAATAAGCATGACAAAGATATGCAGAGAGGAGAAATTCATATGAAAAAAAGGGGATTCACACTTATCGAGCTTATCGTGGTAATTGCGATAATAGGCGTACTTGCGGCAATTCTTGTGCCTGCGATGCTGGGGTTTGTTAAAAAAGCAAAGATAACAGCCGCAAACACAATGGCAAAAGAAGCTGTAGAGGCTGTAAATTCGATTTTGTCGGACGATAATTCTTTTTCGTCTGTCACCACAGGCGATTATTGTCTTAATACGAACGTAGGAACTGACCTTTCAACGGTAAAGGACGATGAAAATGTTCCGATGACGAACTATCTCCGCGATTATTTGGATAACGTCAGCGCCTTGAACGTTGCAATATATATTAAAGACGGTGCGGCAGTTGCAGCAGCTTCCAAAAACGGCAGATACTACGGTACGTATCCTATGGTTCTAACTAACAAGAATTATGACAAAAAAATGACAGGGTATACCATGTCGGACGCCCTTGATCTCGCAAAAGCGGAGGCAGGCGTTACCGACAACAACGAAAATGCAGGAGGGTAAGTCTATTTGCACAAATAATTCGGCGAAAACTTGTGCATATTTTCTTACGCGGTTTTATTGACAAATTGTGAATTTTTTGGTATAATAATAGTAAGCTTATATTAGGAGGGCTTATTATGCGTAGAAAAAAAGGCTTCACGCTTATGGAGCTTGTGGTGGTTGTCGCAATATTTGGCGTTTTGATCGCTGTTGTTACACCTGCTTGGGCAGGTTATGTTCGCCGTTCCAAAACGAAAGCACAAAATCAGAAGGCAAAGGCTATCTTTAACGCGGCGCAGACTGCTGTTATTGATCTGGATTTTTCGGAGAGAAAGTATAAGGCAGCGTTGAACGGGGCAAGTGATGATTATAAAAAAATTTTAAATAATCATATTTACACTCCGGGTTCGGAATGGTATTATTACTGGGAGGGTAACAGAGGATATTTGTGCGACGCTAAAGGAGACGAATTGAAAGCCAGTGATATGAGTTATTCAACCGAACGTACAAACACTTTAAACGAGTGGAACGAAAAAATAGGAGCGCAGATAAGGCGTATTGTTACCGATGATATGGTGTATAAAATTTATGTAAAAGATTATAAAGTCGAGGCGGTTGTTTCGGCGAATAATAATCATGACCGCTATATCGGTTCGCACCCTGTAACTTTGTTTAATCTCAGAGGAGTTGGAGTTGATACTGACAGCGGAAGTACCGACCTTGAACACACTACAGCGAGGGCTGTTGATTTAAAGTGGTTCGATCTTGACAGTGTTAATGACGTGAGCGGAACTAAAACGTTGGGAAGTGTTCCAACCGCAGTAAATGCAACATAATGAAGTAAACGCACAGTTGAAAAGCTGTGCGTTTTTATTTGCTTGTCAAAGTGACTAAAAATTTGGTGAAATAAGCCTAATTCTTCTACTTGACAACGTTTAAAAATCGTGATATAATAATAAAGCTGTCGGACGGGGCGAGCGAGAGAAGTTAAGAGCTTCGGAAAAATTTTTTCAAAGAAATTTGAAAAAAA
>JAGAQC010000053.1 GCA_017622925.1 Ruminococcus sp.
ATTTCGGGACGTCGAGGGCGCCGTCCCCTACAAAATTCACTTGCCTTCAAAAAACTTTACAACCCATTCTTTGAAATATTTATGCAAAATGTCCACCAATTCTTCAAAAAATGGGTTGTAAAATTTTTGTGAACATGATATAATATAAACAAAGAGTACGAATTATACAAAAAGAAATACGGCTTGGGGAATTTTATTGCCTCTTGCTGCTTAAAATTAATTTTTTTAACGAAGGGATGATTAATTTATGAAACTGCACTCGATCGTATGCAGAATGGTTTCGGCGGCTGCCGCTTCGGCTATGCTCATTACTTGCTTAAATGTCATGCCGCAGAACGACGACATTCTTGAAACATACGCCGCCGACGCTGTCGTTATCGACACCACTACCGAATACCAGACTATCAGAGGCTTCGGAGGTATCGACCACCCCGAGTGGACGGGTTCGGCTCTGTCCTCATCACAAAGACAGACTGCTTTCGGCAACGGCGCAAACGAAATGGGACTTACCGTTCTCCGAGTTTTCGTAAATCCTGATAAAAACCAATGGAACAAGGCTGTCGGTACTGCTAAGTTTGTTTCTGATCTTGGCTACACCGTTTTTGCTTCACCATGGGAACCTCCGTCAAATCTCGCCGCTTCAGGCGGAACAGGCGGCTTGAAAGGTAAACTTCATCTTCCTGAATCGAATTACGGAGCTTATGCTCAGCATCTCAACGACTTTGGTACATATATGAAGAATCAGGGCGTTAATCTGTACTCCATCTCCGTTCAGAACGAACCTGACTACGCTGAGGAATGGACTGCTTGGACTCCCGACCAAACTACGAATTTCATTGCCAACTACGGCGATAAGATCACTTCTACAAGACTTATGTCCCCCGAAACTTTCCAATACGGCGCATGGAACAACGGTAAAGATTACTATAATAAAATTCTCGCTAATTCAAAGGCTATGGCAAACTGCGATGTGTTTGGAACTCATTTCTATGGAACGCCCAGAAGTAAAATGGATTTCCCCGAGCTTGAAAAATCAGGTAAGGAAATTTGGATGACCGAGGTTTACGTTCCCAACAGCGAAGCCGATTCCGCCAACCGCTGGCCCGAATCGCTTCAAGTTTCGGAAAATATCCACAACGCTCTCGTTGTCGGCAATATGAGCGTTTACACATGGTGGTACATCAGAAGAAGCTACGGTCTTATGACTGAGGACGGCAAGATCAGTAAACGTGGATACAACATGGCTCAGTTCTCAAAATGGGTTCGCCCCGGCGATGTTCGTATCGCTGCTACGGAACAGCCTGCGAAAGACGTTCTCGTTTCGGCTTACAAAAACGACAATAAGCAGGTAACTATCGTTGCTATCAACAAAAGCTCCGAGGGTTACGCTCAGAGCTTCAATATCGGCAGCGGCGAAAAAATCGTTGACGTTGACCGCTACAGAACTTCCGCAAACGAAAATCTCGCTCTGACGGAAAATCTCGAAAACGACGGCAGCAAATTCTTCGCTCAGCTTCCTGCAAACAGCGTTTCGACCTTTGTCGTTTCTCTCGAGGGCAGCGGCTCGGCAAAAGAACCCGAACCTAACGAATACGGCTGGTGGTATCAGTGCGGTTTTGAAAACGGCGACGACAACTGGACTAACAGAGGCGGCTGCAAAACTACTGTTTCTGACGCCGAGCATTATACCAAGTACGGCAACAAATCCCTCTTAGTCTCCGACAGAACAAGCTCATGGATGGGAGCTTCATATGCTCTCGACCCGAAAATTTTCAAGGCAGGAACTCCTTACAGCTTCTCAACTCACGTTCTTCAGAAGTCGGGCAAAAACGTTAAATTTATGATGAAGATCGAATATACCAACGGCAGCGGCGAGACTGCTTATGACGAGATCGCTAACGTGACCGCTCCCAGCGGCAAATGGGCGCAGCTCATAAACAAGAGCTACACTATCCCTGCCGACGCCTCTGACGTTAAAATTTATATCGAAACGGAAGATTCCCTCACAGATTTCTACATGGACGAAGCTATCGGCGCAGTTGACGGCACCGGTATTACAGGAGAAGGTCAGCCTGAACTTCCGACTGAACCTCCCGTTACCACCGAACCGACCGATCCTCCCGTTATCACAGACCCCACCGATCCTCCCGTAGTCGGCGACTTTACGGCTGGCGACGTTACCCTTGACGGCGTTGTTGACGTGTTCGACCTCGTTGCCCTCAGACAGGGACTTGTAGGCAAGTTCGCAAGCAATGTCGCAGAAGCGGCGGCTGATGTTAATGCAGACGGCGATGTTACCGTCGCTGACGCTGTAAAACTCCAGAAATATCTCCTCGCTGCTGAAAAAGAACTGAAAAAGGGCGAAGTTAAAATTGACTCTCAGCCTGTTACTCAGAAAATGAGAACTATTTCGGAATACACTCCTATTGTGGAGGCGCAGGTCAGCGAATATGAATCCGACGATTCAAAAACTCAGAAAGACGGAGTAAATTACGGTACACTGGAAAAAAAGAGCTACTACTCAAATTTCTGCGGCAGAAATAAGCCCTACAACGTTCTTCTCCCTGCTAATTACGATAAAAACAAGAAATACCCCGTACTTTACGTTATGCACGGCTACTGGGAAGATCAGGACAGAATGATCCTCACAGGCAACGACCACATTCCAACTCAGCAGATCATCGGCAATGCTATCGCTGAGGGTGCGGCTAAGGAAATGATCGTCGTTTTCCCCTACATCTACTCCAGCAAGACGCAGGATAACTGCTCGGGCATGGACGACGCCAATAATCAGGCATACGACAATTTCGACACGGTTCTCACCACGGAGCTTATGCCCCTTATCGAAAAAGAATACAGCGTTGCGACAGGCAGAGAAAACACCGCTATCACAGGTTTCTCAATGGGCGGACGTGAGTCGCTCATGATCGGCATGAAGCACCCCGATCTCTTTGGATATGTCGGCGCAATATGTGCGGCTCCCGGAGCTACAGGCGGTTTCAAATTCGCTTCCGAAGAAGCTGCTCCGTCACTCATTTTCCTGACGGCAGGAAGCAACGATCAGACAGTTTACAATACTCCCGAGGGCTACCACAATAACTTCAACTCCAACGGAGTTCCCCATATCTGGCACTATGTCAACGGCGGCTACCACGGCGACAATTGCATCCGCGCCCATATCTATAACTTTATCAGAGTTATTTTCAAGGCTTAATTAAGACATCTTCTAATCATCCCTCATAATGCGGTTACACTTTGGTGTTGCCGCATTTTTGTTTATTAAACAACTGTCCACAATTAAGCGGGTCTTGTTACCCTTTACTTTCTGTTAAAGAGGTAACTTTCGGTGTCCGTTCTCGTGAATTGGATTGTGAAAATCATGAGAACTAACAGCATCAAACTAATTCGGAGATTTTCACAGTCCAATTCACGACAACAGAGATTCCAAAGGGGTCACCCCTTTGGCAGGGGGTGTGGGGGACAGAGTCCCCCACTTAATTTGTAGGCAGAAAAAAAATTGACCTCCGCCTGTTGCTGCGAAGGTCAATTCTATCAAAATACAGCTCTTGCTGTACTCCGACTCTGATTTGCGTTTGTATGGACTGCCGTAAACCCGACAGCAGTTCCATACGACCGATTCTGCTAAAATCGGTCCCGGCTCTAAATTGAGACCTCTTCCACAGTGAGGTTTCAATTTAAAGCTCCCCTTTACTGTTTATATTATAACATTAAAAATAACTTTTTTGTACCTTAAAATTCCGTGAAAATCCTATAAAATCCCGACAACTGCAAGGGTCAGAAGAAGCGTCAGAAGTCCGAAGTTCACCGCCGAAAAAACTGCCATGTATTTTCCCGACCTTGCGCCCTCGGACGCTCGGTAAAATCTGAACGATATGAGACTTGCAAGGGACGCTATGATAGTTCCGAGTCCTCCCAAATTAACGCCCAATAAAAGCTCTCTGCCGTTATCCGTAAATCCCGACAGCATTACTGCCGCAGGAACGTTGCTTATTGCCTGAGAAATAACCGCCGAGACCAAAAGCTCCCTGCCCTCGATTATCTCCGAAACAAATCTGCTTACCGACTCGATTCGCGCAATGTTACCTACGAAAACAAAAAAGCATACGAATGTCGCAAGCAGTCCGTAGTCCACCTTTAACAGCAATTTTCGGTCACATATAAGGGCGACTGTCACAGCCGCGATCAGACACAGCCAATCGGGAACTACCCGAAAAACTGTCAACAGGCACAGCACGAATACTCCGAGATATACCGTTCCTTTTACCTTTGAAATTTTCTGCGGTTCTGCGGTAACTGCGGTACAGTTTCTTTTCGGCAGTATCAAGCAAAGCAACAAAAGTGCCGCAAGACTTACCGCCGCCGACGGGAGCAGCGTTACAAAAAAGTCCCCCAACGTCAGCTTGTACTTGTCGTAAATATATAGGTTCTGCGGATTCCCGAACGGCGTAACCATGCTCCCGAGATTCGCCGCCGCCGTTTCAAGCACTATTGTAAATATCCGACTTTTTTCATCTTCTATCTTTTCGTAAACCATTAACGTCAGCGGCACGAACGTGATAAGCGCAACGTCGTTCGTCACAAGCATCGAAGTGAAAAAGCATACAAGCGTAAAAATAATTCCAAGCCGCCGAACGCTGCCTGCCTTTCTCAGCAGAACCGCCGAAGCGTTCTCGAAAACTCCTATGCTTCTGAATCCGCAGACCGCCGTCATAAGACAGAAAAGCTGGATAAGCACCGTCCGATTTATATATCCGCCGTAGCTGCGGTCGGGCGGAATTATAAAAACTGTGACTAACGCCGCCAAAAACGCTATCACAAGCACCGACTGCGATTTAATAAACTCCTTTACTTTTTTCAAGCTTTCATCTCCAATTCAGCTTTTTGCCAATATTTCATTTATGTATTCCGTTATCTCGGAAATGCAGTCCTCCATAGCTCCGTCGTTTGAAAAGCGTTTCTCTATGCCTGCCGACTTTATGTTTTCCTCGGAAAAATCTTCGCTGTCCGCAAGAAATCTCCTGCACAGCTCGGCGTACTTCGGCATCGCTTCAAGACGTTCACGCTCCAATGCGCGACTTAGCCGAAGTCCGTCCTCGACCTCAATATATATCGGCACAACTGCACTTCCAAAATTTTCCCTTATCTTCACATAGCTTTCAAGCGTTCCGATTCCGAGACAACTGCCGCGTTTTATGTCAATGCTGTTTCGGGCTGTGAAATATATCCACTCCCCGTGAACCGTGTTGTACTTTCGCTCCTCGATCACATCGCCCGAGCTTTTCATTTTTTCAAAGCAGTCACGGCTGACAAAATGATACTCCCTGCCCTCCTGCTCGTTCTCCCTCATCGGTCGGGTCGTGTACAGAACGATCGGGGTCAGCTTCAGTTCCGACAGCAGCCTTTTATATACGGAGTCCTTGCCGCTTGAGCTTTTCCCTATAATGTAAAAAATCCTGTTCATTACAGTCCTCCTCCCTCGTTTTCTCACTATATCAATTTTATCATATTCGTTTTTCACTGTCAAGTGTTTCACGTGAAACTTGTTTATTGGGGACGCTGTATCTCCCCTGCAATAAAGTTCAAATTCAGCCCCTCTCCCCCACTCCCCCGCACGTAAAACAGAGAAAAACATTAATTGCAATATAATTCAAGGGGAGTACCTCGGGGGACTTCTCTGCTGTAGTCCAAATAATTATTTTTTTAATTTTGTTGCAAATGTCACTTTTATTTTATACCGTAATATGGTATAATTATATTGTATTTTGATGTGCGGAAGAATACTTTCCGTCTCAAAACGCATACTAAGAAAGTGAGGAATGTCAAATGAATAACGTTACTAAAGATATTTTTTACGTTGGCGTAAACGACCACAAGATCGACCTGTTCGAGGGTATGTACGATGTCCCCAACGGAATGGCTTACAATTCTTATGTCATTGCTGATGAGAAAGTCGCCGTCGTGGACACGGTCGATATTAACTTCGGCGACGAATGGCTCGCCAACATCAAGGAAGTCCTCGGAGACCGCTCCCCCGACTACCTTATCATTCAGCACATGGAACCCGACCACTCCGCATGTATTGATAAATTTCTCGAAGCTTATCCCAATACGGCAATTGTCGGAAATGCTAAAACATTCGGAATGCTGACAGCATTTTTCCCGAATCTCCAAACGCCCAACAAGGTCACTGTAAAAGACGGAGAGAAACTGAACCTCGGTTCTCACGAGCTGACATTTATCATGGCTCCGATGGTTCACTGGCCCGAAGTTATGGTGACATACGACAGCGCGGACAAGGTGGTTTTCTCGGCTGACGGATTCGGAAAATTCGGCGCACTTGATGCTGACGAGGACTGGGCGTGTGAGGCTCGCCGTTACTACTTCGGAATCGTTGGCAAGTACGGCGCGCAGGTTCAGACGCTTCTTAAAAAATTATCCGCCCTTGAAATTCAGACAATTTGTCCGCTTCACGGTCCTATTCTTAAAGAAAACCTCAGCTACTACATCGGTCTTTACGACACTTGGTCAAGCTACGGAGTTGAGTCCGAGGGCGTGTTTATCGCGTACACATCGGTTTACGGAAATACAAAAAAAGCTGCCGAGCTTCTCAAAGAAAAGCTCCTCGAAAAGGGTTGCCCCAAAGTCGCTATTGCCGACCTCGCTCGTGAGGATATGGCTGAATCCGTGGAGGACGGTTTCCGCTACGGCAAACTGGTTCTCGCAACTCCTACCTACAACGGAACTCTTTTCCCATTTATGGCACAGTACATCGACTGGCTGACCGAAAGAAACTATCAGAACCGCACTATCGGTATCATTGAAAACGGTTCATGGGCGGCGACTGCGGCAAAGTGTATTAAGGCAAAGTTTGAGAACTCCAAAAATATCACTTGGACCGAGACTACGGTTTCCATAAAGTCCGCATTAAAGCCGGAGAATACTACTCAAATCGAGGCTTTGGCTGACGAGCTTTTAAAATAAAGGGAGTACAAAATTAGAATGAAGATAACCCTGAATCCCGATAAAGAGGTCGTTGCAAGGCTTAAAGAGGGTTTGAAACGTAAGGACGGCTACTGCCCGTGCAAGCTTGCAAAGATCCCCGAAAACAAATGTATGTGCAAGGAGTTCCGCGATCAGATCGACGATCCCGATTTCGAGGGCTTCTGCCACTGCATGCTCTACTACAAGGAGAAATAAAATGGCTGAAATCACCATTACAAAAGAAAATTTTGACGAAGAAGTCCGCAACTGCAAGGGCGTTGTTCTGCTCGATCTTTGGGCTGATTGGTGCGGACCGTGCATGATGCTCTCCCCTGCTATTTCTGAAATTGCTGAGGAAATGGTCGGCAAAGTCAAGGTCGGCAAGATAAACGTTGACGAACAACCTGAGCTTGCCACCGCTTTCCGATGTGAAAGCATTCCGATGCTTGTCGTCGTAAAGGACGGCGCGGTTCACAATATGTCCGTCGGCTACAGAGAAAAAGACGATATAATTAAAATGTTAAACGTTTAATAAATGATTACACCTCCCTGATATAGCGCATACTATATAGGGAGGTGATTTTTTGATTGCTTTTATTTTAGGAAGTATGTTCGGCGGAACTATCGGAGTTTTTGCAATGTGCCTATGTACCGCCGCAAAATGGGGAGATCGTTCCGAATAAATAGAGACAACCTTTAAAAAGGCTGTCGGAGATTTTCCGACAGCCTTGTGTTTTGGAGCGTTCCACGTGAAACAATTATTTCTCGGGAACTGCAATTATATCCTTTCTCATGTAGGGGCGCAGAGCCTCGGGGATCCTTATACTTCCGTCCTCATTAAGATTGTTTTCAAGGAACGCAATAAGCATTCTCGGCGGAGCAACAACAGTATTATTGAGAGTGTGCGGTAAATACTTCTTGCCGTCCTCACCCTTTACACGAATCCGAAGTCTTCTTGCCTGAGCGTCGCCAAGATTTGAACAGCTTCCGACCTCGAAATACTTCTTCTGACGAGGAGACCACGCTTCTACGTCAATACTTTTTACTTTAAGGTCAGCCAAATCGCCTGAACAGCATTCAAGTGTGCGCACAGGAATATCAAGTGTTCTGAAAAACTCAACCGTATAGCTGTAGAGCTTATGGAACCAATCCATGCTTTCCTCAGGCTTGCATACAACGACCATTTCCTGCTTTTCAAACTGGTGTATTCTGTAAACGCCGCGTTCCTCAATGCCGTGAGCGCCTACCTCCTTACGGAAACAGGGCGAATAGCTTGTGAGAGTTTTCGGGAGTTCTTCTTCGGGAATAATCGTATCAATGAACTTGCCAATCATGGAATGTTCGCTTGTGCCGATAAGATAGAGATCCTCGCCCTCGATCTTGTACATCATGTTCTCCATTTCCGCAAAGCTCATAACGCCCGTCACAACGCTGCTTCTTATCATGAACGGCGGAATGTAATATGTAAACCCTTTGTCAATCATGAAATCACGCGCATAGGACAAAATACAGCTCTGGAGCTGAGCAATATCGCCGCAGAGGTAATAAAATCCCTCACCCGTGGTTCTGCCTGCGCTCTCCTTGTCAAGTCCGTGAAGCTTCTCCATAATGTCAACATGGTGCGGAACTTCAAAATCAGGTACAAAAGGCTCGCCGAAGCGTTCAACTTCAACATTTTCGCTGTCGTTCCTGCCGATCGGTACGCTTTCGTCAATGATATTCGGGATAACGAGCATAATTTTATTTTTTTCTTCTTCAAGTTCAGCTTCAAGCTTTTCAAGTTCGGGAAGTTTTGCCTTAATTTCAGCAACCTCTTTCTTAACAGCTTCGGCTTCTTCTTTTTTGCCCTGAACCATAAGTCCGCCGATCTGCTTGCTGATTTTGTTCATTTTATTGCGAAGATCATCGCACTCCGTCTTAGTTTTGCGGTACTGCTCGTCAAGTTCAATCACCTTGTCAACCAATTCAAGTTTATCGTCCTGAAACTTCTTTCTGATGTTTTCCTTTACAATTTCGGGATTTGCTCTGAGAAATTTAATATCTATCATATTTTAACTCCTTACTCCTCATCGACAAGCTTCTGCGCGATTGCCGCGAGGTCATCTTTATCATAGAATTCAAGAACAAGCACGCCCTTATTCTTACCGTAATCGACTTTTACCTTGCGTCCAAGACGTTCTTTAAGGGAAATTTCCATTTCTACAAAATAATTGTCAATTTTTTTGTCGGACTTCTGTTCGGCTTCATTGGCCGCTTCTGCCGACTTCTGAGCCAACTTTTCCACCTGACGGACTGTCATTCCGCCATCAGCCGCCCTGTTTGCTATCGCCAAAAGCATTTCCTCGTCTTCAAATCCGAGCAGAGCTTTTGCGTGACCTGCCGAAAGCTCTCCATTTTCAAGCATTTTGAGGACTCTCTGCGGCAGGGAAAGCAGACGTACTGCGTTCGCCACGGCTGACCTTGATTTTCCGACCATTTTTCCGACCTGTTCCTGCGTCATACCGTAGTTTTCCATAAGTTCGCTGTATCCTGCTGCTTCTTCAACGGGATTGAGATTTTCACGCTGGAGATTCTCAATAATAGCGATCTGCATGGTCTCGGTATCGGAAATTTCCTTAATATTTACCGGCACTTCGTCTAACCCGAGCATTCTTGCGGCACGCCACCTACGCTCTCCCGCAACTATCTGATAGCCGCCTGTTGAAAGCGGACGCACAAGTATCGGCTGCAATATTCCGTGGTCGCGTATAGAGTCAGCCAAAGCCGATATTGACTCGGTGCTGAAATGCTTTCTGGGCTGATCACGATTCGGCTCTATTTCAGAGGTTCGCAGGGTCGATTTTACCTGTATATCGCTTGAATTATCGCTGAACAAGGTGTCAAGACCTGCGCCTAATCCGCCAATTGCCATATTTTTCACTGCCTTTCCTTTTTAAAGTTAAAGATGCCGCGCCTTTTTTTCTGCGGCAGTTCAAGAGGTTCGCCCAACAGCTCCAATCCAAGCAGCGTATAGGATTCTGTTCCCTTTGACGATTTATCGTAGTACATAACAGGCTTGCCGTGGCTGGGAGCTTCTGAAATACGTACATTTCTGGGAATTTTCGTCTTAAATACCTTATTCGGGAAGTATTTTTCGACCTCAGAGACTACATCGTTAGCCACATTCAGACGACCGTCAAACATCGTAAACAAAATTCCCTCAATATCAAGAGCCGGATTGTAGTTATTTTTTACGATTTTAATGCTGTTGACAAGCTGCGACAGTCCTTCGAGGGCATAAAATTCCGCAAGCATAGGCACGATAATGCTGTCGCTCGCAACAAGAGCGTTTATCGTCAGCGAACCGAGAGCAGGGGGACAGTCGATAAATATGTAATCGTAGTCGTCTTTTACCGCCAAAAGCTGCATTTTAAGGCGATTTACCCGATTTTCCATATTAATCAGTTCCAATTCAGCTCCGGCAAGCGTTTCTGTTGCAGGAATTACGGAAACATTTTCAAATTCAGTAGCAATTACAGCCTCGTTTATGCGATTTTTTCCAATAAGAACGTTGTACGAAGTCACACTAACAGAACGTTTTTTTATTCCGAAGCCTGTTGTGGCGTTTCCCTGAGGGTCTAAGTCAACGCAAAGCACCTTTTTTCCGCGCGAACCGAGAAATGCGGCAAGGTTCACAACGGTTGTGGACTTTCCTACACCGCCTTTCTGATTGGCTACAGATATGGTTTTCCCCATAAAATCATCCTTTCTTTTCATACCTGCTGTCATTACCGACGCTGCAAGCACATCTATGCTAATATTATACCACATTTTTAAGCAAATGTAAATACATACGAGGCTGTTTTTTGCTTTTTTTCAAAAAAAGTTCCACGTGAAACGCTGTTTTAATGTTTCACATGGAACATTTTGTGTTTTGATCTGTTTTCTGTTTCACGTGAAACAAAATTATCCTGAGTTTAAGTGTTTCACGTGAAACAACAGGTGTTTCTCAGGAATGTTTCATGTGAAACACTTACGATATTTTCATCGGAATTCTTACACGGTATTCTATGTAATCTTCGCTCTGTATTCTACGGGACTCCGCATGAATCCCCGACGACTGCATTGTCTCAATTGCTTTATTGATCGTATTCAGAAAAAAACTCACATGTTGAAACGCTCCCGAACGCTTTTTGCATCGCTGAATATCCTTACGTCTGCCGATATACTCATCAATGAGCAGTTCGGTTTTCTCAACGTTAAGATTATTCTTGACTATCTTCTCTAAAACGGAGACTCTGTCCTCGGGACTTGCAAGTCTTAGCAAGGCGCGAGCGTGTCTCTCCGTCAAATTGTATTCCGTGATAATTTTACGTTCATCTGGCGTCAAACGGAGGATTCGGAGTTTGTTAGCCACCGTACTTTGCGCTCTGCCGAGCTTAACAGCGGCTTCCTCCTGCGTAAGTCCATAATATGTTATAAGCTTCTCAATTGCTGCCGCTTCATCAAAAAAGGGGAGGTCCTGCCTTTGAATGTTCTCCACAAGGGCTATTATAGCGGAATCCCTGTCATTAATTTCGTGAACTATACACGGTACATACGCCATTTCGCACATTTTCGCCGCGCGAAGTCTGCGTTCCCCTGCAATCAGCTCGTATTTATCGCCGATTCGTCTGACAGAGAGCGGCTGTAAAATTCCGTTCTGGGAAATTGACTCCGCCAACGATACTATTTCCGCCTCATTGAACTGCTTTCGGGGCTGATTCGGATTCGGAATAACTCTCCCGATCTCGACCTCGATAACTTTGTTGATTTGTCTCTCTTTGACTGCATTAAAAAATCCTGCCATCTTTTTGTTCCTCACATTTCTAATATTAGCCGTTTTTCGGCTATATATAAATAATAACATATTTCGGAAATAAATGCTACACAAAAAATCCGCCTGCATTCGAGCGCAGGGCGGATAATTCGACATCATTTTATGTTTTTACAGGGATTTTTTCTTAATTTGACCGCAGTTTCGAGGATACTTTGTCGGAGTATGCGATATTTTTTTAATTTCAGCTATATTTCGGAGGTCAGCACCAAGCATATAACCGTGAACCGACTTTATTTCAGCTCCAAGAATGCCGATCGCATTTTCTGAGTCACTTATACACTCCGAAGGACCTTTCATCGCTATAAAACAGCCTCCAACCTTAACAAACGGAATGCAGTATTCAGACAAAACGGACAAATTCGCGACTGCTCTTGCACAGGAAAAATCAAATTTTTCCCTATATTCCGACATTTTCGCAACGTCCTCGGCACGACCGTGAATAAATTCGGCTTCTATCTTCAATTTATCACAAAGCTTTTGGAGAAATGTAATTCTTTTGGCAAGACTGTCTAAAAGTGTAATTTTAAGGTCAGGACGCACTATTTTTAGCGGAATTGACGGAAATCCCGCGCCTGTTCCTACATCAATAACCGTTGAATTATTAGGAATATTTATATAATTTAAAATCAGGCAACTGTCAATAAAGTGCTTTATAAGAATTTCAGTCGGCTCAGTTATTGCCGTCAGATTAACATTTTTGTTATATTCTACAAGAAAATTAGCGTAAACATCGAACTTTTCGTACATTTCATACGATAAATCAAGAGAATACTTCTTAAATTCATTGCGGCATATATCAAAATCAGGCAGCAAATTCTTCACCCCTTTTCCCTTTTCAGCCATACGATCAGCATGGAAACATCAGCAGGAGAAACTCCCGAGATTCTCGATGCCTGACCGATAGACGCAGGCTTTATCTTGTTGAGCTTCTCCGCCGCTTCAAGTCTTAGACCGTGAATCTGACTGTAATCAGTATCATGCGGCAAAAGCCTTTTTTCCAATTTGCGCGTCTGCTCGATTTGGGCAATCTGCTTTTCAATATATCCCTTATATTTTATTTCAAGCTCGACCTGTTCGCACACGTCGTTCGGAAGATTCGGACGTTCAGCGTCATATGGCGCAATATCGCTGTAACCTATCTGCGGACGGCGTATCAATTCGGCTATCTTGCAGCCGCTTTTCAACGCCGCAGTCCCCTTCGATTCGAGCATTGCATTCAGTTCAGCGGACGGTCTGACTGTTTCACGTGAAACTCTTTTTATTTCCGCCTCTATCAAACTGATTTTTTTATTCAGTCTGCTTATTCTTTCATCAGATACAAGTCCTATTTTATGACCGATTGGCATGAGCCGCTGATCTGCATTGTCTTGTCTTAAAATTAACCTATACTCGCTTCTTGAAGTCATCATTCGATAAGGGTCGGAACACCCCTTGGTAACCAAATCGTCTACAAGCGTTCCGATATACGAACCCGACCTTTCAAAAATTACAGGTTCACGCCCTTTTATCTTCAATGCCGCATTTATTCCTGCAACAAGTCCCTGCGCCGCCGCTTCCTCATATCCCGAGCTGCCGTTAAACTGCCCTGCCCCGTAAAGTCCGGAAATACTCTTGAACTCCAACGTTGGCATGAGCTGAAGTGGATCACAGCAGTCATACTCGATCGCATAAGCAGGTCTCATTATCTCTACGTTCTCCAACCCCTTTATGGTTCGCAGAAACGCAAGCTGAACGTCCTCCGGCAGCGACGACGACATTCCCTGCAAATAGTATTCTTCCGTGGAAAGTCCCATCGGCTCTACAAATAGCTGATGCCTCGGCTTATCCGAAAATCTGACGACCTTGTCCTCGATAGACGGACAGTATCTCGGTCCAACTCCCTCTATCCTGCCTGCATAAAGCGGCGATCTGTCAAGGTTAGACAGTATCACTTCATGAGTATTACTATTTGTATAACTTACATAGCAGCTAACCAGATTCTCAAGTCCCTCAACAGGCGTATCAAAAGAAAACGGTACAATATCGCTGTCACCGTCCTGACGTTCCATAGCCGAAAAATCAATGCTTCTCTTGTGAACACGGCAGGGCGTACCCGTCTTGAAACGTCTTAATTCTACCCCATTATCGGTAAGACTTTTGGACAATCCGATACTCGGGAGCGCAGAATCAGGTCCGCTCTCATAAGAGGACTCACCCACGTGAATCTTTCCCTTTAAATACGTTCCCGTTGCGATAATTACAGCTTTTGCGGCGTACTCAGCGCCGAGAGAAGTCACTATTCCCGTTACTTTTCCGTTTTCGGTAAGCAGTTCCGAGACTTCTCCCTGCTTGACAAACAGGTTTTCCTGTTTTTCGCATACATTTTTCATGTAGTTATGGTACATTACCCTGTCCGCCTGCACCCTCAGACTATGAACGGCAGGACCTTTTCCGCGGTTGAGCATACGGCTCTGAATGAAGCACTTGTCCGCAGCCTTGCCCATTTCACCGCCGAGAGCGTCTATCTCGCGGACAAGATGCCCTTTTGCAGTACCGCCAATTGACGGATTACAAGGCATATTTGCGATCTGGTCAAGGGAGATCGTAAACATTGCAGTCCTGCACCCAAGACGCGCGGATGCCAAAGCCGCTTCGATGCCCGCATGTCCTGCACCAACAACAATCACATCAAATTCACCCATTTTATAAGGCATATTTTCACCTCTTTCATGTTTCACGTGAAACAAACTTTATTTTCCCACGCAAAACCGTGAAAAAACTTCATCGACAACAGCGTCCGTTATCTTTTCTCCTGTCAATTCAAGCAGACTCTGTTCAGCCTCGTCAAGAAGAACGTTCACAGCGTCCAGCATTTCGCCGAAATTTATAGCGTTAATAGCCTCCCTGACTGCTCCCAAAGCCTTTTCAATGCAAAGCTTCTGACGTTCATTTGAAACAGTAGTCATCGAAAAACTGTCGGGATTCATCTCAAAAATATCATTTACTGCCGATTCGAGTTCGGAAATTCCTGTATTTTCTTTAGCTGAAATATATACTAAATGTATAAAACTATCTTTCAAAACAGCTTCGTCAATCACTGTTTCCTCGTCTGATTTATTGACTACAGCAATACATTTTTTATTTTTAATTTTGTTTATCAATTCCAGATCGTCCGCCGTGAGAGGACAACTTCCGTCAAAAACGGCAATTACGAGTTCCGCCGCTTCAACCGTTTTCCATGCAATTTCAACTCCGATACCCTCGATCACATCGTCCGTTTCTCTGATACCGGCAGTATCTGAGAGCCTGAGAGCAATGTCCCCCAGCACGACAGTTTCCTCCACCACGTCACGGGTAGTTCCTGCGATATCCGTGACAATGCTTCGGCGGCAACCGCTCAGGCAGTTAAACAGGGTCGATTTCCCGACGTTCGGTCTGCCGACTATCGCAGTCGCCACACCATTTCGTATAATACGTCCCCTGTCGTAATCGGCAATGAGCGCGGAAAGGTCGCCTGCGATCTCCGAAAGCTCGGCAGAAAGCGCATTCGGCTCGACCTCGGGAATGTCCTCGTCGGGATAGTCCGTCCACGCCGCAAGACCGCCGAGCAGCTTAATTAACCGAGCCGAACACTTCTGAGCGGCTTTATAAACAGCTCCCTCACGGAGATTTTCAGCCATTTTCAGCTCGGTTTCGCTCTTTGCGGCGATAATGTCCATGACCGATTCCGCCTGAGTGAGGTCGATTTTTCCGTTAAGATACGCGCGTTTTGTAAATTCCCCAGCTTCGGCAATAACCGCGCCGTTTTTCAATGCGGCACGAAGAATTTTCTTTGAGACGAAAAGTCCGCCGTGGCACGATATTTCGGCAATATCCTCGCCTGTGTAGCTGTGAGGACTGCGGAAAACCGTCAGAATGCAGTCGTCGATACGCTCGCCGCCGCTGTGAGCAATCCCGTAAGCGCAGGTATATCCCTCCATAGTTTCGACGTTTTTTCCGCCGAACGGAGTGAATATCCGCTGTGCCACGTCAATTGCGTTGTCTCCCGAGATTCGGATAACGGCAATTCCGCCTGCCGCATTCGGGGTAGAAATTGCAGCAATTGTTGACATAATTTTCTCCTGTAAAATTCACTGTCCACAACTTTAGCAGGGGGACGCCGTCCCCCTGACCTCCTGCCAAAGGGGTGACCCCTTTGGAATCTCTGTTGTCGTAAATTCTACTGCATAAAGCCGCCACATAAATCCGAATCCATATTATATTATGGCTTTATGTAGTAGAACTTACGATATAGGGTTCAAAAGATTACCTTTCGGCAAAAGATACGGGGAGCAATATCCAACTAAGTTGCAGATAATAATTTCTTCACATGTAAAAATAACGGCATTAAGCCGTTGGTATTATAAATATAATGTGGTACTCTAAGCAAGAGATTTTGTACCACTTCATTTCTTGCCAAAAGGTAACTTTTTGAACACAATATCGTAACTTTATACCCCTTTTGGGGTATAAAGTTACGAAAACTGAGATTCCAAAGGGGTCACCCCTTTGGCAGGGGGTGCAGGGGGACAGAGTCCCCCTGCTTATAGTTCGATCTTGCCGTACAGTCCGCCCTCCATGGAATCCTCGGGCTTCGGCTTCTTATAATCCTTTTCAAAGCTCGTGGAAAGACCTGTGGAGAAATCCATAGCCTTTGGCTCGTAATTATCACGGCGTCTGTCGTTTCCACCCTGTCTGCCGCCTCTGCGGTCGTCACGGCGAGAACCTCTGCCGCCCCTGCCGCCGCGGTTGTTCTTGGGATTTGTAGAGGAAATAATTATCTTTCTGTAAGGCTCTTCGCCGACAGAACGTGAGGAAACTCCCTCAATTTCGGAAACTGCCGAATGAATAACGCGTCTTTCATAGGGATTCATAGGCTCGAGCTGCTGCGATCTGCCTGTTCTGATGACCGTTCTTGCGACCTTTGCCGCAAGCTGTTCGAGAGTTTCCTTTCTCTTGCTGCGGTAGCCGAGACAGTCGATCGTGATACGGAAATAATCCTTATCTCCCTTATTAGCGATAATTGAGCAGAGGTACTGAATGGAATCCAGCGTTTCGCCGCGTCTGCCGATTATCGTTCCGTTATTGTTGCTTTCAATATTTATGACCGCGCCCGTTTCGTTCTGATAAACCTTGAAACTTGCGTCAACGTTCATTGCATTGAGAATGCTTGTGATGTAGTCCCTTGCGATCTTGACCTTGGGATTTACAAGAGCCTCGTCCTCGATAAGAGTGAACTCCTCCAGAGAAAAATCCTTTTCTTCCTCGTTTGCGGGAACTTCCTTTATCTCCGCAGCCTCCTCGGACTTAGAAACTGCCTTTACCTCGACTTTTTTCGGAGCTTCTTCGGACTTAGAAACTGTCTTTACCTCGACCTTTTTCGGAGCTTCTTCCGACTTTGGAACAGCCTTAACTTCAACCTTTTTCGGAGCTTCTTCCGACTTAGAAACAGCCTTAACTTCGACCTTTTTCGGAGCTTCCTCGGACTTGGAAACAGCCTTAACTTCGACTTTTTTCGGAGCTTCCTCAGTCTTGGGAGCTTCTTTTTTCACCTCGGGCTTCGGAACAGCGGCAACGTATGTAGCCCTGACCTTTGCGTCGGTCTGACCTATGCCGAAAAATCCCTTTTTGCCCTCCTCAAGGACTTCAAATTTTATCTCGCCTGCTTTTTTTCCAAACTTTCTGACCGCCATAGCCTTAGCTTCATCGACGGTTTTAGCAGTAAATACTTCTGTCATATTTAATACCTCCCTTTATTGATCATCGTTTTCGTTGCTTTCATCGTAAATATCGCCGTATTTTTCAGCCATTTTACGTCTTGCTTCATTGATAGCGTCACGGTTCTGCTTATTCTGCTCGGAACGTGACATTTTCTCGCCTGAATCGCTTTTTGCCGACGTGCCGTTCTGCTGTTCGAGAGCCGCCTGCTGTTCAAGCATTCTCTGCATGAACGTTTTCTTTTCGGGGTGCTTTTCAGCGTAGATACGCGCCTTTTCCTTTTCCTTTTCATTAATTGCAACGATCTTGTCCTGAGTGAAGTAAAGGTTCAGACCAAGTGTAACAAGGAATGAGAATATAGACGACCATATCCAGTAGAAGCCTACGCCTGCCGGAACTTCAAAAGCAAACCAAATGGACATTATCGGCATCAGGAGCATCATGACCGTCATACAGCCGCCGCCTGCCTGAGCTGTGGGGTTTACTTTTTTCTGATGTATCATCGAGTAAAGCGAAACGAGAAGCTGTGAAAGACCTGCAAGGAACGGTATCAGCATGAGAATAACGGCTTCACTGTTCCATTCAGCAGGGTGCAAAGTCGGGGTCTTGCCGAGATTTGCGCCTAATACCGTGAAATTATCGGAGAAACTTGTAACGACCTCTCGGAAATTCTCGCCGAAATTATTAAATTCATCGGGGTGCTTGTTGAGCGATTCCATAGTGAGAAGTTCGTTTCTCAGGTTTCCGTTAGTAATGGCGTTTCCGCCGTTGACGTCGCCGAATTTCTCCGCAAGCTCGGAAGCCTTTGAAATAGCGGCAGTACGTATAGATTTCGTTATGTGAAGTATATGGGTTATCGGCTTGTACACAACGTCGATAACTCCGAAAAGCAGGAACATCTGTACAAATGCAGGCAGACACGAACCCATTGGGTTTATGCCCTCCTCCTGATAGAGCTTCTGCTGTTCCTCCTGCAAACGAGTAGGATTGTTTGAGAAGCTTTTTTGCAGTTTCTGGAGCTTCGGCTGTAGGAGCTGCATTCTTGCAGCGCTTTTCTGCGTCTTGTAGTTGATAGGGAACATCAGCAGCTTTGTTACAAGAGTAAATATGATTATAGCCCACGCGTAATTCGGAACGAGCTTATATATCCAGCTCATAAGGTATCCGAAAGGGATACCTATAATATCATAAAGTGAATTCAATTTACAGTTCTCCTAATCAAAGGCGGAAAATGGGTCGAAAAAAGCGTAAAACCGCAATTTCACTCACTTCTGCCCGTATCGTTTTCTTCTGCGGCGGTATCGCTGTGAAGATCAGCATAGTCGTATTTTTTTACTTTAAACGTAAATTTCTCGGGAACATGATCTATTCCCCCCAGAGACCACGGATTGCACCGAAGTATGCGCCAACAGGCTAAAGCAGTTCCCCTTACCGCACCGAATCTCTTAACGGCAGTCAGGGCATAGCAGCTGCATGTGGGATAATATTTGCATTTCGGCGGAAAAAGCGGCGATACAGCCTTCTGATAAAATTTTATCAAGGCTATGAGTAAATATTTCATTAGACCTCCTCGGGAACTAAAGTGCAGCCGTATGACTAAAGATTTTGTCATATGGCAAGGCAGACGACGAAAGCGGGCTGACGCCCTCTGAGGAGGATAACGCAGCCATATGGCAAAAGATTTGTCAGACGATGTGCGTTAGTTTCCGAGGAGGTCTACTTTTTTAACAGGAGCTTGACAGCCTTATCTATCTCCATGACGCCGTATTTGTCGAAATAAGAACAGTATTCGTCGGACTTTATGCCGAGTATACCGCTTCTTGCGACAATAACAATATCAATACCGATAGGCAGCTTTATCTCCGAGCTTTGGTAAGCAAGACGGATAAGCCTTTTGGCACGGTTGCGCGCCACGGCGTTTCCTATTTTTTTTCCTGCGGTGATACCGAAGCGGTTAAACGGTCTGCCGTTTGGCTTAACGTAGATCACCGAGTATTTCGACGGGATATACCGACCCTTTTTATAGAGGGCGAGAAAATCCTTGTTTTCTTTTAAAATTACAGTATACAGCATAAGGTAACCTCTAAAAACCTCTTTTGACAAAAATCAGCTATGCACGGCACATGCTGCGTCAAGCACCCTCGGAGGGCGACAGCCCGCCGTCGGGCACTTTCCTTGCCTCTGCCGCACCTATCTGATTTTTGCTTGACCAAACAGGTTTTTAGAGGTCACCATAAATAATACCGATTCGGCGAGAATTAAAGATATAACGAATTAACAAAAAAGACCACAAAAACGTATTTTTGTGGTCAGCGTCGTCAGTGAGTTAATCTTGCTCTGCCCTTAGATCTTCTACGAGCTAAAACCTTTCTGCCGTTCTTAGTAGCCATTCTCTTCATGAAGCCATGCTCCTTTTTTCTGTGAAGCTTCTTAGGCTGATATGTTCTTTTCATCAAAAATCCTCCTCTCTGAACTACGGATAAGAGAGCCGTTTGGCTCTTATTTACACATTACACTATAAGATTATACTTCAAAAGCAGGAATATGTCAAGGGATTTTTAGAATTTTTTTCAAAAATATAAAATTTTGATACTTTTGAACAATTAAAACAAAATTTTTTTAGCACAATTTATATAATTGACAATCAATATCTAAAACTTTAGCGGGGGACTCTGTCCCCCTGCACCCCCTGCCAAAGTGACACCGTCCCTTTGGGATACCGATGTTAGTTTACTTTAGTTTTTAGTTTAGAGACTGTTGAAAAGTTGAATCCAATGTTTAAAACCTGTGAGATATGTGTAGATACGACGTTTTTCAACAGCCTGCGACAGTATTCGTCATGCCAAAATAACCGTTTTTTCCACATTTTGGAGTTGATTCAACAGTGTTTTCAACAAAGTGTCAAAAGTGATGTTGAAATCGCGGCTTTTTTCTATGTTTTTTTTTGGAGCAATCCCTTGCTTTTTCAACAAATCTATGCTATAATGGTATTATATTATTATAGGAGAGTATCGTTATTTTGAAATTTCTCCCCAATTTTTCTACGGAGGTCAAAAATGAATTCATTCAAAGAATTATTTGATAATGTAAAGCAATACTGCCTTGAAAACGGCAAGATCCCCGCTATCGGTATAAAAACATGGATCGATCCCCTAACGCCCGTAAATTTCGACGGCTCAAACGCTGTTTTCAGCGTAGGTACAGAATTTCAGAAAAATATAGTCATGGGTACTTACGCTTCCGTCCTCACTGACGCATTTCTCAACCTGCTCGGACTTAATGTAAATATTATAATCAATGTTGAATCGGACGCTCCCGAAACTCCTGCGGCTGTTCCCACAGAAGCCGAACTTGAAAAGAAAAACGCCGAGCTTGAAAAAACTTATAAATTCGCAAACTACGATTATACCTTCGATACGTTTATTGAAGGTCCGTCAAACAGCTTTGCCCTCGCTTGCAGCAAATCAGTTGCAAAAAACTGCGGAGAACACGAAATATCGGGCTATAATCCCCTTTTTATCTACGGTCCGTCGGGAATGGGCAAAACTCACCTCATAACTGCTATCGCAAACGAGGTCAGAAACACCCGTCCCGAATACAACATCGTGTATACCACCAGCGAGACCTTCGGAAACGACCTTATAGCGGCAATTCAGAAAAATCAAATCTCCGATTTCCATGAAAAATACAGAAACGCCGATATGCTCCTTATCGACGATATACAGTTCCTTGCCGGAAAAGAGCGAATGCAGGAGGAATTTTTCCACACCTTCTACAAGCTTCATCAGGAGGGCAAGCAAATCGTCATCACCTCCGATAAGCCGCCGAAAGAGCTTATTACCCTTGAAGCCCGTCTGAGAACACGTTTTGAGGGAGGTCTTATCGCCGATATTTCCGCGCCTGATTTTGAAACACGACTTGCCATCATTACAAGAAAAAGCGAACTGCTCGATCTGAAAATGCCCCCCGAGGTATCGGAATTTATGGCAAACCGCTTAAAATCGAATATCCGTCAGCTTGAGGGAGCTGTTATCCGCCTTAAAGCCCTTAACCACTTCGCAGGAAGTCCCATAACTATTTCCATGGCGCAGAGCGTTATCAGGGACGTTCTCACGGACGAACAGCCTATACCGATAACCGTTGAAAAAATTATCAGCGAGGTTTCCACGGTATACGGAGTATCCCCCGAAGATCTCCGCTCGAACAAGCGTTCGCAGCAGATCTCGATCGCCCGAAAAGTGGCTATATACGTAGTCCGCGAGATAACCGACATGCCCCTTGCCTCTATCGGAACGGAATTCGGCGGACGCGACCACTCTACTATCGTATACTCAGTAAACAGCGTAGTTGCGGCAATTCAAAAGGACGCTAACCTCAATAACCTTGTAAACGATATTATCAAAAATATCAGAGATAAGAGCAAGGGTTGATCTCCCTTACTTACCGAAGCTGCGAAAATTGGGATTCCAAAGGGACGGTGTCCCTTTGGCGGAGTCCAGAGGCAGCGCCTCTGGCAGGGTGTGGGACAGAGTCCCACAAAAGCGTTAAGCGCTCCGCAAAGGGTGAATTTCAAAACAGTCCTGTGGACTGTTTTGAAAGAGGGAACGCCCTGCAAGAGAGGGCGTTCCCTTAGAAAGATACGGTTAAAATGTGGTCTTTGCATTTATGTAGTTCCAAACAGTTTTTTATTGTTGAAAAGGTTTATTCCGAGGCTTTCAACAGAGTTTTCAACAGTGTGTTTAAAGTTTGGTTGAAAGCCGAGCGGTCGGAATACTGAGAAATTCAGGAAATATTTTTCCCCCTTGATATAAGCTTTTGAACCGTGTGAACTTTTCAACAATTGACAGGCTGTGAAGAATTATCGTAAAAATTTAAACCAAAAATCCCGATTCCACAAATTTATCCACTTTTCATAAACTTCAACTCCACAACCGTAAACCGATTCCACACAAAAACCGCGCCGATTTGCAGCTTTTAACAAACCGAACAATTTCACAACACCCGTTTGTGGACGAGCTGTCGGCGATTTACAGGCAAAAAACGGACATACTGACTTTTCAACACCTCCTACTACTACGACTATATATTTATATACTTATCTTATTATTTTTCTTGCTTTTTCTTCTCTTATTCGTATCACAATTTAGCTTATCACAGCTTAACACATCACAGTTAAGTCAGCCGAATCTGACAGACATATATTCGGATAAATTTTGCCTTATCAGACTTTACTTAAATTTAATTAAACCAACTTAAACGGAGGCATACTATTAATGAATTTTATTTGCAGAAAATCAGAACTGAGCGAAGCTATCAGCAATGTTTCAAGAGCAGTTCCGCAAAAATCCACTATACAGGCTTTGGAGGGTATAAAAGTCAGGGTAACTCCCGGTACTGTCGAGCTTACCGCATATAACCTCGAAATGGGCATAAGGACCGCTATAAAAGCCGATACGAACGATAGCTGCGAATTTGTGGTTGACGCAAGGCTTTTCAGTGAGTTTACAAAGAAAATGGCAGGCGAGGATATAACCGTCGAGATTGACGGCAATAATACCGTGCGCATTTCTTCGGAGGCGGCAGAGTGTACTTTTTCCGTAATGTCCGCCGAGGAATACCCCGATCTGCCCGTAGTTGATTCAAAACGCAGCTTTACCGTTCAGCAGAATATCCTCCGTTCTATGATAAATATGACAGGCTATGCAGTCTCGCAGAACGAAAGCAAGCCTATTTTCACGGGCGAGCTTTTCGACATCGAGGGCGGAACGTTTACCCTTGTCGCTATAGACGGATTCAGGCTCGCTATCAGGACTGAGGCTATCGACAACGACGAGAAGTTTAATTTCGTAGTTCCGAAAAAGGCTTTGCAGGAGGTCTCGACGCTTATTCGCGAGGACAGCACGGAAAACTGCACCATCAGCGTAAACGACAGGCATATAATTTTTGAGATAAACGGATTCTTTGTTATTTCGAGACTTCTTGAGGGCGCGTTCCATAATTATAAAATGAGCATTCCGAACGGTCATAAGACGGAAATTTTCGTCAGCAAGAAGGATTTTTCCGCATGCCTTGAAAGATGCTCACTTATTATCAACGAGAAAAACAAAGCTCCAGTTCGCTGCGAGATAGGCGGCGGAGTTATGAAAATAAGCTGCAAAACGGGCATAGGCAAGGTAAACGACGCTATATCGGCGGATATTACGGGCGAAACCGTTACCATTGGCTTTAATAACCGCCTTGTTCTTGAAGCTCTCAGGGCGGCGGAGGGCGATAAGGTCCGCATACGCCTTAACGGTGCAATGAAAGTTATCGAAATTCTTCCGCCTATGGGAGAGAGCTATATCTTCCTTGTAATGCCGATACAGTTGAAAAACTAAGCATTTTACGGGGGACGCTAAATAACTTAAGCGTACTAACATCGGGATTCCAAAGGGACGGTGTCCCTTTGGCGGAGTCCAGAGGCAGCGCCTCTGGCAGGGTGTGGGACAGAGTCCCACAAAAGCGTTAAGCGCTCCGCAAAGGGTGAATTTCCAAACAGTCCTGTGGACTGTTTGGAAAGAGGGAACGCCCTGCAAGAGAGGGCGTTCCCTTACTAAAGAAAAAATATCTCAATAAGTTGCAGATAATGAAAAAAAGGAGAGAAAAAAAAGGAGAGATTTAATGTTTTTTTATAAATATTATACTTTTTCGCCCCTTGCAACACTGTGTTCGGTCGGAATAAATCTTGCGGCGGCATTGTTTGCAGTATTTGGTATAGCGCAATTTTCGGATAACGTTATTGTCGGAGTTATCCTTGTGGCGGTCGGACTTTTTCTGTATTTTTATGTGGGAAAGGTCATACCCGATAAGGTAGCCGAAAAAAACGGAAGAAAAAATATCGAAACCAAGGCTAATTACGCCCTCACTTACTGCATTCAGAATCCCGCAGCAGTTGCCGAAATTATGGAGGTAAACGAAAAGTTCGATCAGAAAATGAGAACGGACGTTTCCTACGCTAACAGGATAGCGCATTCAAATCCTCAGTATTTTGACGCTCTTGCGGAGATAAATCCAGAGCTTGCGGAAAAATATTTCATAAACGAAAAAGGCAAGGTCGCGAAAATAAAATAAATTAATTTTTTATGAAAGGCGGTAGTCATGGCTGAAAATACGGTCAAGATAACAACGGAATTTATAAAGCTCGACGCGCTTTTGAAATTTGCTTCAATGGTCGGTTCGGGCGGAGAAGCTAAAATGCTGATACAGGACGGTCATGTCAGGGTCAACGGCGAGGTCTGCACCATGAGGGGGAAAAAAATACGCCCCGGAGATACCGTAGCCGTTGAAGGCTCGGGAGAAGTTCAGGTCTGTTGACAGGGGGAGCTTGTGCTTATAACTTATGCCGAAATAGACGGCTTCAAGAATTTATCGAACATATCCTTTGCCCCCGACCTGAAATATAATATCATCGTCGGAGCAAACGCGCAGGGGAAAACGAATCTTCTCGAGGCTTTGTGGATATTGTCGGGGTGCAGGAGTTTCCGCGGCTCTAAGGAACGGGATTATATCGCTCTGAACGGCAGCCGCATGACCTCGAAAATAAAAATAAGAGATGCCGTTCGCGAGCAGAAAATAGAGTTTGAAATGATAAAGGCGGCTAATATCGTTAAAAATATTACATTGAACGGCGTGAAGCAAAAGGGTACAAGGGCGTTATTTGACGTTTTCAAGTGCATTGCTTTCATACCCGACGATGTGGATATTATTAAGGGCGCGCCCGAAAAACGGCGGAATTTCATTGATATGGCTGCTTCTCAGCTTAACCCTCTTTTTGTCGTTCATATCAACAAAAATAACGCTGTAATGAATCAGCGGAACGCCTTGCTCAAATCCATAATGCAGGGAAATTCGTCCGCCGACGTTCTTGAAATATGGGACAGACAAGCGGCTCACGAGGGCGCGCTTATCTCATATATGCGCAACGAATACGTTAAAAAAATAAACGGTATATGCGGACGGCTTTACGCCGCAATTTCAGGCGGTACGGAGACTTTGGAGCTTGAATACAAGTCGAACGTCTACAAGCCCGAGGACTTCGACGAACCCTGCGATTCGGCTGCCTTTGATAAATATTATAACAAGCTCCGTGAAAATTCCGAATACGATATACGCACCGGTTCGACCCATTCGGGGGTGAACCGTGACGAGATACTGATAAAAATAAACGGCGTAAGCGCAAAGGATTACGGCTCTCAGGGGCAGATAAAGTCCGCAGCGTTGGTCATGAAGCTCGCTCAGGCGGAAATTTTCATGAGCCGCTGTAAGGACGCTCCCGTGGTCTTTCTTGACGACGTTATGGGCGAGCTTGACGAAAACCGTCAGCGGTTCGTTTTTGAAATAATCAAGGATATGCAGGTCTTTATCACAACGCCCAACGAAAGCGCGCTGCTCCCCGAAATACAGGGGAAGATCATCAGGATAAGCGAGGGAAAAACAGCAGATGAATAATGCGATATATATTCATATAGGCAATAACTACTCCGTGGACGTTCGTGAGATAATCGGCATTTTCGATATGGACAACACGACCGTTACAGGCTGTACTAAAAAGCTCCTCGACCGCGCGGAGAAAGAAAAAAAGCTGTTTTTAGCCACTTACGAGCTGCCGAAAACCTTTATCCTGACTTCAAAAAAAATATATATTTCTCAGTTGGCGGCAAGTACGCTGAAAAAACGTCTTGCCAATGGCGGCGGATTCGTATAATCACTATCTACAACTTTAGTGGTGGACTCTGTCCCCCACATCCCCTGCCAAAGGGGTGACCCCTTTGGAATCTCTGTTGTCGTGAATTTGACTGTGGCAATCTTCCATATCACTATGAAGCTGTTAGTCTCCATGATTTCCGCAGTAAAATTCACGATAATGGGTTCAAGAGTTACCTTTTGACAGAAGATAAAGGAGACAATATCTACTAAGTTTTAGATATTGATATGCGGCATCTTATAAAAGATAAGGATACAGCACGATCCACAACATAAACGCAGGACATAGCACGAGCCTGTGATAATAAATATCAATTTCCGTAATATTGCGGTAATTTGTTTGGAGGTACACATGAGTCAGCAGAATAACAATTACGATGAAAACGACATACAAATTTTAGAGGGACTTGAAGCTGTCCGCAAAAGACCGGGTATGTACATCGGTTCGACAGGTCCGAGCGGTCTGCATCATCTTGTCTACGAGATAGTTGACAACTCCATTGACGAGGCTCTTGCAGGCTACTGTACCGAGATAAAGGTCGAGATACTAAAGGGGGACATTATCCGCGTATCGGACAACGGACGAGGTATTCCCGTAGGAATCCACCCGAAAGAGGGTATTTCGGCAGCTACCGTAGTTTACACGATACTCCATGCAGGCGGAAAATTCGGCGGCGGCGGATATAAGGTCTCGGGCGGACTTCACGGCGTTGGAGCGTCCGTAGTAAACGCCCTGTCTGAATGGCTCGAACTGACTGTCAAGGACGGCGAAAACGTATGGTTTCAGCGTTTCGAGAGGGGTCACTACAGCGAGGAGCTTAAAGCTGTCGGCAAGACCTCGGAAACGGGTACAAGCGTAATGTTCAAGGCTGACGGTGAAATTTTCGAGGATACCGTTTACTCCTACGATGTTCTTCTGCGGAGACTTCGCGAGCAGGCGTTCCTGAATGCAGGAATAAAAATTACGTTCTCCGATATGCGAAACGAGGACGATATAAAGGGCGAAACGCTCCACTACGAGGGCGGTATTCGTCAGTTTGTAGAGCATATCCATGAAAAAAGAGGTCTCGACCCCATAAATAACGAGGTAATTTACATCTCGGGAACTCAGGGGGACTCTTTTGCAGAGATAGCCTTGCAGTACAACACCGATTTCAACGAGATAATCATGTCCTTTGCAAATAATATCCACACAAAGGACGGCGGCTCTCACGAGGTCGGCTTCAAAAACGCCCTTACAAAGGTCGTAAACGAATACGGCAAAAAAATGGGGCTGCTCAAAGATAAGGAAAAACTCAGCGGCGAGGACGTTCGGGAGGGTCTGACCGCCATAATCTCCGTAAAGCTTACCGAGTGCGAATTTGAGGGACAGACTAAGGGACGTTTAGGCAATCCCGAGGTCAAGCCGTTCGTGGATAAGCTCGTCACCGAGAAGCTTATGAATTACCTTGAGGAAAATCCCGACATCGCAAAAACTATATTCGATAAAAGCGTATCGGCTCTCAAAGCCCGTGAGGCAGCCAAAAGAGCCCGTGAAGCCGAGCGAAAGAAAAACGCTTTCGGAAACGCCTCGATGCCCGAAAAGCTTGCGGACTGCTCCGAGCGTGACAACAGATACACCGAAATTTACATCGTCGAGGGAGACTCCGCCGGCGGTTCTGCAAAGGACGGACGTGACAGACGCTATCAGGCGATTCTTTCACTTTGGGGCAAGATGCTCAACGTTGAAAAATCCCGTATCGACAAGATATACAGCAACGAAAAGCTTGCGCCTGTCGTTACTGCTTTGGGCGCGGGTATCGGCGAGGATTTTGATATAGAAAAGCTCCGCTACGGAAAGGTCATCATTATGGCTGATGCCGATGTTGACGGTATGCACATACGCACGCTGCTGCTGACGTTCTTTTTCCGCTACATGCGGCCGCTTATCACCAACGGCAACGTTTATATCGCTCAGCCGCCGCTTTTCAAGGTATGGCGCGGAAAGCAGGAGCGTTATGCTTTCTCCGAGGAGGAGCGTGACAGATATATCAGCGAGCTGTCCGATAACGGCAAGTATAAGCCGGAGGTACAGCGTTACAAGGGTCTTGGCGAGATGGACCCCTTGCAGCTTTGGGAGACCACAATGGACCCCGAACGCCGTACGATCGTGAAAATAAGCATGGAGGACGCGTTCAAGGCGGACGAAACTTTCTCGATACTTATGGGCGACAAGGTAGAACCAAGACGTAATTTTATCGAGAAAAACGCTAAGTACGCCAATAATCTTGATATTTGACCTGCACCAAAAAATAAGGGTGGATAAATGGAAAATAAATTACTTGAAAAAAAATACAAAATTCCCATAGACACGATTCGCGAGGGATATAAGGCTTACCAGCGGAAATTTGTCAATTTGAGAAGATATATTCTTACTGCGGTGTTCCTGATATTGACGGCGAACTTCGTATACGGCGCGGCAAAGGACAGCGATAATTATATCGCTTATATACTGATTGTAATATGTCTTGCGTTTGCGTTCAGAGAGTGGTACAATCCCGTGAAGCTCCGAAACAGCGTTATAGAAAGCTGCAAAGAGCTGGGAGACCCTCTGTACTGCCTGACCGTGACCGAGGACGAGGTCGTAATATCCACGGAAACAGAGGAAAACGAGCCGCCCGAGCCTGCAAGACTTCCCGTAAACGATGAGCTGAGCGTCCTCGAATATGATAATTTTTTCCTGATAGTATACGGCAAGCTGATGTTTTATATTGTCCCGAAAGCAGATTTTTCAGAATCGGAGCTTGATATTGTCAGAAATTTAACTAAAGGGAACTAACATTGGGATTCCAAAGGGACGGTGTCCCTTTGGCGGAGTCCAGAGGCAGAGCCTCTGGCAGGGTGTGGGACAGAGTCCCACAAAAGCGTTAAGCGCTCCGCAAAGGGTGAATTTCAAAACAGTCCAGTGGACTGTTTTGAAAGAGGGAACGCCCTGCAAGAGAGGGCGTTCCCTTAGAAATGCGAAGAAATGCGAAAAAATTAAGCAGAAAATAAAATTGGAATTGCTGTAATACCAAGTAAATAATATCCTGAAATACAGGAGGTAATAAATTTGTTATATAACGATAATTCAAAGATCATTAATTCCGAAATAGTTGACGAAATGGAAAACTCCATGCTTCAATACGCCATGTCGGTCATCGTTTCAAGAGCTTTGCCCGATGTTAGGGACGGTCTGAAGCCCGTTCACAGGCGTATTCTGTATACCCTGCACGAAAACGGTCTTACCCCCGAAAAGGCGTATCGTAAGTGCGCCGATACAGTCGGTGCGGTTTTGGGACGTTATCACCCTCACGGCGACGCGTCTGTTTATGACGCGCTCGTTCGTCTTGCGCAGACGTTTTCCCTGCGTTATCCCCTTGTTGACGGTCACGGAAACTTCGGTAACATCGACGGCGACAAGGCGGCGGCTTACCGTTATACAGAGGCTAAAATGGCGAAGCTCACCCTTGAAATGCTCCGCGACATCAACAAGGAAACCGTTGACTACATGCCCAACTATGACGACCGTCTGCAAGAGCCTGTGGTGCTTCCGTCACGCTTTCCTAACCTGCTTGTAAACGGCTCTACGGGTATCGCAGTCGGCATGGCGACAAATATTCCTCCTCACAATATGGGCGAGGTCGTGGACGCTTTGCAGCTCCTCATTGACGACCCCGACTGCACCCTCGACCAGCTTATGGAGCATATCAAAGGTCCTGATTTCCCCACAGGCGGCATTGTTATGGGAAAATCGGGAATACGCGCGGCATACGGCACGGGCAGAGGAAAGGTAATACTTCGCAGCCGTACCCATTTTGAGGAGATCAAGGGCAGAAACTGCATTATAGTTGACGAAATTCCGTACATGGTCAACAAAACGCTTATACTTAAAAATATTAATCAACTTTGCAAGGATAAGCGTATTGAGGGAATTTATGCGCTCAACGACGAATCAGACAAGGAAGGTCTGCGTATCGTTATAGAGCTTAAAAAGGACGCTATACCCGAAATTGTCCTCAATAAGCTGTTTGCCATGACGAAGCTGCAAGATACTGTGGGTATAATTATGCTCGCCCTTGTAAACGGCGAACCGAAGGTGCTTACCCTCAAACAGATGCTCAGTCACTACCTTGACTTTCAGGTTGACGTTATTCAGCGGCGTACACGCTACGACCTGCGTAAGGCTCTTGAAAGGGCGCATATCCTGCAAGGTTTTATACTCGCAGTTGATAATATTGACGAGGTTATCGCTATCCTGAGAAGCAGCAAGACTATCCCCGAAGCTAAGTCTCGCATGATAGAGCGGTTCAAGGACGTTGACATGTCGAATCTCCTTGACAGAGCCGAGTACGACCTGTCAAACATTCACCACCTCGAGCATGAAAAAGGTCTTTCCGAGGAACAGGCGGAGGCTATCGTTCAGATGCGTCTTGGTGCGCTGACAGGTCTTGAACGTCAGAAAATCACGGACGAATTATACGCGCTGTTATCAAAAATTTCAGACCTTAAAGATATTTTGGCGGACGTTAATCGTGTGTACGAAATTATCATGGAGGACTTGAACGTTATCCGCAAGAAATTCAGCGACGAACGTCGCACCGATATTGAATCCGTAAGCGGTGAGGTCGATATCGAGGACCTTATCCCTGTGGAGGACTGCGTTGTCACCCTCACGAATAACGGCTATATCAAGCGTATGCCCGTTTCGGAATATAAGTCTCAGAAACGCGGCGGACGCGGTATATCGGGAATGAAACAGCGTGAGGAGGACTTTGTTGAGGAGATGTTTATCTGTGGAACTCATGATAACATTCTCTTTATTTCAAACAAGGGCATCATGTACAAGCTGAAATGCTACGAGATTCCCGACGGCTCGAAGGCTTCAAGGGGATTCAATCTTATAAATCTTCTGCCGCTGACCGAGAACGAAAAGGTTACGGCGATGATAAAGACCACCGATTTCAGCGACGAAAGATTTATTACAATTGTAACAAAAAACGGTAAAATAAAGCGAACAAATCTGTCGCTTTACCGAAATGTCCGCAAAAACGGTCTTATCGCTATCGGACTTGACGAGGGCGACGAGATCGCGGGAGTTCGCATGACAAACGGTCACGAGCAGATTTTTGTGGCTACTCGCAACGGAATGGCTATCCGCATCGAGGAGGACAAGGGCAGGGCGATGTCACGTTCGGCTCACGGCGTAAAGGCTATAAAGCTGCGTGAGGGAGATTACGTGGTCGGCGTTGCAAGGATCCGCGAGGGAGCTTCGCTTCTGACTGTCACCGAGAACGGCTACGGCAAGCGGACTGAGGTCGAAAGCTATCGAATCCAGAACAGAGGCGGCTACGGTCTGACGAATTATAAGGTCGATGAAGTTCGCGGTCACGTGTGCGGAATCAAAATTGTCGATGAAAGCGACGATGTAATTATGGTGTCAAGCGACGGCATAATCATCAGAATACATGCGGCGGACGTGAGAATTATGGGCAGAATCGCCAAAGGTGTCCGTGTGATGCGTGTCGGAGAGGGCGCAAAGGTGGTCGCCTTTACCAGAACCGAGCGTGACGATTCCGCCGAGACTGAAAAGGTCGAGCAGCTTACCGAGGAGCAGATCAAGGCTGCCGAAGCCGAAGCCGCCGAGGAAGAAAAGAAAGAGGTCGTGATCGAAGCCGACCCCGAGGACGTCGATAACGAGGAATGAGAAACGCCGATATTTCGGTCTTAACTGCACGACAGGAGATGTGACATAATAGACCTCCTTGGAAACCGGAAAGCACTGTCTGACTTGTCTTTTTTGTGTTCGGCTTTGTCAGCTTTCCTTGCAATACACAAAGTATTCCTGCGGAAACCTAACTTTGCCGAACGCAAAAAATCCTGCGCCATACAGCACTTCCCAGTTCCCAAGGAGGTCTAATATGAAAAGAATTATACCAACAGTATTATTTTCAGCAGGAATATTTTCTGTCTGTACGCTGACCGAGAATAAATTCATGCTGAGAAAACGCCGTGAAAATTTAGGCGGCGAATTGAAAATATTCCACATTTCGGACATTCACAAAAAGAACAACTGCATTTTCAATAAAAAAATTTTAAAGCTTGCAGGGGAGGAAATGCCCGACCTGATATTCATTACAGGCGACCTTGTATCACGCTACGAGACCGATTTTTCGGAGACTGAGAAGCTTCTCAGCTTACTGGGTGAGATCGCTCCCATATACATGTGCATGGGTAATCACGAGCAGAGCCTTCTCCCTGATAAGCGGCGTGAATTTATGAAAATGGTGAACCGAACGGCTGCCCGTCTGCTGATAAACGAGAGAGAAAACGTTGACGTGCGTGGAAAAAAGCTCTGCGTCTGTGGAGTTCAACAAGATTACTCTACGTATAAAAATGACGGCGGCTACGGCAAGCTTGACGGTTTTACACTGAAACAAATGAAAGCTCTCATGGGCGAACGTCCCGATAGGGAAACGCTTCTTTTGGCGCATAATCCGCTGTTTGCCGAGACTTACGCTCAGTGGGGCGCGGATTTTACGTTCAGCGGTCACATTCACGGGGGCGTGGTGAGACTTTTCGGAAAAGGTCTGCTTTCTCCCGAAAGACGGTTTTTCCCGAAATATTCCAAGGGCGTTTACAGCGTGGGACGTATGAAGCTCCTCGTTTCGGCAGGTATCGGCAAGCTCAGATTGTTTAACCCTCCCGAAGTCGTTGTATATAATATTCCCTAATATGGGGGGGGAAGCTGTCTATATTTCTAAGACGGACACGGCACGCCGTGTCCCTACATCGAGAAGGTATTATTGAATTTTTTTATAATTTAAAAGGGCTTTGTTTCCTATATCTTCTGTTAAAGAGGTAACTCTTAGAACCCTATATCGTAAATTTACCTGTATAAAGCCATGTAAACTTGAATTTACAAATAAACAAGGAGGCTTTATACAGGTAAATTTGCGACAACAGAGATTCCAAAGGGGTCACCCCTTTGGCAGGGGGTTCAGGGGGACAGAGTCCCCCTGTTTAAGTTATGATAAATTTTCAAAAATAGCAAATGCGATGAGGGCAGCGCCGCCGAGCCATGAAAGGTCGTGGTTCATGGCGGCGATCTTTCGTCCTGCAAGGCTGCCGAAAATAATAGCCGCAGATCCCGTAATACAGGCAAAAAGTGTCGATATTACGGGATCAATTTCGTTATAGCCCGTACTTAGTCCCGTTGTTATTGAGTCGAGAGAGCCTGCGAGAGCAAGGGCGATCGCTTCTTTCAGCGAGAGAACTTTAGAGCAGTCGAAATCGGCGGCGGTGTCGTCGAGATAAAGCTTCACCACAATTCCGCTGCTGCCCGTATGAAGCGAAAGTTCGCCCCTCTGCGAAAGCCGTCGGACAAGATTGCGTATAAGACTTTTGAAGATCGTAGTTATCCCAATGGCGGTAAGTATGATAAATCCCGATATTTCGCAGATTCGCACAGGTATAAAGCCGCTGAGAAAGCTTGAAAAAAGCAGGGAAAGTCCCAGTGAGAGTGCGCTGAATGTGACGACAACGGCGGCTGATAGAAAAGGAATTTTTATGCTGCCCGAGCGGTAGGCGGCGGCAGCAAGAAAAGTGTCGATGCTGATTATTACAGCAAGTATAACTTCTTGAAGCACAGTATCACCTCAACTCAGTATATGAAAAGCCGCTCGTGCAGGTGATTGAAAAATTAATAATTTTTAAAAAAACAGAAATAATAGCAATATAATCCGAAAAAATTTCCACATCAATGTCAATATCTTTTCAACAGAGTGTTGAAAGAGCCGTTGAATATTAACGCGGACTGTTGAAAACTCTGTGGAGAGTGTGGAAAAAGACGTAATATCCATGATTTCACAGGTCGAAATTGTTAAAAACTTGGTGGATAAAAGGGGAAAGTGCGGAAACAATAAAAATGTATTGTGGAAAACAGTTCTGCAATAACATCACAAAAAGGATTTGATTTGTATGAAAAAGATTTTAATATCTGCCGCACTTCTTTTAACACTTCCTGCGGCTCTCGTTGGCTGCGGCGCAGACCGTGGAAACACTTCCTCTGAAAGCGGACATTTTGAGGAGCATGACTATGGAAATAACGCCGACGGGAAAGACGACGCAAACAGGGACGATCATCCCGTTGAGGACAAGGTTCACGACGCTATAGACGGCGTGGAATCCGCTGCCGACGACATTGTTAGCGGCGCAGGCGATGCCGCAAACGACATTGTTGACGGCGTTGACGGAGACCGTGAGGATTCGAGAGACTCATCGTCTGAGGTCACCGAGGATAAGACCGAAAGAAGCTCCGACAATGCTCGATAAAAAAGCTGTCTGAAAATCGCAGCTTTTCAACATTTATACCCGTAAGTGTTGAAAACTCCCCCTGAATCCGATTTGGAAACAGGGGGAGCTTTTTGTGTCAGCCATGATGTCTTAATAAATGTCAATATATAAAGTTGATACTATGGTGTCCGCAAGCAAATTATTGGTCAATATACCCTTCGTAATAGTAAATGGAGTAGATATAGTTGCCCTCGCAGTCGTAAAGGTTGAGCTTATAAACTAATTCTTCTGTCTCGCTCGGCTCGGTATACTGGTGATAGTCGTTTCCTTGAAGTACAGACATATCGCCATTCGTTTCAATAAATTCGTCAACGTCTATATATCCGTCACCAAAAGCAAGATAGTCAGGCAAAAATTCACGAGATGACTTTGAGATACCGAAAACTGTCTTATCGGCGTAAGTTTTTCCGCTGCTGTTAGTTTTGAATTCGTACTTCAAGTTAGCGTGTTTTTGTTCGTCATATTCAACGTAATCGTTCATGTCAATTTCGGGAACGGGTTCGGCATTTTCATTAATTTTAAGGTCGTGAGTAACCAAATAATCGTACAAATTGCCCTGATCGTCGTAATCAGTGTAGGAAATTATCAATCCCGTTGCGCAGTCAACGGTCATTGAAAAGGTTGTGGGCGTGTCAAATCTTTCGTAATGAACAGTTGTGCCGTTGATAAGTACGGCGTCACCATACTCTGTTGACGTAGGCTCAAAGTCCCAGTTTTCAAAGTTTGAAAGGCATGCAACTATTAATTGGATTTTATTTGGGTTGCTGCAAAATGTAGTTGCGCCAAAACCAAGCTGCTGCATATCAACAACGGGATCATTTTCCAATGTTTCAAGGAGCTGAGCAACGTTTATTGTATCCGGCAGGGCTACATAATCTTCGCCGAGCCAATAATAGCCCTGATAGCCGCGGACGTTCAGCGAATAACATTTTTCGCCGTCGCAATAGCTTTCATCGTGCGTAAATTTTCCGCCTTCCCAGCCCTCGGGCATACTGCCGCTGAGAATGTCGTCAAGGCTGTTCGTCAGGTTCAGGCATGAGAGATAAGAGTAAGATTTTCCCGATTTTACGTCATATTGATAGGTGTTTATAAACGACATGTCCGTGGTTTGCGGGCAGTAGGCAGTTACATATTTGCCTGAAATGTTATCGTAAAAGTTCTTGCTGTTGAGCATTTTAGCAAAAATTCCCTCTTTGGTGGACATATCGTAGGTGTTTTCGGGGTAGTCCGCCGCAGGATCATCTTCGGGCGCGTCTGTAGCTTCTTCCTCGGGAGCTTCCGTAGTTTCCTCCGTAAATTCCTCCGTAAACTCTTCCGTGGCTTCCTGTGAAATTTCCTCGGGAGCTGTGCCGTCGTCAGCCGAAAGCTGCGTAGATGAATTATCAGGGCTGAAAAGTCCGCTCATTGCCGCAGCCCCTCCCCCGAGAACCGCTATTGCCGTAAAGCAGGCGGCAAACGCTCCGACACGCTTTATCAGGGTAGGCTTTCTATGCCTTTCTACGGGGAGTATAAGCGTTTCGCCTGTTTCATCAGTGTCACGCTGATAGTTTTCCTGCGCGAACTTCTGCGCAAGCTCGCGGTTTACGTCAGGACTGATAGTCGGCGTGTCTTTCAAAGCGTTCCTGATGTCTCTGTCAATTTTATTCATTGTAAAATACCTCCATTTTCTTTTTGATTTCTTTCCTCGCCTTGTTGAGCCTGCTTTTGACCGTTCCCTGCGGAATATCGAGCTGCTGGGAAATGTCGGCTACAGGCATTTCGGCGTAGTAGTACATATAGACAACGCTGCGCAGTCTTTCGGGCAGACCTGCGATTATCTCGCGCAGCTTACTGTGAGCGTATTTCCGTTCGGTATCGCGAACTATGTCCGACCCGTCCAGCGCAGTTCCTATGAGAACTTCGCCGTTCGGCACAAAAAAGCTGTCTTTGAGCAATTTTTTTCGCATGAGGTTGCTGTTAAGCTTTACGGCAATTCCGATAATATAGTTTCTTGCCGATTTTAAGCCGTTTTTGGAACTTCCGTCTATCCTGCCCAAAAGCTCGAACGCTTTCAGTACGGCGTCCTGATAGAGATCTTCGGCGGCGTTTCTGTTGCCCGTGATGTGGCAGCAAAAACCGAAAATCTCGTTTCCGTGCCGTGCAAGGAGCGTTTCAAACTGATCCTGTGTCATTTATGCACCTCCTTCCGTGCGCCTTCACTTATATATTGTCACGGAATGGGAAATGGTTCACGTTTTTTTAGAAAAAAGAGAAATTTTTTTTTGCTTATCAAGAGGATTTTGTTTCCTGCATTCTCTGTTAAAGAGGTAACTCTTAGAACCCTATATCGTAAATTTACCTGTATAAAGCCATGTGAACTCAAATTTACAAATAAATAAGGAGGCTTTATACAGGTAAATTTACGACAACAGAGATTCCAAAGGGGTCACCCCTTTGGCAGGGGGTGTGGGGGACGGCGTCCCCCACTTAATAAGCAGAACAGAGTTCGAGAATGGCTTCTGCCATGATTTCGGCATTTTTCAGCAGGCTTTCCTCGGTGATGTACTCGTCCGCGCCGTGCATATTTCCGCTGCCGTCGGGATATTCTGCGCCGAAAGCCACGCCGCCGTCAATTTCGTGGACGTAAGTTCCGCCGCCGATAGTGATACAGCTCCCCTTTTCGCCGCTGACCCTTTCGTAAACTTTAAGGAGCTTTTGGACAAATTCGCTGTTTTCGTCGGTATAATGGGGTTCGCTGCCCTCGCAGGTGTCAATTGAGAAGCCTGCCGACTGAAGCTTTCCGCATATGATACGGCTGACCTCGGCTTTGGAGCGGTCAAGGGGATAGCGTATGTCGATACCGCCCCTGAGAGAGTTTTCAACAGTATTTAACATAGACAATACACAGGTGAAATTTGCCGAATTATCGCCAAAAATCGCCTTTCCCTCAACATCACCGTGTTGAAAACATTGTTGAATACTTTTAACGACCTGACTGTTTCCACTGTACTGTGAGAGAAACTTTGTTATTGCGTTTTCGCCCTGCCAAGGAGTTGACGCGTGAGCCGATTTCCCCCTGTATACGGTCGTTTCGCCGCCAATTTTCACGACACATGAAGCAGGGACTGCGTTGATGACTTCTCCTGCCGAGATTTCAACATCATCGTCAAGCATTGTTGAAAAGTACACTCGCAGCATACCCTTTTCGCCGTTGATGACAGGGTACTCGCCGTCAGGAGTGAACACCATAGGCGGCAGTTTGCGTTTTGTGCGGTAGTACGCAAGGTCAGCCGAGCCGTTTTCCTCATTAGTGCCGAAAATCAGACGTACCCCCTTTTTCAGCGGTATACCGAGTTCTCGGACGGCTCTTGCGGCAAAAACAGCGGCAACGGCAGGTCCTTTGTCGTCGATAGTTCCCCTGCCTACGAGCTTATTTCCGCAGCGTGTAAGTACGAACGGGTCGCTGCTCCAACCCGTGCCTGTGGGTACAACGTCAAGGTGCGTAAGTATCCCGAGGGCAGATTCGAGGTCGTTGATGTCTGCCGAGCCTGCGTAGTTTTCAACATTGTCAACAGCAAAACCGAAACGCTCGCAGCTTTCAAGTATTAATCTGAGCGCATTGGCAGGAGCTTCACCGAACGGCGTATCTTTTGCGGCTTCTCCCTGAACGCTCGGGACGGCAACGAGTTCCCCGAGAAGTCCGATCATTTCGTCCTTGTGTTCCTCCAAATATGTTCTTATGGCTGTCATAAAAGTTCCTCCTATAGATAAATTTTCCCATATATAGCAAAAAACCGCAGGAATACTGCGGTTTTTTACTCAGCCGAATTTTCATGCGGCTAAGAGCCTGTTTTATATTTCGGTGCGACGTTTTTCGCACACACCGAGATACAAAACAGTCTCTAAAGAAAGAAAGGATAAATATGAAAAGAATATGTCAATTAACAATAGCTCTCTCTGTTTCCTTGTCAAAGAGATGGATTCTGTTGGGATCAATAGCAACCTTGATGTCGTCGCCGGGTCTTGCCGTAGTTCTGGGGCTAACTCTTGCAGTAAGGCTGTTGCCCTCGCATGTGAGGTAGAGATAAGTCTCTGCGCCCATCATTTCGGTGATCTCAACATATGCGTCAATAACGCCTGTAGTAGCGTTAGAAAGATACATTTCCTCATCGTGGATAGACTCGGGACGAATACCGAGAGTAATTTCCTTGCCAACGTAATTGGGCAGCTCATCGTTTACCTTGGATTCGGGAACAATGATCTGATACTTTACGCCGCGGTGATTCTTGCTGTCCTCAGAGCCGAATTCTACGATAAACTGACCGTACTCCTCTTTAAGAACAGCGTCTACAAAGTTCATCTGAGGCGAGCCGAGGAAGCCTGCAACGAACTTGTTTACAGGGTTCTCGTAAAGATTCTGAGGAGTGTCAACCTGCTGAACGAAACCGTCCTTCATACAAACGATTCTGTCGCCCATTGTCATAGCCTCGGTCTGGTCGTGGGTTACGTAAATAAACGTAGTACCGAGCTTCTTGTGGATCTTGGAGATCTCGGTTCTCATCTGCGCACGGAGCTTAGCATCGAGGTTTGAGAGAGGCTCGTCAAGGAGGAATACCTTAGGCGAACGAACTATACATCTACCCAAAGCAACACGCTGTCTCTGACCGCCCGACATAGCCTTCGGCTTTCTGTCGAGGAGGTGTGTAAGGTCGAGTATCTTAGCAGCCTCGTTTACCTTTCTCTCGATCTCGTCCTTAGGAACTTTACGGAGCTTGAGTCCGAAAGCCATATTGTCGAAAACTGTCATATGCGGATAAAGAGCATAGTTCTGGAAAACCATAGCTATATCTCTGTCCTTGGGCGCAATATCGTTTACAAGGCGGTCGCCGATATACAGCTCGCCTTCTGAAATTTCCTCAAGACCTGCGATCATACGGAGAGTTGTGGACTTACCGCATCCGGAAGGTCCAACAAGAACGATAAACTCCTTATCTCTGATCTCCAAGTTTACATCTGTAACAGCAACAACACCGCCGGGGTATTTTTTATAAATATTTTTAAGTGTTAAGCCTGCCATTTATTCCTGTCCTCCAGTTCATTTTTCTTGCCGACCTGTCTTAACATTTTACAGTACAGTATCAGCTACAATAATATAATACCACTTTTCTAAAAAAATTTCAAGATACTAAATTGACAAAGTTACAATTAGTTGTTTAGCATAAATGCCGAAAATTCGCTAATAAAATCGGTGCAAAAATCGTCGAAATCGGGCGGAGAGAACAAGTTTTCAACATCTTTGTGCAATAATTCCATACACTCGCCAATCCTCAGTTTTTCGGGAAGAATCAATCCTCCGACAGTTAATCTCATCAATCTTTCAACATGGTTTTCAACAGCCGCAAACATTCGCTTGACTTGGTGGTATTTGCCCTCGTGAAGCTCTATAAACGCCAATTTATCGGACTTTTCGGCACATTTCAGCTTTGCGGGGAGACATTGCGTACCATCGGAAAGAATTAGACCATCGTTAAATATGTCAATATATTTACTTTTAAAAGGTTTGTCAAGTTTCACAATATAAATTTTCGGCACATGACTGCGCGGTGAAAGCAGTCTGTGGGCGAGTTCTCCGTCGTCGGTTATCAGCAGCGCGCCCAGCGAATCCTTGTCCAGTCTGCCTGCGGGAAAAAGCCCTTTTTTCCTGAGTTCGGGAGGGATAAGCCGCATAACGCTTACGCCGTCGTTTTCCTCGGTGGAGCTGACATATCCGTCGGGCTTATTTAAAAGTATATAGCGGAATTTCGACGCTGCTACGGGAGTTCCCAGAACTTCCACCGAAGCCGTTTCTGCGTCGATTTTCGTATCGCTTTTTTTGACCGTAACTCCGTTTACTGTTATCTTGCCTTTGGCGGCAAGTTCTTTGATACGGCTTCTCGAATATTCGGAACGTTCCGAAATATATTTGTCAAGGCGGATCAGCGGCATGGTTTTTCCTTTCAGCAATCACTGTCTACAACTTTAGCAGGGGGACTCCGTCCCCCTGTACCCCCTGCCAAAGGGGTGACCCCTTTGGAATCTCTGCTGTCGTAAATTTACCTGTATAAAGCCGCCGAATTTACGTGTAATTTTAAGTTCACATGGCTTTATACAGGAAAATTTACGATAATGGGTTCTAAGAGTTACCTATTTAACAGAAAGTAAAGGGTGTCAAAATCCTCTAAAATTGTAAATAGTGTTTCAGCAAGCATAATTTGAAACGATTTGAACATACTATTGAATGTCAAGAATTTTTTGGAGGAATAATATGTCAAAAAAGTTTATTATTGCAGCCATAGCGGCGGCGGTCATATTGGGAGCAGTCATAATAGCCGACCCCGACAATAAAAATGAACAGAATATCCCCGAGAGTTCGCCTGTTGACGCATCAACGTTAAGCAGCAGGATAGATTATTTTGCGGCTCACGGCTGGGAGGTCGAGGAGCTTTCGGGAAAAGATATAACTATCCCTGCCGACTTTTCCGAGGGCTACGAGCAGTACGCCGCATTGCAGGATAAGCAGGGAATGCCGCTTCGTGAATATGCCGGAAAATCGGGAAAACTCTACGTTTACGAGGTGAAAAACTACAGTCCCGACAATAAAAAAATGCTCGCCGAGCTTATCGTCTGCGACAATACGGCTATCGCTTCAATGGTTTACAGCGACAGCGGCGACGGTATGCAAATGAGCGTAAATTAATTAGCGGCTTAGTGGGGGACGTTGGTTTCAATGTTATCAACTTAAAGAATTATTGTTTCTTTAATAAAGACAAGTCATGCCATGTTTTTACTAAGGGAACGCCCTCTCTTGCAGGGCGCACTTCGTGCCGTCCCCTCTGCCCTTCGGGCATCTCCCCACCCGTGGGGAGTCACCTCTTTCCAAACAGTCCATCGGACTGTTTGAAAATTCACCCTTTGCGGAGCGCTTAAACGCTATGCAGGGCTTCGCCCCGCACCCCACCAGAGACGCTGCCTCTGGACTCCGCCAAAGGGACACCGTCCCTTTGGAATCCCGATGTTAGTTTACTTAGGGAATCACTGATTAAATATGGTGCGTCAGATGCGCAGTCAGATTTTTTGTCAGATTGCATAAAAACGACACAGGCATACTTTGTGTATGGCAAGGAGTTTTTGTGTAATATGACAGAAAATATGCAAGCAGATGACGTGCC
>JAGAQC010000054.1 GCA_017622925.1 Ruminococcus sp.
GCGTGGAATATTATTGATGACACCGATGAATACTATACAACTACGGAAGATGTTCTTGAATTGATCGCAAGCGGCACTATAGACGCAGATTTCAGTTTAGTTGTAAAAAAAGAATACGTTAAAGAGGGAATCGAATATAATGAGTTCGATTATCCTGACGATGTAATTGGTTGGTCTGAATATGCGTGTATTCCTGTGACAAAGGACACTGATTTTACCTCGCTCGATAAAGATATTATTGATAATATCTTTGGATTTACTGCCGTTCCTCACGAGGAATCTTTGGAAAATCAGAGTGAACTTCTTGCCGAAATATATGCTAATGTTTATATTGAAGCAGGTCGTCGTTCTTCCTTGCAAAAAAATTCCGAGTGCGAGGGATTAGGTTACGTATTCGATGCGCTCAATACCGTCAACGGCGACGCAAACTGCGACGGCGAGTACACGATAGCCGATTCAACGGCGATTCTTCAATCCCTCGGAAATCCCGACAAATACGGACTATCTTTCCAAGGCAAATACAACGCTGATATTCACAACGTAGGCGACGGCATTACTCCGTCAGACGCTTTGGAAGTCCAGAAAGCAATGGCGTCAAATTCAAAGCTGAATAGCTGATAAATTGATTTAATGTGCGAATAAAAATATCCCCCTTTCGGAATGCTCTGAAAGGGGGATTCAATTTTTCTCTCCTTATTCAGCTATTTTTCTTGCCTCGATATAGAAACGCTTGTCGTCGGCGTGACCCATAGAGAAAGTCTTTCTCGGCAATGCGCCGTCCTTTATCACGGTCGGGAAAAGCTGAGATTTGTCCATATCGGGCAGAATAAATGCGATACCGTTATGCTTCTCGGCAAGCGACTTAACGTTCTCGATACCGTGGATATAGTCGATTTTTCCGCCGTTTTCCCTGATATAGCCGTCAAGGAAGTTCTGGAGCGAGCCTACGGACAGGTTTGAGGTCGCATTGTGAATGTAGAGCTTATCCGATTTGCCGTTGCAGACGATCTCGACCCACTGTTCAGCCGTTTCATGAGAAAGCTCAAGACTTTCAGTAAGACCCTTTATAAGCTTGTCGCAGTCAACATCGTAAACAAGGCGGTATATAGCTTCAAACTTTAACGCCTCGCTGTGCAGATTTACGATTTCCGCGAGAGCGTATCGCGCAGGGTGATTTGACATATCCTTATCGGGATTTGATTTTTTCATCTGCTCATAAAATTCCTTAGCCGTAGCAAGAGAATGATTGCCGTCGCCCATAGCGTAGAGAAGTACGGGGGAGTTTTCCAGACCGTATTTTTTATTGAAGCCCTCGGGGTCGGCAAGTTCCGAAAGAGCGGCGTTGACCTTCTCCTGAGCATTTTTATCAACGAGATAGCCGCTGATACTTCCGCCGTTCTGCATAAGCTCGGTATCGTAAAGCTTTTTCATTGAGGAGCTGTCCAACGCTTCAATTACCGTTTCTTCGGGGTCGTCAATGAGTATCATTATGTGGGGAAGTTCAAGGGACGCTCCCTGACGCACCTTTATTCTCGGAGGAATACGCTCAACGACCGTTGCTTCTGTGGCGCGGACCTCCGAACTGCTGCCCTTTGAAAAATCGTATTCTTCAAGGTCGATAGTTCCGATAAGTCCCTTTCTTACTATGCCGTTGCTTTGGACTCTCTCAACGTACACCATAGCGTTCTTGTACTCGGTGAATATACCGTCCGAAACGTACTTATCCATAGAATCGTGGATAGTGTCTATTCTCTGCTCAACGTTATTTTCCTCAAGGTAAAGCTCGGGAAGAATAAGGCTGAGAGAGGAGGGCGCGCCGTTTACTTCATTCTGCACCTTTTCCCAGTATTCGGGTTCACTTGTATACTGGTCGCAGGCAATGACCGCCCATTTTTTCATGTTTACCGATTCATTGGGAATAAGTATATTTCCGCTGTGAAAAGCTGTTTGTTTCATGATAAACTCCTTTATAATTATTTAAATTTTTTTAGTTCCTGATTCAGCCGCGAAACGGGAAGTCCTACTACGTTGAAATAATCGCCGTTGATCTTCTCGATAAGAAGCGAACCTTTCCCCTGTATGCCGTATCCGCCTGCCTTATCGTACGGTTCTTCCGTTGAGATATACGCCGATATTTCATCATCTGAAAGCTTTCTGAACGTAACGTCCGTGACAACGGTAAATGCGGACGCTTCGTCAATATTGTTTCCCCTGATGATACAGCACCCTGTAGCGACCTGATGCGTTCGTCCCGAGAGCATATCCATAAATTCGCGGCACTCGTTTTTATCCTTCGGCTTGCCGAGTATTCTGCCGCCGCATATTACCGTAGTATCGCAGCCTATCACAATGCTTTCAGGATAAAGCTCGGCAGCGGCTGAAGCTTTTATTTTCGCCAAATATTCCGATGCCTTTAGCGGTTCAATGTCCGCAGGCAGAGTTTCGTCCGCGTCAATTGAAACAGCCGTAAAGCTTTCGGATATAAGTCGCATAAGCTCCCTTCTTCTCGGAGAAGCCGAGGCGAGAATTATGTCCATAAAAATTTCCTCCTCAATAGTCTATAATAATTTTACCATATTAACAACTGTATGTCAAGAAATTTTCAGCCTTAGTAAGCAGGATACCTCAACTTAAGCGAACTAACATCGGGATTCCAAAGGGACGGTGTCCCTTTTGCGGAGTCCAGAGACAGCGCCTCTGGTGGGGTGTGGGGCAACGCCCCGCAAAGCGTTAAGCGCTCCGCAAAGGGTGAATTTCCAAACAGTCAGGCTGACTGTTTGGAAAGAGGGAACGCCCTGCAAGAGAGGGCGTTCCCTTAATTTAATGACATTATGCTCCCCTGCCAAAGGGGTGACCATTTTGAAATCCCGATATTAGATATGTTCTATGTTCATACTGTGATTATTTTGGAAAGATTCGGGCAAAATTAACATATATCGGTTGAATTTATTTTCATGCTGTGCTATAATAATTAGAGTCTGTTCAGTATCTCGGCGCGCACATCTTTTCGGCAAATTTTGCCGAATACTGCGTCAAAAATCTTTGCCATACACAAAGTATGCCTGCAAATTTTTTCCTTGCTTTCGACAAAATTATGCTCGAAAATCCGCACACGCCAAGATACTGAACAGACTCTTAGAAACATTCCCCGACAATTTCCAAAAGGAGCATTTCGGTCATGAATAAAAATTTTAAGGGTACTTCTGCTGAACCTCTCCGCATTGAAGTATCCCCCGATCACGGACTTACCTCCGAGCAGGTGGAACAGCGTATCGAGGAAGGACTTGACAATCGTCCTCCCGAACCGCCGTCCAAATCCGTGGGAGAAATTGTTTCAGACAACGTTTTCACCTACTTCAATTTTATATTTCTCATACTCAGCCTGCTGCTGATATTTACAAGAAATTACCGAGACTTGACATTTCTGCCGATAATCGTTGCAAATACGCTCATCGGCATTATTCAGGAATTACGCGCCAAAAGAGTGCTGGACAAGCTTTCGATGATGAACGCTCCCGAAACGGCTGTGATCCGTGACGGAAAGGAATCTTTAATTCCGTCCTCGACCGCAGTTCTCGACGATATAGCGGTATTTCGCGCAGGCAATCAGATCTCTGCCGACGCTGTAATTATAGACGGGAGCGTTTCGGTAAACGAATCTCTCCTTACGGGAGAATCCGACGAAATAGCCAAAAACAGCGGCGATGCCCTTATGTCGGGCAGCTTTATCGTATCGGGCTGCTGCCGCGCAAGGCTTGAAAAGGTCGGCGACGAATCATATATTTCAAAGCTTACGCTTCAGGCAAAAAAATCCAAAAAGGGCGAGCAGTCCGAAATGATACGTTCGCTTAACAGAATAGTAAAATTAGCCGGAATAATGATAATTCCCATAGGCTTTATACTTTTTTATCAGCAGCATTTCCTTGAACATAATTCAATAAGCAGCAGTATACAAAGCATGGCGGCAGCGGTCATCGGCATGATACCTGAGGGACTTTTCCTGCTTGCAAGCACTACGCTCGCTATCAGCGCAATGCGGCTTGCTTCGGGTAAGGTACTTGTACACGACATGAAGTGCATCGAAACTCTTGCCCGAGTCGATACCTTGTGCGTGGACAAGACGGGTACTATAACCGAGGGCAGAATGAGCGTTGTTTCAGTCATACCCGTAAACGTTGCGGAGGAGGAGCTTCTGCCGCTTATAAGCGATTTTGCATCGGCGCAGGCGGCGGACAACGCTACCATGACGGCTGTAAAAAATTATTTCCGAAGTCCCACGGGGCAGAATATACGGTCTTATACGGGATTTTCGGCGGAATTCAAATACAGCGGAACTGTTCTTGAAAGCGGCTCGTATATTCTCGGCGCGCCCGAGTTCATACTGAAAAATATTTCCGAATATAATGCGCTTATCGCCGAAAACAGCCGCAGAGGAAGCCGAGTTCTCGCTTTTGCAAAATACAGCGGCATTCCCGACGGAAAGGCTCTTACGGGAGAAACAGAGCTGCTGGGTCTTATCATGCTTTCAAATCCCATACGGAAAAACGCTCCCGAAACATTTAAATTTTTTGCCGAGCAGAACGTTGAAATAAAGGTCATTTCAGGCGACAATCCGCTTACCGTGTCGGAGATAGCACGGCAGGCAGGGATAAAAAACGCAGGCAACTATATTGACGCTTCAACTCTGAAAACCGACGAAGCTGTAGAAACGGCGGCTGTAAATTATACGGTTTTCGGCAGAGTAACTCCCGAGCAGAAACGTAAGCTTGTCCGCGCATTAAAAAAAGCAGGAAGAACTGTCGCAATGACGGGGGACGGCGTAAACGATGTGCTTGCACTGAAAGATGCCGACTGCTCCGTAGCTATGGCATCGGGAAGCGAAGCGGCGGTCCAGTCGTCACAGCTCGTTCTTCTTGAATCGGACTTCTCAAAAATGCCCCATGTGGTCATGGAGGGCAGAAAGGTAGTCAACAATCTGGAGCGTTCGGGAAGTCTGTTCCTTGTTAAAAATATTTTCTCTTTCCTCATGGCAGTCATGACGATCTTCTTCGGTATAACATATCCGCTGAAGCCTGCGCATATTTCACTTATCAGCATGTTTACCATAGGTCTGCCGGGACTTTGCCTTTCCCAGATACCGAACCGTGAGCTTATCAAGGGAAAATTCATGACGAATATACTTCTAAAAGCCCTGCCTGCGGGAATTACGGACGCTATCATCGTAGCGGCAATGGTATTCTTCGGCAATATTTTCAAATCGGGACAGGACGATATTTCCACCGCTTCGACAATACTCCTGAGCGTTGTCGGAATGATGATACTTTTCCGCATATGCAAGCCCATGAACGCCGTAAAATGGGGAATATGGGTGACTTGCGGACTTCTTTTGACATTCAGCATGATCTTTCTCGGCGGATTTTTCAGCGTTACGGGAATGTCCGTTCAGTGTATTCTGCTTTGCGTGAATTTCTCTGTTATCGCCGAACCGATGCTCCGATACCTGACTGTATTTGTAGACGGCGTTAGAAAGCTGTTTTCGGGCAATGAAAAAAGCGGTCAATGAACATTTAAAAAAATAACGCAGGGGAATCTCGTCCACCTGCGTTTTTTATTAGACCTGTTCAATAACCTTCAAAACGCTGCCTGACTTGTCTTTTTTTGCGCTGTGCTTTGCCAGCTTTCCTTGCAATACATACAGTATTCCTGCGGAAACCTGACTTTGCACAGCACAAAAAATCCTGCGTCATTCAACATTTTTCAGGTTACTGAACAGGTCTATTTATACTGCCACGCTTTTTGAGAATTTGATCTTTCCGTTCTGAGCTTCAAGCTTAACGGTCTCCCCCTTGTGGAGCGCCGAACCTATTATCATTTTGGCAAGCTCGTTTTCAATAAGGTCGGTCACACGGCGTTTTATCGGTCTTGCGCCGTATTTATCAGTCTCCTTGGCAGCCGCCACGGCTTCGATAACGTCGTCGCCGTAGCATAGTCCGATACCGAGAGCCTCCGCACGCAGACGAAGATTATCCAGAGCCTTTTTGCTTATCTTCATAAGGTCGTCGCGCTCCAGACTGCGGAAAACGATGATCTCGTCGATTCGCCCTGTAAACTCGGGAGTAAACCTTGCTTTCACAGCTTCAAGAACACGATTCTCGTTTTCGCTGCCCTCGATACCGAAGCCGAGTCCGCTGCGTCCCGAAAGCTCCGCCCCGACATTTGACGTCATAATTATAATAGTATTTCTAAAACTTGTCTTGCGCATTCCCGAATCGGTCAGCGTACCGTAGTCAAGAATTTGAAGCATGATATTAAGAACCTCTGCGTCCGCCTTTTCTATTTCGTCAAAAAGAACCAGCGAATACGGATTCCTCCTTATTTTATCGCACAGGCTGCCGCTTTTGTCATCGTAGCCTGCATATCCGGGAGGCGCTCCGATAAGCTTTGAGACTGAGTGCTTTTCCATATATTCCGACATGTCAATGCGTATAAGATTTTTTTCCGAACCGAAAAGGCAGTCCGCCAAAGCCCTTGCAAGCTCGGTTTTTCCGACTCCCGACGGTCCCGCAAACAAAAAAGAAGCCATAGGTCTGTCAGGGTCCCGAAGTCCCGATTTTGAACGGCATACGGCGTTTGTCACCTTTTTTACCGCATAGCTGTGACCTACCACTCTTTCCGAGAGCGTTTTCTCAAAAAAACTAAGCTGCATACCCTCCTCGGCGGTGATCTTATTCAAGGGAACGCCTGTTTTCAGCGATACGACCGACATAACGTCCTCTGCACAGACAACTGCGTCCCCCTCTCCTCCCATAAGCTTGCCCAACGAGCTTATGGTAAAGCCCTTGTCCCTTAATTCCACGTACTCCGAATCGGTACGTCTTTTTCCCGAATTACAGCGTATCTTCGCACATGCGCAGGCTTCGTCCACTACGTCTATAGCCTTGTCGGGAAGAAAACGGTCGGATATATAGCGGACTGCCATGTTTACCGAAAGCTCTATCATTTCATCGGGAATCTCCACGCCGTGATAGCTTTCGTAGCTTTTTTTCAAGCCCCGTATCATTTCAACACATTCCTCCGCGGCAGGCTCGTTGACGTGAATAGGCTGAAAACGCCGTTCAAGCGCGGAATCCTTTTCAATGGACTTTCGGTACTCCTCAAAGGTCGTCGCTCCGATAATTTGCAGCTCTCCCCTTGCAAGCTGGGGCTTCATGATATTTGCGGCGTCTATAGCTCCCTCCGCCGCACCTGCGCCGACAATGGTATGAAGCTCGTCAATAAACAGGATAATATTGCCTGCGTTTACCGCTTCGTCGATACACGCCTTGACGCGTTCCTCGAAGTCTCCCCTGTATTTCGCCCCCGAAAGCAGCGACGTGAAATCAAGAGAAAAAATAAACTTATTTTTCAGCGAATCAGGGACAAGATTACGGACAAAAAGCTCCGCCACGCCCTCGACAATAGCGGTTTTTCCCACGCCTGCTTCTCCGATAAGACACGGGTTGTTCTTGGTTCGCCGTGAAAGCACCTGCAATACACGCTCCACCTCCTTTATTCTGCCGATAAGGGGGTCGTTCTTTTTTACAAGAGCTATATCCGTAAGGTTTTTTCCGTAGCGGAACAAATTCGGAAGATGAGAAACTTTCGGCTTTATCGCTTCATAAAGCTCTCCCCTGACCTTTGCCGAGGAGATTATCTCAAGTCCGCTGCAAATATCCGCCATGCTTCCCCCTGCCTTTTTTATGACGGTACACGCGCTGCATGAGGCTTCACGCACTATCGCCGCTAAAATATGTTCGGGAGCAGCTTGTTTCTTTTTGTCGCTGCGAGCAATATTGTAAGCGTTCTCGAGAATGCGTTTCGCCGCTGTGGTAAAATACCTGTGACTGAGGATAGACGGCGTTCCCTGCCCTACCAGATCGACTATCTCACGGTAAAGATCATCATATGCCACGCCGCCGTCCATGAGTATCTGCGCGGCTGCCGTTGTTCCGTCATGGGTTATGGCTAAAATGATATGCTCGCTGCCCACATAGGTATGCCCCAGTTCCGAAGCGGCGTCTACAGCTCCGTCAATGATGTCGGCGGCTTTCCGTGTAAAGTTGTCTGTGTTTATCATAGTATCTCCTCCGTGACTTCTTTTTAGGCGACCTCAAAAAACTATTTTAGAGCCTGCCTTTTGTCCTACTTCTATATTATGCCACTTATACTGTGCGATAACAGTCGAAAGGAAAAATTGCCTGAAAATTTTTCGACATTCGTAACTCGGAATTTAATGACTGTAACACTTTTTCCTCTATGGCATATTATGTACTATGAAACGCAAACAAAGCGTTTCAAATACATTCTCAAAGGAGAAATTAATTATGTGTAATTCTTGTTTTGGCGGCAACAGCTGCATGTGGATCATCCTTCTCATCCTCATCTTCCTCGCTTTCTCTTCATGCGGATGCGGCAATAATAGCTGCGGCAATAACAACAACAACGACTGCGGCTGCGGCTGTGGATGCTGAAAACAGATAGACGCTGAACCTCACGGCGGCTAAACCCGTCGTATATCGGCTAATATCACAATCCCCCTTTGGGCTTAGCAGTCCAAAGGGGGTTATTTTTATTAGACCTGTTTGAAAAATCTCCTTATTCCGAATAATTTACTGTTATTACTTCAACAACACCTGAACTGTTGAATGCTATTGTCATGATTTTTCCATTTATTACTTGGCTGTCATTTAAGTCTCTGAAACCATAATAATAATATTCTTTTTGCTCGTTTGTAGAACTTGTTTTTTTATCATCAGGCTCGCCGAATTTTTTCAGTACATCTTTCTTTGTTGATACTAACGGTACTATACCTGCAACATCTGAATCGCTTTCTTTTAATGCAATGTTACTCACAAAAGCTTTCTTGCTTTTTTTGTATGCATTATCGGCTACTGCACTCAGAACAAGACCGTTCTCATCGGAAATTTCGACCATATAAAATCCGTCACCAAATTCTTCATCTACGAACTCATATGTAAGTCCCTCCTCCAGCTCAGAAAGCTTTTGCGGTACGGTAAACTTGTGTCCCTTTATATTGATACTGTTTCTTACAGCTTCAATATCGAACGTTCCGTCCACCATTACAACAGAAGAACTTTGTTCGATTCCTGTATTTCCGTCTTGTCCGCAGCCGCTAAGCAGCGTTGAAATAAATACCGTCCCTAAGAAAAAACATACGATTTTTTTATTCATTTATTCCCTCCCAAAACTCAATTTTGCAGCTTCGCTGTTCGTATAATCAATCATTTTGACCTCCTTTTATTAAAAGTAACCCCTAAAAACCTGTTTGATCAAACAAAAATCAGATAGGTGCAGCATATGCCGTGCATAGCTGATTTTTGTCAAAAGAGGTTTTTAGGGGTTGCCTATAGTTATGCAATTATTATTCCTTAACAAGGTTTGGTTCGGACTTATCAACAACGCATTCCTTTGTAACGACGACCTTTTTAACAGTGCCGTCAGAGGGAACGCTGTACATCGACTTCATAAGTATTCCCTCAAGAATCGAGCGAAGTCCTCTTGCGCCGGTTTTCTGCGAAAGAGCTTTTTTGGCTATCTCGACAAGCGCGTCGTCCTCGATCTCCAGCTCGACATTATCGTAAGAAAACAGCTTTTTGTACTGCTTGATAAGAGCGTTTTTCGGCTCGGTAAGGATCCTTACAAGAGTTGCTTCGTCAAGCTCCTCCAAAACCGATATAACGGGAAGTCTGCCCACAAACTCGGGAACCATGCCGAATTTGACCAGATCTTTCGGAATTACCTGCTTGAAGATATTGTTGCGCTCCTCTTTGAAGTTCTTTATCTCGCCGCCAAAGCCGATGGACGATTTGCCGATACGACGCTGAATCTGATGTTCAAGACCGTCAAACGCGCCTCCGCAAATAAAAAGAATATTCTTCGTATCAATTTGCAGAGTTTCCTGATTCGGGTGCTTGCGTCCGCCCTGTGGAGGAACGTTTGATACCGTTCCCTCGATAATTTTCAGCAGAGCCTGCTGAACGCCCTCGCCGCTTACGTCACGAGTTAAGGAAGTGTTCTCGGATTTTCTTGCTATCTTGTCGATCTCGTCAATATAGATGATACCTCTCTCGGCTGCTTCAATATCAAAATCGGCAGCCTGAATAAGTCTGAGAAGAACGTTTTCCACGTCGTCGCCGACATAGCCTGCTTCGGTAACTGTAGTAGCGTCCGCAATGGCAAAGGGAACGTTCAGGAGCTTTGCAAGAGTCTGCGCAAGAAACGTCTTTCCCACGCCCGTAGGACCGAGCAGAAGAACGTTGCTTTTCTGAAGCTCAACGCCGTCGTTTGAATCGTTATCCTCATGGCTCATAAGACGCTTATAATGATTGTAAACGGCTACCGAGAGAGCTATTTTTGCATCGTCCTGACCGATAACGTAATCGTCGAGGAAAGTCTTTATCTCGATCGGCTTCATAAGCTTCATCTGAGAAACGGAGGAAGACTTTTTCCGAGCCGCTTCTTTCCGCTTAGCCTTTACCACATTAGCATCGTAAAGCTGTTCATAGCAGTAAATAATACATTCCTCACAGATATTTGAAGTTCCTGCGGAAAACATCGCGCCTGCGCTGTTTTCACCTCGTCCGCAAAAATTGCATATTCTGAAATCCGACATTCAATGAACCTACCTTTTCTCAATAACCTTGTCAACTATACCGTAAGCCATTGCCTCCTGAGCGGTGAGATAGTTATCGCGCTCCGTATCCGCTTCGACCTGCTCGATGGACTTGCCTGTATTGAGAGCAAGCAGTTCATTCATCTTGCGGCGTGTTCTGACCAAATGGTCGGAATGGATCTTAATATCGGTACACTGACCGCCGAGACCGCCCGAAATAAGCGGCTGATGTATCAGTATCTCGCTGTTCGGAAGAGCGAATCGCTTGCCCTTAGCTCCGGCAGCAAGAAGAAATGCTCCCATAGATGCCGCCATACCGATACAGATAGTTGAAACGTCGCACTTGATGTACTGCATTGTATCGTATATAGCCATTCCGGCAGTGATAGAGCCTCCGGGAGAGTTGATATACAGGGAAATATCCTTTTCTGTGTCCTGACTTTCAAGGAAAAGAAGCTGCGCAACAACAAGACTTGCCGAAGTGTCGCTGACCTGATCCGAAAGCATAATGATCCTGTCATTCAGCAGACGTGAGAAGATGTCATAGGAACGCTCTCCGCGGCTGGTCTGTTCAACAACGTAAGGAATAAAGCTCATAATTCATCGCCCTTTCTTTTCAGACCTCCTCGGAAACCGAAAAGCACTGTCTGACTTGTCTTTTTTGTGCTTGGCTTTGTCGGTTTTCCTTGAAATACATACAGTATTCCTGCGGAAATCCGACTTTGCCAATCGCAAAAAATCCTACGCCATACAGCGTTTTCCGATTCCCGAGCAGGTCTATTGCTATTTTCTGTTAAAAACTGCTGTCCCGTAACGGACGGGACAGTAGTATGTATCTATATTTGTGATTATTCGGCAGATTCGTCTGCTGCGGAATTGTCAACGACTGCGCTTTCCTTGACAAGCTCTACAGCCTTCTGGACCTTCATATCCATTACAAATTCATCGACAGGGAAAACTCGTCTTACTGTAGCAACATCAACGTTGTTTGCAGCGGCGATCTCGCCGAGACTGTTGTTGAGTTCGTCCTCAGAGATCTCGATGTTCTCGAGTTCAGCGATCTTTTCAAGAGCAAGTCTGAGCTTGACCTCGCCCTCTGCGCGATCTCTGTAGGTATCTCTCATAGAAGCCTCGTCCATGCCTGTGTACTGGCAGTAAAGTTTAAGGTTCATGCCCTGCTGCTGGAGCTGACGGTCAAAGGCGTTGATAAGCTCGTCTATTCTCTGCTCGAACATGCAGTTCGGGATAGGAGAATCCACCTTGCTTATGATAGCTTCAAGAACGGCGTTATCGAAAGCGGACTCAGCCTGCTTTACGGAAGCGTCCTCCAGCTTTGCGCGTATGTCAGCCTTGTACTCGTCAACGGTATCGAACTCTGTAGAATCCTTGATAAGATCGTCGTCTATCTCGGGAAGTTCCTCATAGCTGATAGCCTTGAGCTTTGTCTTGAATACAGCTTCCTTGCCTGCGTAATCTGCCATGTGGTAATTTTCGGGGAACGTTACAACAACGTCAAATTCATCGCCTATGTTGTGACCAACGATCTGATCCTCGAAGCCGGGGATAAACTGACCGCTGCCGAGCTTAAGGGGATGATCCTCGCCCTTGCCGCCTTCAAACGCTTCGTCGCCGAAGAATCCCTCGAAGTCGATGATAACCTCGTCGTCCATCTGAGCCGCTCTGTCGTCAACCGAAACGATACGAGCGTTCTTCTTTCTGATGATGTCGATCTGCCTGTCAACGTCCTCGTCTGTAATATCCTTGACGATTTTAGCAGCCTTTATACCCTTGTAATCAGAAATTTCGATAACGGGCTTTGTAACGCATATTGCTTTAAGCTCTACGCCGTTTTCTTTATCAACGGAAATTACTTCAACGTTGGGTCTGTCAACGAGGACGATGCCTGTCTCAGCGATAGCGGCGTCAAGCTCGGGTCCGAGGAGCATATTGATCGCGCCCTCGTAGAATGCGCCCTCGCCGAATTCCTTTTCGGCAAGCTTTCTCGGAACTTTGCCCTTTCTAAAGCCCTTTATCTGGATATTCTTCTTCTGACGCTGATATTCCCTCTCAACAGCGTTCTCGAAAGCTTCGCCGTCAACAGTGATGACAAGCTCGGTAGTGTTCACATCTGTTTTGTTTGATGATTTTAACATAACGATCCTCCATATATCTATCTATATTATACATATTTTAAAACATGATCTCAGCTAAGGAAAGCCTGAAAGCATTGTTTTTCAAAACATAACATGAATATTATACCATATTTCAAAAAATATTTCTACACTATTTGAATACTTCTACATATCCTACAATTCTACAGCACCTTTTCAGGCACAAACTGTAAATAATCACCCGAAATAAGGTGGAAATTTATATCGTCATAGGTATTGGTAACGCACAGTCCGTGAGCCGAACGTCCGTGAACGTGACCGTAGTAGCAGTCCTTTATATTATAGCGGTAAAGTATTTCAAGTATATCATAGTTGAAATTCGAGGCGAAAATAGGCGGATAGTGCATAAATACCATAGGTTCAAGCTTTGCGCCGAGAGCCGACTTTATCGAAGTTTCAAGCCGCTGAACCTCACGGTGAAGCACCTTTTCGTCCTGCGTCTCACCGGGCATATTTACCCAGCCCCGTGTTCCGCAGATACCGTATTCGCCGTAAGCATAATGATTGTTATGCAGTATTTTTAACGTATCTAAACCGTTCTCCGCAAAAAGATCCTCCATTTTCTTCATGGTGACCCACCAGTAATCGTGGTTTCCCTTTAGGATTATTTTCTGCCCCGGCAGCTTATGGATAAACTCGAAGTCGGGGAGAGCCTGCTGCAGCGACATTCCCCACGATATATCCCCCGCAAGCACGATAGTATCGTCTGCGCTTACGGTGTTCAGCCAGTTTTCCCTGATCTTTTCCTGATAATCTTCCCAGCCTGCAAATATGCTCATCGTCTTATCGGGTGCGCTGAAACACAAGTGCAGGTCGCCCATAACATATAAGCTCATCAGAGTCCGAGCGTATTGAGAACGTAGCCCTTCTGTTCGGATTTCTCGATCACATCGCTGAACCTTTCGGGCTTGTTCTTCAAATCGGCAAGAGCTGACGGAACAGGAATGTCCGAAAGCTCCGCAATGCGGTCTACCTTTGCGTATTCGTCAATATCCGACTTGCCGCCCTCGAGAGCCTCGAGAACTGCCGCCGAGAACTTATACGGACTTGCCGTAGAAGCGATAACGGTCTTTGTCTCGTCGCCCGTTGAAGCCTTATAATCGTTGTATACCTTGACAGCGACAGCCGTATGAGTATCGCACGTATAGGAATACTTCTCGTAAATGTCATGGATAGTCGCCTTGGTCTGTTCGTCGTCGCAGAAGCCTGCGCAGAATTCGTCTTTCAGCTTTGCCTTGACGTCGGCTGTTACCTCGTATCTTCCCTCGGACGCAAGCTTGCCGAACCAGTCGTTTATAACGGCGTCGTTTTTGTCGGACATAATATATAAAAGTCTTTCAAGGTTGCTTGAAATAAGTATGTCCATAGACGGCGAAACAGTTGCGTGGAACTGTCTGTTTCTGTCGTAAACGCCAGTATTTATGAAGTCCGTAAGAACGTTGTTTATATTTGAAGCGCAAATGAGCTTATTTACGGGAACTCCCATATGCTTTGCGTAGTAAGCCGCAAGTATATTGCCGAAATTTCCCGTCGGAACAACAATATTTATCTTCTCGCCGAGAGCGATCTCCTCGTCCTTGACAAGCTCCGCATAAGCTGAAACGTAATAAACTATCTGAGGTACAAGACGTCCCCAGTTAATGGAATTTGCAGACGAAAACATCATTCCGTTCTTGTCGAGCGCAGCTTTTACATCGCTGTCTGTGAAAATAGCCTTAACGCCGTTCTGACAGTCGTCAAAATTTCCCTTGATAGCGCAAACGCCGACGTTTCCGCCCTCCTGAGTTTTCATCTGACGCTTCTGCATAGGACTTACGCCGTCCTCGGGGTAGAAAACGAGGATAGAAGTTCCCTCAACGTCCTTGAAGCCTTCAAGAGCAGCCTTTCCCGTATCTCCGGAGGTCGCAACAAGAATGACTATCTTTTTATCGAGAGCTATTTTCTTAGCCGAAGTCGTCAAAAAATACGGCAGTATCTGGAGAGCCATATCCTTGAAAGCGCAGGTCGGTCCGTGCCAAAGCTCCAGCATATATGTACCGTCAAAGAGATGAGCGATCTCCGCAATGCTCTCAGTCTCGAAGTTCTTTTCGGAATAGGCATTGTCGGTACAGTAGCGGATCTCAGCCTCTGTGAAGTCCGTAAGGAACTTGGAGAAAACAAAAGCCGCTCTGTCGGCATATTTCATATCGCCGACCGCCTTGATCTCGTCAAGCGTAAGCTCGGGAATGCTCTCGGGAACAAAAAGTCCGCCCTCTGCCGATATTCCCTGAGTAATAGCCTCAGCGCTGCTGACCTTTACTCCGCTGTTTCGTGTACTGTTGTAAAACATATGATCACCCTTTTAAATATAGTCGCCACGCACCGCAGATCACAAATAACCCGTGGTATCATAAGCATTTTGAATATAATCAATGCCGATCACCCTGTTCCCCGAGATCGTCACCTGAGCGATGTCGTACCTCGGCTGAAGCATATTCGGGTGCTTACGGCAAAAATCCTCCGCAGTTTTTATGATAAGTCCCTTTTTACGCCTGTTCACGGCTTCAAAGCCGCCGACCATGCTGTGAGGATTACGGGACTTCACCTCGACAAAGGCAATATAATCCGAATTAACGGCAATAATATCAATTTCGCCGCCCCGTATGCGGTAGTTGCGTTCGACAATTTCGTACCCCATTTTAATAAGGTAAGCGCATACGGAATCTTCGCCGATACAGCCTATCTCAACGCTGTTCATCGCTGTCACCGAGAATTTTTTTCAAAAACGATTTTCTGTGAACTTCGCTTGCGCCGTATTTTTTCAGCATATCGCAATGAAGCTTTGTTCCGTAGCCCTTGTGTTTTTCAAAGCAGTAGAGCGGATACTTTTCGGCGATCTCACGCATATAGCGGTCTCGTGAGACCTTTGCAAGCACCGAAGCGGCTGCAACAGAAGCGGACAATGCGTCCCCCTTTATTACGCACTCGGCAGGACAGTTCAGCTTCGGCAGACGATTTCCGTCCACAAGAGCAAGGTCGGGCGTTACGCCAAGTCCCTCGACTGCTCGCTTCATAGCAAGCATGGTCGCCTGAAGAATATTCAACTCGTCTATTTCAGCTACGGACGAAACGGCAACACAATAAGCGTCCGCCTTTTCGATAATTTCATCATAGAGCTTTTCACGGCGTGTCTCCGAAATTTTTTTGCTGTCGTTAAGATAATCTATAAGAATATCATTATTAAGAACGACAGCGGCGGCGTAAACATCGCCTGCAAGAGGTCCTCGCCCAGCCTCGTCAACACCGCAGAGAACGGGGGCTGTTTTCCGCCGTTCCGTATCGTAATCAAAAAGCTCCTTATGCAATATAATACGCGCCATATTAGATCTCCTCGGGAAGCTCCAGCGTTATTCGTCCCAGTTTGCCGCTTCTAAATTCATCAAGCACTGTTATCGCCGCACGTTCGGTATTTATTTCACCGCCCGAAATTACCATTCCACGCTTTTTTCCCACCTTTTCAAGCAGGGAAAGACCGTCGTCCGCATCATTGAACTCGATCTTGTACCTTTCAACAAGAGCCTGCGGATAGCTTTCGGACAGGAATACAAGCAGCTTCATGGCAAGCGTTTCAATATCGAGAATATCGTCGCTTATCGCCCCCGTAAAAGCAAGGCGGACTGCGGCGGACTGATCCTCAAACTTAGGCCACAGCACGCCCGGCATATCCAGAAGCTCCGTATTATCTTTGAGCTTGACCCACTGCTTAGTCCTTGTAACGCCGGGGCGATCCTCGACCTTAGCCCTTTTTCCGCCTGCAAGACGGTTGATGAGCGAGCTTTTGCCGACATTCGGTATACCCAGTATCATAAGACGTATCGGCGCGCCCGACATGCCGTTTTTCTCACGTTTCTCCATAAGCTCCTTTAAAACAGTGGCTTTCAGAGTGGGGAGCAGCTTATTTATGCCCTTGCCCGACTTACAGTCAACTGCAAGAGCCGTAACGTTATCTTTTTTTAAATAATTTATCCAAGCTGACGTTGCATTGCTGTCTGCAAGATCGCATTTATTCAGCAGAACTATCCTCGGTTTTGAAGCGGTCATGCTGTCTATCTCGGGATTTCGGCTGCTCATGGGAGTACGCGCGTCAATAAGCTCCGCCACGGCGTCAACAAGCCTGAGATTTGCCGTTATAGCGCGGCGCGTCTTTGCCATATGTCCCGGGAACCATTGTATCGCTTTCATATCAATATTATCCAAATTATCCTCCTATTCGACAAAACCTATTTTCGGAGAAATTCTTATCAGAACCTTGCCCGTTATACTGTCCTCGGAAACAAAGCCTATCTTATCCGAACGGCTGTCCATTGAAACGGGGCGGTTATCCCCCATAACAAAAACGTATCCCTTTGGAACGGTCACAGGGTACTGTCCCGTAAACGCTCCCTCGTCAATATGCGTCATACCGAGAGTTACATAATCCTCTTTCAGCCTTTCGCCGTCCACATAAACAACGCCCGAATCAAAATCTATGTCAACAGTTTGCCCTTCGCAGGCGATTATCCTTTTTATTACGGTCTTGTGAACGCCATCGCCGAATTCAAGAGTTCCGTCGTCGCCGAGCGTAACAGCCTCGTCCGACTGAATGACGGCAATATCCCCTGCTTTCGGTTTATTATACAGCAGACCGATCATCACCCTGTCCTCATGAAGAAGCGTATTTTCCATTGATTCACCCTGAACGGCAACGATCCTGAGACAATATGTGAAAATCAGGCTCATAACGAACAGCGTAGTTATAAGCTGCCCGATAAAGCCCATAACAGAATCTGATACGGACTTTTTCAAGTTATCAGTCACCCTTCCATGAGTCTGTAAGAATGTCAAATTCGTCAAGAGGAGAATACTTTATAATAGCCTTGCCGTATATCTGGTCTTTTTTTACAAGACCTACGCTTTTTGCGCGGCTGTCTGTCGAGTGGTTGCGGTTATCGCCCATAACAAAATAATAACCCTCGGGAACTGTAACAGGATACTGTCCCGTAAATGCGCCGAGGTCGTCCGTAGTGGAGTTTTCGGCTATATAAGGTTCGTTCAGGACTTCGCCGTCAACGTACACCTTGCCGTCTTTGATATCGACGGTCTGACCGCCTACAGCAATAACTCTCTTGATTATACACTCGTTTATCGAGGGGTCGAGCGTCGGCTCGTACACCTTGCCGTTTTCGTCAAGAAGATAGTTCTTATCCTTGTCAATTACCAAAATATCGCCGTATTTGACATTGAAGAACACGGTGTTCATAAGCACCTTATCAGTCTCTTTATTTTCGGCACGCACGCCCTCATAGGTATTGTTGAGGGTCGGGACCATAGACCGTCCGACAATATTCACGGGGTGCAGAATAAAAGTAAATATCAAAACTATTACGAATACTGTGATAAGCGTAGATTCCGCAATTTCCACAATATCCCTGACGATATTTCCCTTTTTCTTGGGTTCTTCGCCGTTTTCAGCATTTTCCGCATTTTCACCATCAGCGGCTTCGGTATTTTCTTCAGCTTGCGCGTTGTTTTCTTCAAGCTCTTTTTTTTCAATGGTATCTTTATTTTCTTCCATATAAGAAGTCCTCACTATTTCTCAATATCTATGGTAACCCTATTTGAAAATCAAACATGTCTGCTTTTCAAGTAGGCTTACTATAGCAAAAAAGGGACGCTAAGTCCCCATGGATAGGAGTTGAAGCTGTCGGAAAACTCCGGCAGCCCAAACTCAAAAGAATCTTATCGAATCTGCTCCTTGACCTTTGCAGCCTTACCTACTCTGTCTCTGAGGTAGTAGAGCTTAGCACGGCGTACCTTACCGTATCTTACGACCTCTACCTTGTCAACAACAGGCGAGTGAAGGGGGAAAACTCTCTCGATACCGCAGCCGTGAGCAACACGTCTTACAGTGAAGGTCTCGGAGATACCGCCGTGCTTCTTGGCAATAACAGTACCCTCAAAAACCTGAATACGGCTCTTGTCGCCTTCCTTGATACGTACATGTACCTTAACGGTGTCACCTACGTTGAACTGAGGCGCGTTTTCCTTCATGCTTGATTCGCTGATAAGCTTGAGTGCATCCATTTTAAAATCCTCCTAAATTTCCGAACATTCATACCCGTCCCGAAAGCTCGTTTCAGCTTAACAAAGCTCCGAGAAAAATTACTGTCTAAAGCGACAAGCCCGATATACAGGCAAACAGGGCAGCGGACTGCTCGATTTAATGTCTTTCGGCATTAACCCTCATTCGGACAAAAATCCGAACGGATTACAAATGCTTTATCATTATAACATACTTTTTTTGAAATTGCAAGTGTTTTCAAGAAAATTTTTCATTATTTTCACATAATATTTTTGTACGCCTGATATTCGCCGTTTCAAAAGGAACGGAACAGCTTTTTTTCAGAGCTTCTACAAAAAGCATGGGGTTGTAATTCGTCTGAGTACCGGCAGGCAGACGCATGACCATATCGACCGAACCTCCGTTCAGCTCGCAGCCGAGTATTTCCGTATCGGGTTTCAGATCGACCGTTTTTATGCCTTTTTTCGTTTTTTTCTCAATGAGTATCTCGGGCTGTTCCGTGAGTTTTCTGACAGCTTCAAAAAGTTCTGCCGAGTCCTCCGAAACAAGAGAAAAGCTGTACTCCGCCTTGGCAATGGCGGTTATTTTCTTCTGCTGAACTGCAATATCCACTATGCCCATACCCTCGGGCATGACGGCGTTGAGCCTGTCCCGAATTTCCTCCAAAGGCATATTGTCGTCGGTAATATTGAAATCCATTATCTCGCATCGGCTCTCAAATCCGAGCGACAATGCAAGGGCGAAGCTGTAGTAAGGGTGAGGATTGAAGCCCTCCGTATACCACACGGGCAGCTTTGAACGGCGGAATACCCTCAGCATACAGCGGTTAAGATCGAGATGAGATATATACTTTGCCCGTCCCGTTTTTTCAAAGGTTGCGCGAAGTCTTAACAAAAGCATTCCCTCCCAACGGCTTTATTTACGCCGCAGCCCGAACATCTCTGACGGCAGTTCGGCGTAGTGACCGACTTGTGAGCGGTCTTGTTCTCACGGATAAAGAAATCCTTGCTTACGAGATAATCAAGGTGATCCCACGGCAGTATTTCATCGAACTCCAAACGGCGGTTAGCGTAAAACGACGGGTCTGCGCCGCATTTCTCAAACGCTTCAAGCCATGTATCAAACTTGAAATGCTCGCTCCAACTGTCAAATTTACAGCCCATTTTCCATGCGGTATAAATGACCTTGCAGAGCCGTCTGTCGCCCTTTGCAAGAACTGCTTCAAGGAGACTTACGTTCGGGTCGTGATAGCTGACCTTTATTTTTTTGGACTTTACCGAATCGAGAAGAAGCTTCTGTTTGCGTTCGACCTCCGAACGGGTGTCCTGCGGTTCAAACTGAAAAGGCGTAAAAGGCTTGGGAACAAACGTCGCGCAGCTTACGGAGATCTGAGGACTTCTGCCCTTCGGACGATTTTCGATACTGTAGAAAAGGTCGAGTATCCGCTGGGCAAGCTCGGCAATTCCAACAATATCCTCGTCGGTCTCGGTGGGGAGTCCCATCATGAAATAAAGCTTTACGCTGCTGTAGCCGCCCTCAAAGGCTATCCTACAGGTATTCATTATCTCCTCCTCGGTAACGTTCTTGTTTATAACGTCGCGAAGCCGCTGAGTACCGCCCTCCGCCGCAAAGGTCAGACCGCTTTTGCGAACCCTTTTTATCTTTTCAAGGAGAGATTCCGAAAAGTTGTCCACACGCAATGACGGCAGAGAAAGATTTATCCGCTCGCCTGCCGTATAGTCGATAAGCTTTGTGAGCATTTCGTCAATTTCCGAATGGTCGCTTGTGCTGAGCGAAGCAAGCGATACCTCGTCATATCCCGTATTTTCGCAAAGACACTTCGTTTCCTTATAAATAGTATCGGGAGTTTTTTCACGGAACGGACGGTAAATAAAACCTGCCTGACAGAATCGGCAGCCGCGTATGCAGCCTCGCAGCACCTCCACGGAAACACGGTCGTGAACGATCTCGGTAAACGGAACAACAAAGTTTTCGGGATAGAAAACCTTGTCAAAATCCTTGATAATACGCTTTTTTACCGTTTTCGGAGCATTTTCGGAAACAGTCACCCCTTCGATAACGCCGTCCTCCTTATAGCTGAACTCGTAAAAACGCGGAACGTAAACGCCCTCTATCTGAGCCGCTTTGCGCAGAAAATCCATGCGGTCTGCGCCCTGCTTTTTCATTTCATTGTACAAGTCCATAAGTTCGAGGTTGACCTCCTCGCCCTCGCCCAAAATGAATAGGTCGAAAAAATCCGCCAAAGGCTCGGGATTGCAGACGCACGGACCGCCTGCGACTACTATCTGCGTAAGCTCATTAGTCCTGTCCTTGGCAAATACAGGTATTTCAGCAAGATCGAGCATATTCAGTACATTAGTGTACGAAAGCTCGTACTGCATGGTAAATCCGATAAAATCAAAATCCTTTATCGGGTCAAGCGATTCAAGCGCATAAAGCGGAATGCCGTTTTCACGCATTATTTTCTCAAAGTCCTCGTCGGGAGCAAAGCAGCGTTCGCACCAAAAATTCTCCCTCGAATTTTTCAGAGAATACAATATCTTCATGCCTATATGGGACATGCCTATATCATATGTATCGGGAAAGCAGAACGCAAAACGAACGTCTACCTTTGACTTATCCTTGATAATGCTGCCGACCTCGCCGCCGATGTAACGTGACGGCTTCTGAACCTCCAACAGGTGCTTTTCAATTTTTTCTTTCAGATTCATCTCAGATACTCCTTACCGAAGCTGACAGGCAGAAAGTCGGAAAGCCGATACGCTCCGTCAGCCAATATAATGGGAAAGCCCTTTCCGCAAAATTCGCTGAGTACCTGTAAGCACGAGCCGCACGGTACGCAGGGCTTTGAAAAGTCGCTCGTGGAGCTTCCTGCTATCGCAATAGCCGAAAACGCTGTAACTCCTTCGGAAACGGCTTTGAATACGGCGTTCCTCTCGGCGCAGAGCGTAAGAGAATACGAGGAATTTTCTACATTGCAGCCTGTGAATATCCTGCCGTCTACCGAAAGCAGAGCAGCTCCCACATGAAATCCCGAATACCTGCAATAGGCGTTTTCGGCTGCCTTAACAGCGGCTTTGAACAGTTCGTCATACATGACTTCAGCCTCCTTTTTTCGTGACCTTACGCTTCTTTCCGTCCGGCGTCATTATATATGTATTTTCAAGGCTTGCGGCAAGATTCCCCGTAACAGCGCGCCGATATTCGTTGCGAAGCTCGGTCTGCTCGGCTTTTTCTGCATCTGTAAGTCCCACGGTTTTCGATTTTCTCGCAAGTTCGTTTATTCTGTCTATTTTCTCCTGTGTCATGTGCTGCACCTCTTTTCTATGATCATTATAAATAAATTATACATTAAAATATCAGTATTGTCAAGAAATTTTATATTCGATAAAACCTCCCGATGTAGGGACACTACGTGGCAGCGTGCCGCTGCACCCATTGCCGACCGTATCCTTATGAAAGGAATATGCGTCCCCGTAGCCGCAAGTCTCAGGAAATGGCAAATAACAAAAAAGCGTGCCGCTGCACCCATTGCCGACCGTATCCTTATGTAAGAGATATGCGTCCCCGTAGCCGCAAGTCTCAGGAAATGGCAAATAACAAAAAAGCGTGCCGCTGCACCCATTGCCGACCGTATCCTTATGTAAGGGATATGCGTCCCCGTAGCCGCAAGTCTCAGGAAATGGCAAATAACAAAAAATCGTGTCGCTGCACCCAACTCGCGCTAAGAAAAAATTAAACTGAAATTTATTGCGTATGTGTAAAATTTTAGTAA
>JAGAQC010000055.1 GCA_017622925.1 Ruminococcus sp.
GGGACTCTGTCCCCCTGCACCCCCTGCCAAAGGGGTGACCCCTTTGGAATCTCTGTTGTCGTGAATTGGACTGTGGAAATCCTCAAATTAATATGATGCTGTTTGTCTCCATGATTCCCACAGTCCAATTCACGAGAATGGACACCAAAAGTTACCTCTTTAACAGAAGGTAAAGGATAACAAAATTCCCTTAAATTGTAGACAGTGATTATAAAAATTACATTGTCACTACGAAACAGATGCTCCTGCCCTCCTGATTCTCGACCTGCACCTTGAACTTATGCTTGTCGATAATGGATTTCGCTATGGCAAGTCCCAGTCCGTAGCCGCCCGTAGAACGGTTTCTCGATTCATCGCTGCGGTAGAATCGCTCGAACAGCTTATCGACCTCCTCCTCACGCACTCCGCTGCCCGTGTTGTAAACCGCAAGAACCGCTTTTCCGTCCTCCTTGGTAAGCGACACGCGAACCGTTCCGCCGTCCTTGGAATATTTCAAAGCATTGTCGATGAATATTCCAGTCATCTGCTTGATATGCTGCTCGCTGCCGACAATTTTTATTCCGTCGTCCACATTCAGCACAAAATTCTTGCGGCTCTCAAACGCCTGACACTCAAAGGGCAGCGCAGCGTTTGTAACGGCTCGGCTGAGGTCAAATTCGCACGTTATAAACTCCCGTGTGTTGTTTTCAAGTCTTGTTAGGCTGAGCAGATCGTTTACAAGGACGTTCATTCTGTCCGCCTGATCTCTTATATAATTCAGCCATTTGTTGTCGCCTATCTCCCCCGATAATACGTCCGCATTTGTCGAAATTACTGTGAGAGGCGTTTTCAGCTCGTGACTTGCGTCTGAAATAAACTGCTTCTGCTTCTCAAAAGTCACTTTAAGCGGACGGACTATAAGTCCGCTGAGGAAATACGCCGCCACTGAAAGAAATATCAGGCTCACCAAGCCGACTATGACCGTAGTACGTTTAAGTTTGCGCATTATTCCCATTTCAGCCGTCCTGTCGGTCAAAACCACAAGCGTGCCGTTCTCCTTTTTTTCCGCGCAAAAGCTCAGGTTGCCCGTCATTCCCTCGGAGTCCTTATCGTTAATTATTTTGTCGAGATAATCCTGCGCTGTCTCCTCGGTCAGCTCGTCATTGTTGAGAGCTGCGGCGTACTTGCCGTTTTTGTCAGCCATTATAACGAAAAATTCTATCGAACCCAACGACTTAGGAACAGGCTCTCCGAAAGGCTCTCGCCCCATTCCGCCGTTCGGCGGCTGCGGAGGTACTTCCTCCTCGGGAGCAGGCGAATTTACCACTATCGTGTACCCGTCCAGAACAGGCACAAATGCGTTGTCCGCAGTCGGCATAAATCCGCCGTTTCCCCACATGGGACGTTCGTCGCTGTCATTATCTTTATTGTCTTCTTCTTTATCCCATTCGTCACGATCATGCCAAGGGTCACGCCAAGGGTCGGGGTCCTGATCTTCGGGGGGCTGCCATTCTCCCCAATTTCCGCCGCCTCCCTGATCTTCACGGGGAGGTCTTGTTTCGGGGGGCGGTTCTGTCGGACGGACAGGCTCAGTCCGCCGCTGCTCCTGAGGACGGGTCTTTCGTGGAAGTGTGGTTTGCTTGGGCGGCTCTGTCTGCGCTATGGTCGTTTCCTCCTGCGGATACGTCTGCGCAGGCGTATCGTTTTCTATCGGAGCTGCCGTAGTTTTTTCCGTATTTCGTGGACGATTTTCCGAAGTCGGCTCGGTCGCAGCCGAGGTGACATTTTCTGCGGCAGAAGTCGGCGGTATTTTCTCTTTTCTCGGCATACCCTCCTTACGTCCGGGATTATTGAATATAAAGGTAGACGTCTTATCGTTGTACTCAACGCCTGCCGCAACCTGCCTTAGCACGACGTTTGTCTGACGTTCCATAAGTACGTCCATAATAATATTTACCAAGCTTAAAACGACTATAAATATGGCTATAAGTATTGCCGTAATAATGCCGAAAAATTTAAGCTGAACCTTTTTGAACAAGCAGACTCCCCCCTATTCCATAAAATATCCGATGCCGCGGGCGGTTTTTATCTGGACTTCAGACGCAATGGACGCAAGCTTTTTTCGGAGAAAGGATATGTAAACCTCGATATTATTGTACTCCACATCGCTCTCGCTGCCCCATATTTTCTCGATAATACGTTCTTTCGGCAAGATCTGACCGGGATTTGCGATAAGCATTTCCATAACGTTGTACTCTTTCAGGCTGAGTTTAATATCGTTTCCTCCGCAACTGACGGAACAGGTGTTTTTATGCAGCTCAAGACCGTGGTATTCAAGGCGGTTTTCGTCCACTATTTCGCCCTTTCTTCGTGTAAGCGCGCGAACTCTTGCAAGAAGTTCCCCTGTCACGAAGGGCTTCGTCAGATAGTCGTCCGCGCCGCAGTCAAGACCGTTTATTTTATCATCGACCTCGCTTTTGGCGGTCAGCAGAAGAACGGGTGTGTTTATCTTTTCTGCCCGAAGATTTTTCAGCACCTCGATGCCGTTCATGCCGGGGAGCATTATATCCAGCAGAATGCAGTCGTAGACCCCCGTAAGCGCATTATCAAGCCCGTCAATGCCGTTGTTAAAAACATCTACGGAATACCTGCTTCTTTTCAGCAGCTCCGACAAAGCGTCGGCAAGCTGTATTTCGTCCTCTATGACGAGTATTTTCATATAAAGTCCTCCTAAGAATTTCCCATAATAAAACCACTATCCACAACTTAATGTTTTTTTGCAGGGACACAGCGCGCCGTGTCCTTAATAAGGGAACGCCCTCTCTTGCAGGGCTTCGCCCCGCACCCCACCAGAGGCGCTGCCTCTGGACTCCGCCAAAGGGACACCGTCCCTTTGGAATCCCGATGTTAGTTCGCTTTAGTTGTAGACAGTGATAATAAACCTGTACTTTTATTATATCATAACAGCTTTAAATAACCTTAAAAAAATACTAAAATTAAATATTTTATTTTATAGAATTTTATAGCAGTTTTTTGTGCATAATAACAAAAATGTTATAAAATTATAAACAAATATTGACTGAGATTTGGATTTGTGATAAAATTATATTGAGTAAATTTACGCAGAGTTATGTCTCTCGCATTTAATTATCTGAATAAAGGGGTTCGCATTATGCTGTCACTTCAGGAACGTGAACATAAAAAGGGAATGTTCGCAAAAAAAACAAGTGAAAATATAAAAAAATATTCGGAGCTTTACGCGGAATTCTGCCAAAACGGATACACAAAGGCTCTTGCAGAGGATTACGCCGACTTTTTTGTGGAAAACGCAAAAAAACCGGCTCACGGAGATATTATCCAGACGGCACAGCTTTTCGACAGGCTTCATGACTTCAAATCCGCAGCCTTTTATCTCGAAAGACTGGAGGACGTGACCAAGAAAATGACGCACGAGGAAAAATTTCTCTACTGCATAGAAGCTCTCAAAAACAAGAGCAAGCTCGGAAATTGGCGTGACGCCGAGGATTTCCGCACCGAAAACATCAATTTTATGCAGATACACTCCGACAAAGTGGATATGAACCAAAAAGCGGATATGTACATCGCGCTTGCCCTCTCGGACTGCGCCGCAAGGCATTACAGCTCGGCGTTCCGTCTTTTGACGGGCTTCGGCTACAAGCCGCAGGGCAGAAACGATGTGAAACTGCTGGAAATTCTCACCACGGGGGTTTACATCTGCGCTAAATCAGGCGACACCGCAAGCGTTGAAAATGCTGTAAATAACGCCCGCGCCGCTCTCGGTCTTTTCAAGGAGTTTGAACACAGCTGGTCGAAGTCATACTACGAAACAAGAATTGCCGAGGCTGCCGAGGGTATCGCATAAAATAGCAAAAAACGTCAAAAAATGTCAAAAAAGAGTCGGAAGGCTCTTTTTTTGATGTTAAAATAAAAAAATATATATCGCATTCTAAATATTTTTTCAAAAAACATTGCTTATAATTTTTAACACAAGCTCTGCGGCGTGTTTTACCGACTGTGATATTTTTACAAAATTATACAGAACATTTTATTTTGTTATATTATCTAAAAAAATAAAAACGCTGTATACCGTCATTTCAACAGTTGATTAATACTTTTATACCGTTAATTTTTATTTAAAATCGAAAATTGCCGACTTCTATTGCATTTGATATATATTTTAAATTGTTATAAATCTGTTAATATTATTGTATTAACTTTAAAAAGCAATATAGTGCTAAAAACAGGCAATATATTCAATTGAATGCCCGACGGATTTGGTCTATAATGAAATCATCGAAGGGCGGAACTTCCCCGATGATTCGGAGATAACTCCTTCGGGTTTTACAAAAGATACATTTTTATGTGTCCTGTGTTCACGGTAAAGCAGATCTCATTATCAAGCCGTCGGTATTAAACTCCGCCGATACGTTTCACTTTTTTTCACAGCATGATCTCCACAAGCTTTCCGATTGTTAAACATTAATGCCTATAATATGTTTAATCGCCTAAATTCGGAAAGAATCATTTAATTTCACTTACCAAAAAGCTTCATCACGGCTTGACTGCAAGGTACTGCGATTGTACCTGCCGATGCCTCCGCATATAGAGGGTGTGCGGAAGCTTGTGAAAACAGCGGTCTTTAACGTCAAAGTTGAGAGGGTGACGTTAAAGACCGCTTTTCCTTTTCCGAGCAGGTTCTATAAACAGTAAAAATTTTTGTGCAAAATGCTACAATATTAACGCTTAATTTTTTGCTATTTCTATATAGCATTTTATTCCAAAATGTGTTATAATAGATATAAGTCGGACAGGCTATCCACTTGTTCGGTAAAGTTTAAAACTGGAGGTATATACCAATGGCAAAGAAATATTGTTACCTTTTCTCCGAAGGCGACGCTTCAATGAGAGAGCTTCTCGGCGGTAAGGGTGCTAACTTGGCTGAAATGACCAATATCGGACTCCCTGTTCCTCAGGGCTTCACTATTACTACAGAGGCTTGTACTCAGTATTACGAGGACGGCGGCATCTCCGATGAGATCATGGCTGAGATCGGCGAATATATCGTTAAAATGGAAGAGATCACAGGCAAGAAGTTCGGCGATAAGGAGAATCCCCTCCTCGTTTCCGTTCGTTCAGGCGCGCGCGCTTCAATGCCCGGTATGATGGATACGATCCTCAACCTCGGTCTTAATGAGACTGTTGTTGAAACTATCGCTGAAAAGTCCGGCAACGCTCGCTGGGCTTGGGACTGCTACAGAAGATTCATCCAGATGTACTCCGACGTTGTTATGGAAGTCGGCAAAAAGTACTTCGAGGAGCTTATTGATGAAATGAAGGCTAAGAAGGGCGTTACTCAGGACGTTGAGCTTGACGCTGACGACCTCAAGGAGCTTGCAGGTCAGTTCAAGGCTGAATACAAGTCTAAGATCGGCACTGATTTCCCGTCCGACCCCAAGGAGCAGCTTATCGGCGCTATCAAGGCTGTTTTCCGTTCATGGGATAACCCCAGAGCTAACGTTTACAGACGTGACAACGATATTCCTTTCTCTTGGGGTACTGCCGTAAACGTTCAGGCTATGGCTTTCGGAAACATGGGCGACGACTGCGGTACAGGCGTTGCGTTCACTCGTGACCCCGCTACAGGCGAAAAGAAGCTCATGGGCGAGTTCCTTACAAACGCTCAGGGCGAGGACGTTGTTGCAGGCGTTCGTACTCCTATGCCTATCGCTCAGATGGCTGAGACTTTCCCCGAGGCTTACACTCAGTTCGTTGAGGTTTGCAAGACTCTCGAAAACCACTACCACGATATGCAGGACATGGAGTTCACTGTTGAGAACAGAAAGCTCTTCATGCTCCAGACAAGAAACGGTAAGAGAACTGCTCAGGCTGCTCTTAAGATCGCTTGCGACCTCGTTGACGAGGGCATGAAGACTGAGGCTGAGGCTGTTGCAATGATCGACCCCAGAAACCTCGATACACTCCTCCACCCCCAGTTTGACGTTAAGGCTCTCAAGGCTGCTACTCCTATGGGCAAGGGTCTCGGCGCTTCACCCGGTGCTGCATGCGGCAAGATCGTATTCACAGCAGACGACGCTGTTGCTTGGGCTGAAAAAGGCGAAAAGGTCGTTCTTGTACGTCTTGAAACTTCTCCCGAGGACATCACCGGCATGAAGGCTGCTCAGGGTATCCTGACAGTTCGCGGCGGTATGACTTCTCACGCTGCTGTTGTTGCTCGTGGTATGGGTGAGTGCTGCGTTTCCGGTTGCGGCGACATCAAGATGGACGAGGCTAACAAGAAGTTCGAGCTTGGCGGTAAGGTATTCAACGAGGGTGACTACATCTCCATCGACGGTACTACAGGTAATATCTACGACGGCATCATTCCTACGGTTGACGCTCAGATCGCAGGTGAATTCGGCAGAATCATGGCTTGGGCTGACAAGTACAGAACTCTTAAAGTTAGAACAAACGCTGATACACCTGCTGACGCTAAGAAGGCTCGTGAACTCGGCGCTGAGGGTATCGGTCTTTGCCGTACAGAGCATATGTTCTTCGATCCCGAGAGAATCGCTGCTTTCCGTGAGATGATCTGCTCCGATACAGTTGAGGAGCGTGAGGCTGCTCTTGCTAAGATCGAACCCATGCAGCAGGCTGACTTTGAGGCTCTCTATGAGGCTCTCGAGGGCAACCCTGTAACTATCCGTTTCCTCGATCCTCCTCTCCACGAATTCGTTCCTACTGAGGAAGCTGACATCGCTGCTCTTGCTGAGGCTCAGGGCAAGTCCGTTGAGACTATCAAGAACATCATCTCCTCACTCCACGAATTCAACCCCATGATGGGTCACAGAGGCTGCCGTCTTGCTGTAACTTATCCTGAGATCGCTAAGATGCAGACAAACGCTATCATCAAGGCTGCGCTCAACGTTAAGAAGAATCACCCCGACTGGAACGTTAAGCCCGAGATCATGATACCGCTCGTTGGCGATATCAAGGAGTTCAAGTTCGTTAAGAAGGTCGTTGTTGAGACTGCTGACGCTGCTATCGCTGCTGCAGGCGCTGAGCTTGAATACGAAGTTGGTACTATGATCGAGATCCCTCGTGCTGCTCTTACAGCTGACGAGATCGCTGCTAACGCTGACTTCTTCTGCTTCGGTACTAACGACCTGACTCAGATGACTTACGGCTTCTCCCGTGACGATGCAGGCAAGTTCCTCAACGCTTACTACGATAAGAAGATCTTCGAGAACGATCCTTTCGCTAAGCTCGATCAGATCGGCGTTGGTAAGCTCATGGATATGGCTGTTAAGATGGGTAAGGGCGCTAACAACACTCTCCACTGCGGTATCTGCGGTGAGCACGGCGGCGATCCTACGTCCGTTGAGTTCTGCCACAAGATCGGTCTTGACTATGTATCTTGCTCACCTTTCCGTGTTCCGATCGCTCGTCTTGCTGCTGCTCAGGCTGCAATCGCTAACAAGTAATCTGAACCGATAAGGCAAAGTTATAAAAATTTTCCTCCCTGTTCCTTATGGAATGGGGAGGATTTTTTAACGTTTATAGCTTCAATGTAAAATACTGTATATTAATTCCGTTAGCAGCTGCATATTCTACTGCATAAATCTTCTTCTGCGAACTGCCTAAGACAACAAGTGCATCACTTTTATCAAGCATCATCTCATCAGCATCTTTATAGCATTCCGAATGATAATAAGTATTTGCCATAACAACGCTGTCAGACTTGGCATGAACAGCATAATACCTGTCACGATATTCCTCGTTCCATTTGACCGACTGCTCCTCGTATGGCATTACAATATGCAATTCGATATCGTTATACATCTTCAAGGCGCAAATTATCTCTGCTGCCCATAGCGGAACGCCATATTCGCAATTCAAATAGAACTTGTCAAAGATATGGCAATAGAGTTGCCATATCGTTTCACGAAGCTGTTTCTTGATTGCTGGATATGGTGCTTCATTTTCGTTTTTACTTTCGAGAAGTAGTTCTTCTCCAGTAGTTGCAATTGTACAAGTCATATTATACCTCCGATAAAATTATATATCTTATTATAACATAAAAATCCTGCATACGCAAGTGCGTATACGCACAAACGCACTAAAATGTATAATAATATAAATACATTTTGGAGGTCGGAGCTATGTCGGAAGTAAAGAACGCTGTTGTTGACAGATTTAAGGAATTATGCAAAGAACGTGGGATCGCAGCAAATGAACTTGCAAACATATCCGGTGTCACACCCTCAACAGTGTATAGTCTCTTTAGTGAAAGCAGAAATAACGTCTCGATTACTACAATAAAAATTCTGTGTGACGGTCTGGACATAACCTTGGGAGAGTTTTTCAGCACTGAAATTTTCGATAAACTTGAACAGGAGATAAAATGAAAATGTATCCAAGAATAAGAAACCTGCGTGAGGATAAAGACATGACTCAGACACAAATGGCAGAAATACTTCATTGCAGTCAGCGTATCTACAGCAATTATGAGCGTGGGGATGTTGATATTCTCACAGAAATATTAATCAAACTCGCTGATTTTCACAATGTTTCTGTAGATTATATTCTCGGCAGAGTCAATAAAAAATAAGGCAACACCGTACTGCGAAAAGTACAGCGTTTTCTTTCTACGGCTCAATATCAAACCTCATTCAATTTCTCCACCAACCACCTGAAAAACCGCCAAAATTTCATCTTGACATCATAGGCGCATAAGTTTTCAATAAAAATTATTATAAATCTATTGACTATTTTGCCGCCAATGTGGTATAATAATGAAAAGTAACACCAAAACTCGCCGTACTTTTCAATGAGGTGATAATATGGAAATAAAAAGAGACCGATATTTACAACAGGTAATTGACTATATGTGGGACGGGCAGGTCAAGGTCATCACGGGTATCCGCAGATGCGGAAAATCCTTTCTGCTGAACGTGCTGTTCAGGAATTATCTGCTCGGACAGAATGTCTCGCCCGACAATATCATATCCATAGAGCTTGATCTGACCAAGGACATCAAATATCGTGATCCGTTGGCACTTGCGGAGTACGTCCGCACAAAGGTCGAGGGGCAGGGCGAGCAGTTCTACCTGTTTGTTGATGAAATACAAATGTCGGACGAAGTGAAGAATCCGTACAATCCTGACGGCAAGAAAATCACGTTTTATGACGCTTTGAACGATCTGAGATCGCTGCCGAACCTTGATGTTTACGTAACGGGCAGCAACTCGAAAATGCTGTCTAAGGACATTCTGACCGAGTTCCGTGGACGAAGTGACGAGATACAAGTCCACCCTCTCAGCTTTGCGGAATATTATTCTGCGGTCGGCGGTGATAAGGAGGACGCTTTCGAGGAATATGCTTTCTACGGCGGTATGCCGCTGGTGCTGTCTCGTCCTAACGATACCGCAAAGTCGAACTACCTGTCCTCGCTGTTCTCGGAGGTCTACATCAAGGACATTGTGGAGCGTAAGAAAATCGAGCGTGAGGACGTTCTCGGGCAACTGCTTGACCTGCTCTGTTCATCGGTCGGCTCACTGACTAACCCAAAGAAGATAGCAGATACTCTTCGTTCAAAGACGAGCGAAAACATCGCTCAGAACACTATTTCTGCTTATATCAACCATTTAGAGGACGCATTCCTTTTCAGTGAAGCCAAGCGATATGACGTCAAGGGGCGTAAATACTTTGAATATCCCTACAAATATTACTGCGAGGACATTGGTCTGCGCAACGCCCGTATCGGTTTCCGTCAGCAGGAGATGACTCACATAATTGAGAATGTCATATACAATGAGCTTATCATTCGTGGTTTCTCGGTCGATGTGGGCGTAGTGTATTCCAACGAGAAGAACTCAAACGGCAGCTATTCCAAGACCGCACGAGAGATAGATTTTATTGCTTCCAAAGGAGGAAAGAAGATCTATATCCAGTCTGCTTTCGCTCTCCCCGATGAAGCCAAGACCGAACAAGAGCTGAGACCGTTCTCCCTTACAGGTGACTCTTTCCCGAAGATCATTGTCCGCAAGGATATACGCAAGCGGTGGTATGATGACAGCGGCGTGCTGAATATCGGGCTAACAGAATTTTTACTCGATGACTCAGTGTTATAGAGTAAAACAGCTTTTCCAAATAACAAGCAATGAGCCTTCACGATTGTGAAGGCTTTTTGCTATTTTTACATTTCATCAACAACAGCCCCCATTTTTCGGAGCTTTTCTTTATCTTTTTCTTCAAAATATAATGCCTCTCTGAAATCACAATTCAGAAAGTTTTTATCTTCATTTTCGGTTATACCAAGTACTATGCTTTTGCGAAAATAAGACGGATCAAGACCGTTATCACTGAAACAAATATCAGTCGGTATATAAAGCGGAAATTTCATTTTGCTGAAATCAACTCCGCATATTATATTGTTTCTTACCGAACTCATTGTCAATATAATATTTTCAGATGTTCGGTATGTTTCATAATCACGTACCATATCAAGCAGACGATCAAGAGCAGTTCTATGGTATACGAAATTATCCGAAGCAATATTCTTATAATCACCGCAAATTTCGCCGATCAGCCTGTAAATGTCATACATATCATAATACCACGCATACCCGCCATACCACTCGTCTGTCAATCCCGATTCATTCAGCATTTCGTATCTTTTTTCCGGATCATTCCCATAGGATATATCAATTGCGTCAATCAGATTCAGAATATGCTTTGCTGCAAAATAATCACGGTAATACTGGTGAATGAAATACAATCGGTGTGTATCTGAAGCTGATATTTGCATAAAGCACAAATGTTCAAGAACTGCTTCTACCATATCACTGTTTCGTCTGAATCTTATGATCTGCTTTTTGTTAATTTTTTGAGGAGCGATATAATTATGATAGATTCGTTCGTTCATTAAATAAAAATCAATCGCTTCATCAATAGCAGCAAGCAGATCGGCTCTGCTTATATCATAAGAAAACGACAGGAATGGAATAGTCAAAATATAATAATAACCAAACATACGCTTTGCTGCAAATGGCAAGGCGTATTGTAATATAAATCCCATAACGCTGTTATTCCGAAAACTCTGCTGCATTATATAAGAATCCAGTATTTCACCACGGGTATTAACAGCTTTTTCGGTTTCGTGATTTTCAAGATACATATTAAGGAAAAGCGGAATTTTCAAAATCTCCATCAGCTGAATATTTCCCGATATATCGCTGAAATTCGGCAATGCAGCATCTCTTTCAGAATCAGTTATACCGCAGACTTCTATCTGACAAAAATTTCTGAAAACATCGTATTCCGGTACATTTCTTCCCGTTACAATAATGCGGACATTTTTCCAACTATTCACAATACAAGACAATTCATCTGCAAAATCTTCCTTCGATTCCGATGACATTTCATTTGATCCGTCCAACAGCAAAACGTACCTCGGATCCCAGTTATCAGGATTATTTTTTAACGTCTGTACAAGCTCGCTCAATTGCTGCAAAACGGCGTTCTCGCCCTCGTTTGCGATCAGAGTTTCGTAGGTCTGATACTCATACTGATAATGATATTTCAACAGAATTTGCAGTAATACCCAGCAGCTTTCAGGCTGCAAATTTTCGTGAATTTCACGTTTATATTTATATAGCGGAAAATAAAAATTTATTGTATTTTCGTTGCGAATTCGATTAAGCAATACCGTTGATTTTCCTGCAACACCAACACCGTACAGAAAGACATTTTTGCTGTCGGGAATTTCGGTTAAAATATCATTTCCGTTCCGCAATTCAAGTTGGTATTTTATTTCTACCGACTTTTGGCGCTTGGCGTTTTCATGAATATTTTCAATTAAATCAAGCTGAATTTCCAGATCAAGTGACTTTTCATCATGGCATCTTACAATGTGAAATGCCGATTTTTCGGGTAAATCCAACAATTCAATACTTTCCGATTCAGCAAGATTTTTATGAACGTGATACAACCAATCCAAGCAACAAAGCTTCAAGACAAATGCGTTTAAGGTGAGCAGAACTGCCGAAAAGTTTATCCTTTGAAATATATTCTGAACCATACAGAATTTCCGTGATACTGTCGTCCTGACGGATAATTTCAAGCAAGGTATATAGCAAAAAATCAAGCTTTTCTACGTCGATCACCTCATCGCAAAAGCTACGCATTTTCCGCAGATATTCGGCGATTTTTTCAGCATTTCCAATACTGCTTTCAAACTGATTAAAGCTGATTATTTCATAGGGATACCCCTTTCCGTTTTTCAGAAAACGGCTGATAAAACGTCCAAGTTTACGGTATGATTCTTTTTCGACAAGCTCATTATTAAATTTATGCAGAATATTTTGGTCATCTGATAATTCGGAACTGTCATTATCAGCAATAATTTTCATGAATTTAACGTACAATTTTCCATTTCCAATCATTCCCCTGCCTGTAATTTTGGACTGGATTATCAATGACAACAATACGTTTAGAGTCAGCCTTTTCATAAAAACACCTCCCTTGAAAATTGCGGCAAATCCTGCGTTTTTTGCGGCAAATATTTTTTGAATATATGGTACAATTTACTTGACCGGAAATATCAATTTAATTTTATCACATGGCTTTGAAGTTGTCAAGAAATAAAAATTGTCGCAAATTTCTGCAATTTGCGACATACATCTTACTTGATAATTATACTATATTTATCTATAAAAGTCAAGTGCATTTAGACATTCAGCACAAATCTCAGAACAGAACTATTTTGGCTATGTATACAAGATGAAATCAATTTCTTTGTCAAATATGCTATGGATCAGAAGCATATCAGCCGTCATAATTCTGGTCGAAAAATTGGGGAGGGAGAATATGCCACGAAAGGGTGAAAATATTTATAAACGCAAGGACGGTCGCTGGGAAGGGCGTTACAAGGTCGGGTATAACGAGTCGGGAACGGCGAAATATCGCTCTGTTTACGGTAAAACGTATCAGGAAGTCAAGCTGAAACTTGTTGAATTAAAGGCGATTCCGATTCAGCATAATTCATCGGGAAAACTGACGGTCAAAGAACTTTTTGAGGAATGGCTCTCTGCGGTCAAGCTTCGTGTAAAGGAGTCCACCTACGCCAATTACAGAATGAAAGCGGACAAGCACATTCTGCCTGAATTTGGCGGAATGAGATACGAACAGTTGACGGTACAAATGCTTCACAGTTTCATTGAAAATAAGCTGAAATGCGGACTTTCGGCAAAATATGTTTCGGATATAGTAATCGTGTTCAAGTCTATGGCGAAATACATTTCGAGAATTCACGGATTCAAAAATCTCCTTGCAGACGTTATTCTCCCAAAAGTCACGAAAAAGGAGATGAAATTATTCAGCGAAAATCAGCAGAATCAGCTTTGTAATTATCTGCTGAAAAATCCTGATAATACGTCGGTTTGCGTACTTCTGAGTCTGTATACGGGATTGAGGATCGGCGAAATATGCGGTCTGAAATGGGACGATATTGACTTTGAAAAAAGCATTCTTACCGTCAGACGTACAGTTCAGCGTATACGCACGGGAGTTCACGGAACGAAATTGATCGTAGATTCCCCGAAAAGCCGTTCCTCCAAGCGTTCCATTCCGATACCGAATTTTCTTGCAAATATTCTGCAAAAATTCCGTGACAACAATGATTTTTATATTTTATCTGGAAATTCAAAAATCACCGAACCACGCACAATGCAGAGAAAATTCAAATCAATTCTGAAAAAAGCAAATTTGCCATCAATAAATTATCACGCTTTGCGGCATATGTTTGCGACAAACTGCATTAAAATCGGATTTGATGTAAAAACGCTGTCGGAAATTTTAGGTCATGCTTCCGTTGAAACTACGCTGAATCGGTATGTCCATTCGTCTATGGAGCGTAAAACTCAATGTATGAATCTGCTGAAAATCGCAGCGTAAAAATTTTATTTGCCGTCACAATTTTCGTCAGTCATTACACCAAAATCGGCTATACTACGTGGATATTCACCATAATGACGTCAATTGCAGAAATTTGCGGTTGGTATATTTTTTGTTTACGATAATTATACCATTGGATTTTGTCAATAATACTTGACACAATTTTCTCGAACAAAATTTAAGCAGCAAGTTTAATGCTTTCATAAAATTGTTTTCTCTTAACTGCAGGTGGGAGACCGCCGTTTGCAGTGCATATTCTTCTATTTGTCCAATA
>JAGAQC010000056.1 GCA_017622925.1 Ruminococcus sp.
AGCCGCAAAAAACAGTGAATAATGAATGATAATATGATATTTTTCCTGCTTTAGCAATAAAAAATTTGCTGAGACAGGATTTTTTTCTGAGTCATCTCAAACTCGTCTATATGGACTTTAATCAGCGTTTCCTTAGATAATCCAAGACCAGCGTCTTCACTTGTTATAGCTGCAATAAATTTAGCTAATTCACTTTGAGTTTCTGAACCAGAAGCAGTATTTGAAATTGCCCAGCTATCAATATTTACAGCACCGGTATCAGTTACAGAAACTTTAAAAATTTCATAAGCTTTTACATCATCAATTATTGAATCTGTTGGAACATTTGTCGGCATTGCTAAAGACAACGTTGTTGCAGCACTTGCAGTAAGATTCATAGCCATTGGAGCAACCGCGCAAGCCGCTAAAGCGACAGCCGAAACCATAGCCGCAAATTTTTTAAATTTTCTCATAAAAAACTCCATTTCCCTCATATAATATGAGTATCCCGATCTACTCTGCCGAACCGCCGTGAACGGGGCCTATTACCTCCCACGGCCATAAACGGAAGATAACCTTGCCTATAATATACTCGTCGGCAATACAGCCAACGGAGCTTGAACGGCTATCAACCGATACCGAACGGTGGTCGCCCATAACAAAAATTCTGTTGTCAGGCACCTGATAGGGCAGATCTATGTCGCATTCGCCGAATGCTTTCTCGCTTATATACGGTTCGTCAAGAGCCTTTCCGTTGACGTAGACCGTACCGTCCTCACTTATATCAACAACGTCCCCCGCCGTGCCTATAACTCTTTTAAGAAGGACCTTGTTGTTAAAATAGAAGGCAACAATATCGCCGCTTTTGAAATCCGCCCGTTTATTGCAGATCAGCAGATCGTCGTTTTTCATGGTAGGTGTCATACTCGAACCCGTGACCCTGAAAACGGGGAGAAAAAGCATTGATATAAGAACAGCTACCGCCGCAACCACGATAAGTGAGGAGATCGTGTTATACAGCATTTTCGCGTAGCTTTTCCTGTAACGTATACGCTCTGCAGCGGCGTTGAGCTGATCGGCTGTCGGCAAATCTTTTTTCACATCGTTCATAGCCGTCACTTCCCCGCCTTGCCTTTAGGAGCGTTTTTCCTGCCGGGCGGAGCTTTGCCTGCAAGGCAATCCTCCACAACGCTTCGGACGCTTTTGAGAAGCTCGTTTCGGCTCTCCTCCGACAAAACGACCTCAGCCCCGTGCGACGATTTAGTAAGCTCGTCGATTCTTTCGGTAAGGGCGGCGTTCTCGGCTTGAAGCTCGTCAAGCTCCTTTCTGAGGTAAAACAGTATTTCCAACAGTTCGGCTCGTTTAAGCTTCCGAAGTTCCTTGTCAGTCATTTCTGCTCCTTTCAAAAAACGCATTCGTTAATTAATCACAATATTATTATACCTCCTTTTGCCCGTTGTGTCAAGACTTTTGAAGAATGTTCACAAATTATCATTAGAAATCACAAACTTTATATGCAACTTTTATACACTTTGACGATTCTTCTTTAAGCTGTCGGGACTTCTTTTCTGAGGACACGGGGTTATAGGGCTTTATATGCAGTTCCTAAACACCCTATATCCTTTTCCATATGCTTATTATAGCACTATTTCACTGAATTGTCAATAGTCGGAAATTAATTTTGTTGAACTTCAACAAACCGCCGCATATTTCTTTAACATATGCTCCAATTCCGAGCCGTTATCGCCCCGAAATGTTCATATGGCGTTCATAAGAGCGGTTTTTATGTTAAATAAATTTATTTTTTTGATTCCTATTGACAAACCCGAAATTCCATGTTATAATACATGTAAACCGTTGATGCGGAGATAACGTTGATCATGCTTTCACAGAGAGTCCGCGGCGCTGAGAGTCGGGCAAAACACAGGTCATCAAATGGACCGCTGAGGGTACGGTCAAACGAGGGGGAGGATTCACCCTCGGAGTATTCCGTAACGTCAGACGCGCGTTAAGCGTCGGGGATATGTTTGTATCCTGCAAAGCGCATGAGGTTTTTTCCCCTCATGAATCAAGGTGGTACCGCGGATCTTTATTCGTCCTTGGCAGAAGTTTTTTCTGCCGAGGACTTTTTTATTTCTTTCGGAGGTGTTATTATGAACTTTTTGCCCGATTTTCAGACCGTCAGGGACATCGCAGACAGCGGAAAATACGATATTCTCCCCGTTAGCTGCGAAATCCTTTCCGACATCTGTACCCCTATCGAGGCTCTTATGACCTTGAAAAATATCTCGACCCACTGCTATATGCTCGAATCTGTCGCCGAAAAGGAAAAATGGGGGCGTTATACGTTCCTCGGCTTCGACCCAAAGCTGCAAATCTCGGCTGTCGGAAATAAGCTCACTACGGGCGGTATGACCGTTGAATCCGACGACCCGAGCGTTCAGATTCGTCAGCTTCTCTCCAACTACAAAAGCCCCAAATTCGACTATCTGCCGTCCTTTACAGGCGGACTGGTGGGGTATTTTTCCTACGATTTTCTCGCCTATACCGAGAAGTCCCTCCGCCTTGATACCGAGGATTCGGAGCAGTTCAAGGACGTTGACCTGATGCTTTTCGATAAAGTTATCGCTTTTGACAATTTCCGCCAAAAGATAATTCTTATTGCGAATATGTCCCTCGAGGACCCCGAATCAGGCTACAACAAGGCTAAATTGGAGCTTGAACAGCTTGCTTCTCTCCTGCGCCACGGCGAACACCGCCATGAACCCGCAGGTCACCTCACTACGGACGTCACTCCCCTCTTTAATAAGGAAGAGTTCTGCAATATGGTCAACACCGCTAAACGCCACATCTATGAGGGGGATATTTTCCAGATAGTTCTCTCTAACCGTCTTAGCGCAGGATTTGAGGGCAGTCTGCTCAACACCTACCGCATTCTCAGGACTATAAATCCTTCGCCGTATATGTTCTATTTTTCAGGCACTGATGTGGAGATCGCAGGCGCGTCCCCCGAAACTCTCGTTAAGCTCGAAAACGGCGCGCTTCACACGTTTCCCCTCGCAGGAACGCGTCCCCGTGGCAAGACCGAAGCCGAGGATAAGGCTCTCGAAGAAGGTCTGCTGAAAGACGAAAAGGAGCTTTCCGAGCATAACATGCTGGTTGACCTTGGCAGAAACGACCTTGGTAAAATAAGCAAATTCGGTACGGTTAAGGTCGAAAAGCTCCACAGCATCGAACGCTATTCCCACGTAATGCACATAGGCTCGACCGTTTACGGCGAAATTCGTGATGAATTTGACGCTCTCGACGCAGTAAGCGCCGTTCTTCCGGCAGGAACGCTCTCGGGCGCGCCGAAGATCCGTGCCTGTCAGATAATCGCAGAGCTTGAAAACAACAAGCGCGGCATTTACGGCGGAGCTGTCGGATACATTGATTTTACAGGCAACCTCGATACCTGTATCGCCATACGCATTGCCTACAAGAAAAACGGCAAAGTCTTTGTCAGAAGCGGCGCAGGGATAGTTGCCGATTCTGTTCCCGAAAACGAATATCAGGAGTGCATCAATAAGGCGGCTGCTGTCGTCAATGCTCTTAAAATGGCTGAGGAGGCGGATTTATGATACTTTTGATAGATAACTACGACAGCTTTTCGTATAACCTTTTTCAGCTTGTCGGCGAACTCTGCCCTGATATAAGGGTCGTCCGCAACGATGAGCTGACCATATCCGAGATCGAAACGCTCGCTCCCGAAAAAATCATCATCTCCCCCGGACCGGGTCGCCCCGAGGACGCGGGAATTATAATTGAAGCCGCAAAAACTGTCTGCAAAAAAATACCCACGCTCGGCGTTTGTCTCGGTCATCAGGCTATCTGTGCCGCTTACGGCGCAAAAATAACCTATGCAAAGATCCTTATGCACGGCAAGCAGTCGGTTATAAGCTTTACAGGCTCATGCCCGATTTTTAAGGATATTCCCGAAAACTCGCCTGTCGCACGCTATCATTCCCTTGCCGCCGACCCCGAAACGCTCCCCGACTGCCTTGAGGTCACAGCTTTGGCGGACGACGGCGAGATCATGGCGGTACGTCACAGAGAGTACGACATTTTCGGCGTACAGTTCCACCCCGAGTCGATAATGACTCCAAACGGAAAAACAATGCTTAAAAACTTTATAGATCTTTAATTTTGGAGGTATCAATTATGATAAAAGAAGCAATAGTTAAGATCGTTGACAAACAAGACCTGACATATGATGAAGCATATGCCGTAATTTCGGAGATCATGTCGGGAAACTCCACACCTACTCAGAACGCCGCATTTCTTGCCGCTCTGTCAACAAAAAGCACCAAGTCAGAAACGATAGACGAAATAACGGGCTGCGCGGCTGCTATGCGCGACGCGGCAATTAAATTCGAGAACGACATGGATTTGCTTGAAATCGTCGGAACAGGCGGCGATAATGCGCACAGCTTCAATATTTCCACCACCTCGGCAATGGTCATCGCCGCTTCGGGCATACTTGTCGCCAAACACGGAAACCGCGCGGCTTCATCTCTTTCGGGTACTGCCGACTGCCTTGAAGCTCTCGGTATGAATATAGACCTCGAACCCGAGAAATGCCGCGAACTTCTGGAAAAAGCAGGCTTCTGCTTCTTCTTTGCGCAGAAATATCACACCTCTATGAAATACGTCGGACCTATCCGCAAGGAACTCGGTATCAGGACTGTGTTCAATATCCTCGGACCTCTTACCAATCCTGCGTCCCCCAAACATCATCTTCTCGGCGTTTACGATTCCTCCCTTATCGTACCCGTTGCGCAGGTGCTTATGAAGCTCGGTTCTCAAAGCGGAATGGTAGTCTACGGAAAGGATAAGCTTGACGAAATTTCACTTTCCGCGCCTACCATGATATGCGAATACAAGGACGGCTGGATGAAAAACTACGAGATAACTCCCGAGCAGTTCGGCTTTGAACGCTGCACAAAGGACGATCTTCTCGGTGGTACTCCTGCCGAAAACGCCGCCGTCACAAGAGGAATACTCTCGGGAGAGATCAAGGGTCACAAGAGAAACACGGTTCTCCTCAACGCAGGAGCTGCTATTTACACGGGCGGCAAAGCGCGCTCTATGGAGGACGGCGTAAAGCTCGCCGCCGAGCTTATCGACAGCGGTAAGGCTCTTGAAACGCTCAATAAAGTGATCGAACTTTCCAATAGCTGAGGTGCGGAATGACTATACTCGAAAAGCTTGCTGACTATGCGAAAATCCGTGTAGCATCGGCAAAAGAAAAGCTCTCATATGAGGAACTGAGGTCAATGGCGCTTTCTGTTCCGACAGGTTCGTTTGAATTTGAAAATGCGCTTAAAAAGCCGAACATTTCTTTTATCTGCGAGTGCAAAAAGGCTTCCCCCTCAAAAGGAATTATTGCAGAGGATTTTCCCTATCTCCAAATCGCAAAGGACTATGAATCGGCAGGAGCTGACTGCATTTCCGTTTTAACCGAGCCGAAATGGTTTCTCGGAAGTAATGATTATCTGCGTGAAATAGCCGAAAATGTAAGCGTTCCCTGCATACGCAAGGATTTCACCGTTGACGACTACATGATCTATGAAGCTAAGCTTCTCGGAGCAAAGGCGGTTCTCCTGATATGCTCCATTCTGTCAGCCGAACAGATAAAAGCCTATATAAAGGTATGCGACAGCTTGGGAATGTCCGCCCTCGTGGAGGCGCACGATGAAGCGGAGGTCAGAACTGCGGTAAACTGCGGCGCAAGGCTTATCGGCGTAAATAACCGCAATCTGAGCGATTTTTCCGTTGACACGGGAAACAGCCGCCGTCTACGGGAGCTTGTTCCTCACGACGTACTGTTCGTTTCGGAAAGCGGAGTAAAAACCTCGGAGGATATAGCTCTTTTGCGTGAAGCTGGCGCGGACGCCGTACTTATCGGCGAAACGCTCATGCGCGCGGAAGATAAGACCGCCAAATTAGCGGAACTGAGGGGCAGAGCATGACTAAAATAAAAATGTGCGGCATAAGAAGGCTCGCCGATATCGAGTATGTCAACAAGCTCCTGCCCGAGTATATCGGCTACGTTTTTGCCAAAAAAAGCAAGCGTTATATCGCTCCCGAAAAAGCGGCTGAACTTACGGAGCTTCTTGACGAAAAAATAATTCCCGTGGGAGTTTTCGTTGACGAACCAATTGAAAACGTTAAGTCGCTCGTAAACTCGGAAACTGTAAAGGCTGTTCAGCTTCACGGAAACGAGAATGAAAAATATATCGCCGAGCTTCAAAGAGAGCATATATACGTCGTCAAGGCGTTTATAGTGCGGTCTGAAAAAGACGTTGAGCTTGCCGATAATTCGCCTGCCGACTTTGTTCTCCTTGACGCAGGAATGGGCGACGGCAGACAGTTCGATCATGAACTGCTGAAAGGCATGAGCCGCCCTTATTTCCTTGCAGGCGGACTGTCACCCGAAAACGTCGGCTTCGCTGTAAAAACTTTAAACCCTTATGCCGTTGACGTCAGCTCGGGAATCGAGACAAACGGCGTTAAAGACTTTGATAAAATGAAAAAATTTACCCAAAATGTTAAAATCTAACGGAGGTTTTATTATGTCACAATCAAAAGGACGTTTCGGCGTTCACGGCGGACAGTATATCCCCGAAACGCTGATGAACGCCATAAACGAGCTTGAAAAAGCTTATAACCACTATAAAGACGATCCCGAATTCAACAGGGAGCTTACACAGCTTTTCAATGAGTATGCAGGCAGACCGTCCCTGCTTTATTACGCCGAAAAGCTTACAAAGGAGCTTGGCGGAGCTAAGATTTACCTCAAGCGTGAGGATCTCAACCACACAGGCTCTCACAAAATAAACAACGTCCTCGGGCAGGCTCTTCTCGCCAAAAAAATGGGAAAAACTCGCCTTATAGCCGAAACGGGCGCAGGTCAGCACGGCGTCGCCACTGCTACCGCCGCAGCTCTCCTCGGTATGGAATGCGTTGTGTTCATGGGCGAGGAGGACACTAAACGTCAGGCTCTCAACGTTTACCGCATGAAGCTGCTCGGCTCCGAGGTTATCCCCGTCACAACGGGTACTGCGACCTTGAAGGACGCTGTTTCCGAGGCTATGCGTGAGTGGACGAAACGTATCAGCGATACGCACTACTGTCTCGGCTCTGTCATGGGACCTCACCCGTTCCCGACGATAGTACGTGATTTTCAGGCGGTCATTTCGCGTGAATCGAGACAGCAGATACTCGATAAGGAGGGCAGACTTCCCGACGCTGTCATCGCCTGCGTAGGCGGCGGCTCGAACGCCATAGGAAGCTTTTATCACTACATTCCCGATGAAAACGTTCGTCTTATAGGCTGCGAAGCCGCCGGAAGGGGCATTGATACCTTTGAAACGGCGGCAACCGTAAATACGGGAAAAATAGGCATTTTCCACGGCATGAAGTCCTATTTCTGTCAGGACGAATACGGTCAGATCGCTCCCGTTTACTCAATATCGGCAGGTCTTGACTACCCCGGAGTAGGCCCTGAACACGCATATCTGCATGACATCGGACGCGCGGAATACGTTCCCGTTACAGACGACGAAGCCGTAAACGCTTTCGAGTATCTTTCAAGAGTTGAGGGCATAATACCTGCGATAGAGTCCGCTCACGCAGTCGCCTACGCCATGAAGCTCGCTCCGACTATGGATAAGGATAAAATTATAATTATTACGATCTCGGGCAGAGGAGACAAGGACTGCGCCGCTATCGCGCGATACAGAGGGGAGGATATTTATGAGTAATATAAGAAAAGCATTTGAAAACGGCAAGGCGTTTATTCCCTTTATTACGTGCGGAGACCCCGATCTTGAAACGACCGCAAAGGTCGTTCGTGCGGCGGCTGATGCAGGAGCAGACCTTATTGAGCTTGGCATTCCTTTTTCCGACCCGACCGCAGAAGGTCCTGTTATTCAGGGGGCGAACATTCGTGCGCTGGCTGGCGGAGTAACAACGGATAAAATATTTGACTTTGTGACCGAGCTTCGCCGTGACGTGAAGATACCGCTTGTTTTCATGACATACGCTAACGTTGTTTTTTCCTACGGCGGCGAACGTTTTATGTCGCGCTGCAAGGAATCGGGAATTGACGGTATCATACTTCCCGATCTTCCCTATGAAGAAAAGGACGAATTTTCCGACGTATCAAAAAAATACGGTATTGATATGATCTCCCTTATCGCTCCGACCTCCGAGGACAGAGCCGCTATGATCGCAAAAGATGCCGAGGGATTTATTTACATCGTTTCCAGTTTGGGCGTTACAGGCGTCAGAAGCGAGATAAACACCGATATAAGCCGTATAGTTAAGGTAATACGTGAGAATACGGACGTTCCCTGCGCTGTCGGATTCGGTATTTCCGAGCCTCGTCAGGCTCAGAAAATGGCAGGCATTTCAGACGGAGCTATCGTAGGTTCGGCAATAATAAAGATCATCGAACAGTACGGTAAGGATTCACCCTACTACGTCGGCGAATACGTCAGACTTATGAAAGAGGCTGTTTCGGGAGTATAATAATTATGGCTTTTAAATTGGATAATGTAGTGCCATGGGGAAGAAATATTGACGAATACCGAAAAATGTTCATGTTATCCGATAATGATATGAAAAAGCGTATTGCAGGATTCGGCGACGGTCCTGCAAGCTTTAATTTTCAGGCAACCGCACAAGGATTTTCGGTTACGTCTTTTGACCCTGTTTATCAGTTCACAAGAGAACAGATTGCAGAACGAATCGAAGAAGTCCGTACCGTTGTTATGAATCAGATGAAACATAATATGGAAAATTATGTATGGACTGATATAAAAAATCTCGATGAACTGGAAAACCGACGAATGTCGGCTATGAGAATGTTTTTAGATGATTTTGAACAGGGTAAGGCTGAGGGACGATATATTTATCATGAATTACCGTCAGAAGTCAGTTTGCCGGATAACTCTTTCGATATAGGATTAAGTTCGCATTTTCTACTGATGTATACATCTCTCGGATATGATTTCCATATCAGGTCAATAACTGAAATGCTCAGGGTTTGCAGACAGATACGCATCTTCCCGATCGTCGATTTAGATGCGAAAAAAACAGATTTGACAACAGATGTTATAAATTATTTCAGCAAGGAATATTCAGTCAGAATTACCAATACGTCCTATGAATTTCAAAAGGGTGAAAATAAAATGCTGATAATTGAAAAATAAAGCGATGATTTGATTTACAGAAATAAATCCGACAAATGCAGTTGACATTACAAAAATAATATGATATAATTTTCAATATAATAATCGAGGTGAAACATATTGAAAAATACATTCGGAAACAGCGTTGCGATCACGCTTTTCGGTGAAAGCCACGGGAACGCTATAGGAGCTGTTCTTGACGGTATGCCTGCCGGTATTCCTGTTGACGAGGACTTTATCGCGCGTCAGATGTCCCTAAGAAAATCCGTAGGAGCTATTTCAACGGCACGTAAAGAAGCCGACGAGGTAAAGATCGTAAGCGGCGTTTTCAACGGTAAAACTACAGGTACGCCGATCACATTCATAATAGAAAATCAGGATACGCGCAGCCGTGATTACGGCGAACTTGCATATAAAGCGCGTCCCGGTCATGCGGACTTCACGGCAAACGTCAAGTACGGCGGTTCTCAGGATTTCCGCGGCGGCGGACACTTCTCGGGACGTATCACCGCAGGTATAGTCGCCGCCGGAGCTGTGGCGATCTCCGCACTTAAAGCGCACGGTATCACTATAGGAACTCATATCCTCTCATGCGGCGGCGTTTATGACAGGGAATTTCAGGATATTCAGGCGGACATCGGCTTTCTGGACGGACGGGAATTTGCCGTCCTCGATACTTCCGCCGAGGAAAAAATGAAAGAAGCTATCATGGCTGCCAAAGCTGACGGAGATTCTGTCGGCGGAATACTCGAAACAGCCGTGTTCGGTATGCCTGCCGGAGTCGGCGAGCCTTGGTTCGACACCATAGAGAGCGTTCTCTCTCATGCGCTTTTCAGCATACCTGCCGTAAAGGGCGTTGAATTCGGCGCAGGCTTCAAATTTGCCGAAATGAGAGGAAGTCAGGCTAACGACCCGTTCAGAAGCATTGACAATAAAGTAACTACGTCAACCAATAACTGCGGCGGAATCCTCGGCGGCATAACGAACGGTATGCCCGTTACGTTCCGCTGCGCCGTAAAGCCTACGCCGTCCATTTATAAGGAACAGCAGACCGTTGACCTTACAAACCGCAAAAATACGACATTGCAGATACAGGGCAGACACGATCCGGCTATAGTCCACCGTGCAAGGGTCGTGGTTGACAGTATTACGGCTCTCACACTTCTCGACCAACTTGTACTCCGCTATGGAAATATTAATAATTAAAAGGATTGATATATTATGCCAATGAAATTAATACGGGAACTCCCCCGTCCCTCTGAGATCAAGGAAAGCTACCCCCTGTCCCCCGAGCTTGCAGAGGTCAAGGCTCGCCGTGACGAGGAGATAAAGGCTATATTCCGCGGCGATTCGGACAAATTTCTTCTCATTATAGGTCCTTGCTCCGCCGATACGGAAGAACCCGTACTCGACTATATCACACGTCTGCGAGAGCTTCAGGAAAAGGTGAAGGATAAGATTTTTATTATCCCAAGAATATACACGGGTAAGCCCCGTACAACGGGCGACGGCTACAAGGGTATGCTCCACCAGCCCAATCCAACGGGTATGCCCGACCTTTCAAGCGGAATCGTAGCTGTAAGAAACCTCCATATCAAGGCTCTTGCAGAAACAGGCTTTACCGCTGCGGACGAAATGCTTTACCCCGAAAACTACAGCTATCTTGACGATATTCTCGCTTACGTTGCCGTTGGCGCGCGTTCTGTTGAAAATCAGCAGCACCGCCTTGTTTCGAGCGGAGTTTCTATCCCTGTCGGAATGAAGAATCCTACGGGCGGCGACATTTCCGTTATGATGAACGCCATAACGGCTGCTCAGCACCCTCATGCGTTTATTTACCGCGCTTCCGAAGCAAAAAGCGACGGAAATCCTTATGCTCACGCCATTCTCAGAGGATATGTAAACGACAGGGGTCAGTCCTTCCCCAACTATCACTACGAGGACCTTTACCGTCTTGCGCAGGTTTACGCCGAAAAAAATCTGATGAACCCTGCTCTTATCGTTGACACAAATCACTCTAACTCGGGTAAGCAATATCTTGAACAGATACGAATTGCTAAGGAAATACTTCACAGTATGCGCCACAGCTCCGATATTAATAAGCTCGTCAAGGGACTTATGATAGAAAGCTATATCGAGGACGGCTGTCAGAAGATCGGCGAAGCTGTCTACGGCAAGTCCATTACCGACCCATGTCTCGGCTGGGAAAAGTCCGAAAGACTTGTACTTGACATTGCAGATTTATTATAATTATAAATACATTTTTTTAGGGAACGCCCTCTTTTACAGGACGTTCCCTATTTTGCGGAACTTTAACTTGCTTGGTCATAGGCGATTTCTAAAAAACAGAAAAAAATTATCGTTTTTCGATATTTAAGTATTGACAAATGGTAAATAATATGCTATACTGTATTCAGAAACATAAAGGAGCTCTATTTTATGTGGACTAAAACTAAATCTCTGTTCTTATCAAGGATCCTGACATATGCCGTCGGAGGTCTGTTCCTTATACTCACATTTTTCGTGCCTGCCATATCCAAATACTATGAGGCTGTGTCCGAACCGCTCGGACTGCTGAAAGGCAGCATTTTCCTACCTATGTGTATAGGTCTTTATACTGCGGAAATTTTCGGATTTATTGCGCTCGGTTCTCTCAACAGGCTGCTTAAAAATATCGGCAAAGAAGCTGTTTTTGTAAAGGAAAATACAGTCTGCCTGAGGATAATCTCATGGATGTGCATGTTTGCAGCTATCTCTTTTGCCGTAATAGGCTTGTGGAGGTTCGTTTTCCTTATGGCTGCGCTTTTCGCCGCCATGCTCGGACTTATTCTGCGTGTTCTCAAAAACGTCTTTGAAAAAGCCGTTGAGATAAAGTCCGAAAATGATTTTACAATATGAGGAGGTCTTAATATGCCGATTATTGTAAATCTCGACGTTATGATGGCTGTACGGAAAATGTCCTCGCAGGAGCTTGCCGAAAAAATCGGTATCACTACCGCAAATCTCTCTATCCTGAAAACAGGCAAGGCTAAAGCAGTCCGCTTCTCAACTTTAGAAAAAATCTGTGAGATACTCGACTGCCAACCGGGAGACATTTTGGAATTCAGAAAGGGATAAGGACAGATTATAAGGAGTGTTCTTTATGTCTGAATCACCCGAAATTGCCGTAAACGAGAATATCCAAACAGAAAAACGAAGCATAAGCTTCACTAAAACCGAAAAAATATATGCTGCTGTCATTGCGCTTCTCGCATTTCTTTATGTGGAATTCGAGATATTCAACCCTGCCGGATTTTTCACTACCGCTGTGAATTTCCTCATAATCACAGCGTCTATAATTTTCTTAAAAAAACACGACTGTAAACTAACCGCTTACAATAAAATGATCGCGGTTGTTCTGTACCTTTTTTCATGCGTATTTTCGATAACCGATAACGGATTTATTAAATTTCTTGACGGAGTGTTTCTGTTTTTTGCAGGAGCGTATTTCGTTTATTCAGCCGCTGAGGGAAAGAAAAACATGGAACAGTATCTCCCCTTTGCGCTCATAAAAGCTGTTTTTGAATTTCCCTTTTCACAGTTCGGAGCGGAAGCTAACGCTGCTAAAGAAGTTATCGGAAACTCAAAATCTGCCGGAAATATCAAATATATCGTCTGCGGACTTCTGCTTGCTCTGCCTGTAACTTCGCTTGTTGCGGCTCTGCTTATTTCGGCAGATAAGGGCATGGAGGACTTTTTCACAAACATCAGCTCGAATATGCTCTCCGCCGAGAGCGTGAGGGTTTTATGCCATTTCCTTGTATCAATTCCATGCGGACTTTACCTTTACGGCATGCTTTACGCCAACTGCAAGCGAAACAATCTCAATACCCTTGACAAAAATTTATGCGAGTACACTTTGAACGGAGCAAGAATTATCCCGAATATTATCCTCTATACTGCCGTTACACCCGTTCTGCTGCTCTATATCATGTTCTTCATTTCGCAGGGCAGCTATTTTCTGTCGGCGTTTTCCGGCGATCTCCCCGAGGGCTACAGCTATGCGGAATACGCAAGGAGAGGCTTTTTCGAGCTTTGCGCCGTTACGGTGATCAATCTGTTCGTGATCTGTTTTATCAGTCTGCTTGCACAGAAAAGCGGAAAAAATAAACCGACAGGTCTTAAATTTTACTCGACCGCTCTTTCCGTTTCCACTTTGATTCTCATTGCTGTTGCGGTCAGCAAAATGGTCATGTACATCTCAGAATACGGACTTACCCGTCTGAGATTCTATACCATGTGGTTTATGGCTTTGTGCGCGTTGATTTTTGTCCTTATTATTGTTAAACAATTTAAGTTCAATATGAACTTTGCGGCGTGGAGTTCGGGCGTTTTTACGGTAATGTTCGCCGTACTCTGCTTTTGCAGTCCCGATTTCGTCATTGCTAAATATAATGTCGAAATGTACAATGCAGGCTATATCGAAGAACTCGACCGCAACCAGATATGCTCGATGTCCAACGACGCTGTTCTTTACGCACTGGAAGAAGGGGCAATTGATGAAGAAATGGCGTATGACGCCAATCGCTCATTATTTTTAGGGAAAAATAGAAAAATTCTTAACTTTATGAACGTTCCCTCGGTTATTATTCATGAAAAGCTTAAAAACGCTGAAATTTATTAGAATTAATACTCCAATTATAAAACAGGCTGATGTCACGAGTTTCAAGATAGTCTCAGTTACCGATTTCGGGACGTCGAGGGCGCCGTCCCCTACAAAGTTCACTTTCCTACTAAAACTTTACACATGCGTTCTATAAAAGTAAAAATATAGGAGAATTTATGAAAAATGAACAAAAAAATTGAAACTCAAATCGGAAACAATATACGCTCTTTACGGGAACTTAAAAAAATGACTCAGGACGAACTTGCGGCAAAGCTTCAAATCAACGGGTGCGACATAACAAGAAGTGCCGTTGCCAAAATTGAAGTCGGGCAGCGGCACTTATATCCTGATGAAATAGTTCTTATAAAGAAGATTCTTAACGTAAGCTACGATGAGATCTTTGACCTGACATAAGAGCCTGTTCAATATCTCCTCGCGCACGTCTTTTCGGCAAAATTTGCCGATTACTGCGTTGAAAAAGCTCACCATACATCAAGTATGCTTTCGCTTTTTCGCCTTGTACTCGTCAAATTTATGCTCGAAAATCCGCACACGCCGAGATACTAAACAGGCTCTAAAAAACAGGCTGATGTCACATAAAATGCGACATCAGCCTGTTTTTTATCACTATCCACAATTTATGTGGGGGACTCTGTCCCCCACGCCCCCTGCCAAAGGGGTGACCCCTTTGGAATCTCTGTTGTCGTAAATTTTCCTGCATAAAGCCTACCGTATACATCGAAATCCATATTTTTATGGCTTTATGCAGGCAAATTTACGATATAGGATTCAAGAGATTACTCTTTGACAAAAGATACAGGAAACAATATCCAACTAAGTTGTAGACAGTTATTATTTAATTCCAAAAGCACAGCAATTCTTCAAGGTTATAAAGTATATTCGGGAAATGCTTGAAAAGAGCTATGTTTTGGAACGACAAAAGCTCCAAACAAACCAAAACAACGGTAAATACTGCCGTAACGGAAAAAGCGCAAACTACCTTGCCTGAAATTCCCCTGCATTCCGCAGTCTGCTGCTGAACGTCAAGAAGAACGATCACAGACAAAAGCGTAATCAGCGGCAGAATATCACAGACATAGCTGAGTATGATACCTGCAACGCAGTAGTTGAACAATGCGATAAATACGGAAAACAGCAGCATCATGATATAAGTTGCCTTACGCACGCTTACTTCGTTAAAGCTCAGCTTTTCGCCCTTGCGCCGTCTGAGATGATACATGAGGAACGGGAAAACAGCCATACCTGCCGCAATTAACGGTACTGTCAGCGCACCAACGGCAAAATCGCTGTAAACATACGCCTGACGGTTCGCAAGATACAGTCCGCCTATTTCCACAAACGGGAAACTTCCCGACATTCTTACGGGCTGAATAAAATAATGCAGTATAGCGTTCGGCAGGAAAGAAAGCTTCAAACTGCCTGCATTAACGTTGCTGACGGTAAGCTGATAAACTGCGCCGAATTCAAAGGGCGACTCGAAACGAGCGTTATTATACGCCATCAATGCGCCGCACCCAACCGCTACAGGAAGCAAAAATGAAGCTGCGGAAACGATCTTGCTTTTGATCTTGATCTTTTTGCTGAATATCAGTTCAAGGAAGATCGGCGCAAGTATCAACGCGCTCAACGCTCTTGTAGGCTTTGACGCGAGACAAAGTGAAAATGCAAGTCCGCATAATACAAAAAGTATTGGCTGCTTTTTTTCGCCGTCACGTATACATGCCTCAAAGCCGCACCACAGGCAAAGCATAAGATAGCACGTTCCCGTGATTCCCGGCAAAGCGTACATGTCCGAAAAATCTACATTGAAGTACACTCCAGAAGCAAAAACGCTTGCGGTCAGACACATTATCACAAGCAGGAAATTCGGCTTTTCTATGAACTTCCTGATAAACGCCATTATTGCCCCAAACATGAACACTACCGACAGCATTCCGAAGAACACGCATGCGCTGTTGATAGACGGCAGCTTACCCCTCATGAAATAGTACGGATAATAATACGTCAATACAGGCGCAATGCCGTAATAGGAATAATACTTGCCCTTGTAGAACGCTCTGTCCCACGCGCATTCAACGCCCTGAGCCGAACGGAGGGACGTGTCATAAGGATTCTCCATTGCAAGCAGACTTTCGCTGGGAGTAATGCCTATGCTTGTACGACCGTTTTCACATGCGTCAAACATCTGAACATAGGGGTTCTGCCAGCTTACGTCCATACCCTTTTCATACTCTATATCCGACGCGTCAGGGTCTACAAAGCAAAGCATGGTAAGCGAACACAAAGCGGTCAAGGCAATTATAACAATGCGGTGACGAGCGTTTTTACGGTCATAAACGACCTTGTGAAGCTCGAAAGCTCTTACAGCCGCGATAGCCGTCAGAAGCAGGAAAAGCGCATAAAAACGTATTTCGGAAAACGCAAACGGCAGAGCCTTGGCAAAGCTTAAACGCGTTATCGTAACGGGTTCGGATATGTCGTAAAATTCCAGACGCACGGATTTCAGTTCTTCATAGGTACTGAATGCAAAATTACATTTTCCGTAGTCGGCAGAGGTCTTTTTCTCGCCTATTCCAACATATTCCTGTGAAAAATTACCGTCCATAATTCCTGCGCAGCATCTGAATGTTGATTTGCCTTTGCCGTCAAACTCAAGCTCCAAAGCGTTTATATCCTTGGAATTAAGCTCGATATACAGCGTGGAATCTCCGGCAATTTCAATTTTATCGGCAGATATTCGGGCATTATTGGGATCGTTTGCAGTTATCGAAGAATAATCCTCGATAACTGTTTCGGTATTGCCCTTAGCAAACGATTTGAAGTTGAATATCAGCGTTTCCGTTCCGAAAGCTATCAGGCAGGCGGCGGCTGTTCCTTTCAGAAAACGTTTCAGCCTGTCCTTTTTGACTTTCTCCGACATCACATATCCGCCGAAGCATACGGCAAGTATTATGAGAGCAGTCAATATAGACACATGTTTGCGGCATACGGTGAACGAAGCGGTCAGAACGCCGTATATCACCGCTGCGGCAGCCATTAATATCAGGAAATAAATACATTTTCTTTCGACCGATGATGTTTTTTTCACCTCGGCAGACTTATCCTCGGCTTTTGTCACTGTCTGCTGCTCCGATTCCGTCTTTTTTTCGGTAGCCTGTTTCTCAGTTGTTTTTTTCTTCATGATACTCTTTTTCCGTGTTTACGTTCCAGATGTTTTCCTTGGAAGTCTTTCCGCTTATGATATTCTTTACAGTCTCAAACGCTGTAACCATAGAATGATCCATATTGTTGTAGCGGTGCTGACCGTTTCTTCCGACGCAATAGAGGTTCTCGAAAGTATCGAGATATTCGATGATCTCGTCCATATGCTCATATGTGTCGAAATAAGCGGGGTACGCTTTCTTGACTTTCTCACGGTGGCAGTCCTTGACGCTCTTGCCCGAACTGATAACGCCCATTTTGATAAGCTCCTTAACGGCAAGGGTAATGCACTCCTTGTCCGACATGTTCCAGAAGCTGTCGCCCTCGGTGCAGAAATATTCAAGACCTATCCATACATAACGTTCAGGGTCTGTGACCATATACGGCGACCAGTTGTTGAATATCTGAATACGTCCCAGCTTTACGCCCGTATCCTGAACGTATATCCAGCAGTCGGGAACGATGTTTCCGAGAGTGCGGATATTTGTTTCGTTTTTCAGATTGAGGCGGTCAACGAGAAGTCCCACTGTAACAAAATCTCTGTAGGGAAGTCCGGCAGACCACTCGGCAATATTTTCGGGAACGTCGTTCATTCCGCCAACCAGATCCTTTACAGGCATAGAGGATATGAAAATATCGCCCGTTATCTCCTTAGATACGCCGTTTTCCTCAGCCGTAAGAGAAACTATCTTTCCGTTTTCTGTTTTAACGGACTTTACGCAGCAGTTTTTAACGATCTTTCCGCCCATTTTCTCGATGTGAGCGGCAACTGTCTCCCACAGATGACCCGGACCGTACTTGGGGTAGTAAAATTCCTCGATGAGGGAAGTTTCTTTCGTCTTGCTCTCGCCGCCCGGAATTATCTTTGAAACCATGTCCTTGATGACTGCGGTGATCGAAAGTCCCTTAACGCGCTGAGAACCCCAGTCTGCGGAAATTTCTCTCGGGTGTCTGCCCCAAAGCTTCTCCGTATAGCCCTCAAAAAACATGCCGTAAAGAGTTCTGCCGAAACGGTTGATATAGAAGTTTTCCAGCGAATCCTCCGGCTTTTTTACAACGCAGGAATGCAGATAGCTCATGCCTGATTTTACCGTTGCGGTAAGTCCCATATTCTTGAACGTTTCGGGCTTCATCGTTACGGGATAGTCGAAGAATCTATGCTTATAATAAATTCTCGAAACTCTGTTTCTTACAAGCATTACCTCGTCCGTCTTTTCGGGGTCGGGACCGCCCTCGCTGAGCTTCTTCTGTCTGTTCAGCTTGATATCGTCAAACGACGGCTTTCCCTGTGTGGGCATGATCTCGTCCCACCACTTTGTTACCTCGGCGTCTTTGGAGAAGAATCGGTGTCCGCCGATGTCCATTCGGTTGCCGTGATATTTTACAGTCTTTGAAATACCGCCGATCTCGTTGGATTCCTCCAAAATAGTTACCGAATACTTGTCGGGGGCTTTTTTCAAAAGCTCATAAGCCGCTGTAAGTCCCGCAGGACCTGCACCTATGATAATAACATTTTCCATTATCAGGATCTCCTTTTCATTACAGCCTGTCTCGTCTGACGGCTTTATTTTGAATAAAGTATAAGCTTCCTTGCAACATAATTGTAAACAAGAACTATCAACGCAACAATTATTTTGGCTATATATCGGTTCATGGACAGTAGCCATTCCGTGAACAGAAGCATGAGCAGAACGTTAAGTCCCGCGCCCACGATACCGATAATAGTATACCATATAAATTCGCCTTTTTTTGAGACATTATTCGCGTCCTCGGTAAATACAAATTTCTTGGACATAAGGAAATTCACAATAAGTCCGCAGATAAAGCCGGCAATAGTTCCCACGGAGGTAACTATTCCGCCCTCGCCCAAAAGCAGACAGACTATCGAGAAAACCGCATAATCGACCACAAAAGCTATTCCGCCTACAAAGCAGTACCGAAAAAACTTTATAAGTCCATTGTCTGTTTTTTCAATAAGTAATCCTTTAAAATCGAACTTGAATATAAGTCCCAGTAATTCTTTCATTGCTTACGTTCTCCTGTTTGCAGCCATATTTGTGACGTTTTTTTCGGCATAGCTGCAATAAAATTATACATATTAATTATAGCACATATTTATAAAATTGTCAACAGTAAAATTTTTTCTTTCATTTAACGTCCCCATATTTTAGACGAAATAAACTGCGTTTTTACTCTTATTTTTTGGAAAATGTTTACAAGACTGCGCTTTTTTCGGAATGTAAAGATTTTTCAAATCGACGCCCTCCAGTTCAAGAAGCATGATTTTTTTGTCTATTCCGCCTGCATAGCCTGTAAGACTTCCGTTTGTTCCCACAACACGGTGACAGGGAATAATTATTGACAGCTTATTTCGTCCAACTGCTCCGCCGACTGCCTGTGCGGACATTTTCGGGATACCGTGCTTTTCGGCAAGCTCTTTTGCTATCTCTCCATATGTGGCAGTTTGCCCATAGGGAATGCGTAACAGAATTTCCCAGACCTCATTTTGGAACTCCGTTCCGACCATGTGTACGGGCGGCGTAAAATCAGGCTTTCTTCCCGAAAAATAAATATCGAGCCAACGTTTTGCTTCTTTTAAAACGGCAGTTTCTTTTTCTTCATGCTCGCTATCAAGACCCAAAGCTTTATACTTGCCTCTATTACAAAATATACAATATCTTTCGGAATAAATTCCGTCTGTCTGCGTTGTCCTCCTCACCGTGCGACAGCACGCTTTCGTCGTCCGCCTTGACAGACAAAATTTCTTCTCGAAATCTTTTGTACATTTTGCAATAGAGTCAAGTATATATTTTCCCTTTTCAAACCAAAGTCCCGTCAGTCCAATTTCATCGGCGGCAAGAAGAATTTCCCCGACAGGAGACTGATATGCTGATGTATATTGCATTAAATCACCTCGAATACTTCTCTATTATAATACGCTTATTTAAAAAAATCAAGCTTTTGTTACATTTCAACTTAAATTTTAAGGTTGATTTTTCCTCATTAATATGCTATAATAAGGTTATAAAATCAATTTTTGAATTTACTGAATGTTGATAAATTAATTAAATGGAGGTCAAGACATGAAATTTCATAATTTGAAATCTGTTTCCCTGATAACTGCCGCCGCTGCGCTGCTTTCGGCGGTCGGAAGCTTCCCTGCTGTCTCGGCAGCCGAAACGGACGTTTTGAAGTACGAATTTGAAAAGGGTACTACGAGCGGCGGCGCTTTTTATTCAAGCGAAGCTGATATACCCTCAGACAAAATGCCCGATGGCGCGGATTTTTCGGGATTTTCGGGGGACGGCTTCGCTTACCTCGACCAAAAGGGAACGTCCCTGAGCGTAGAAGTTGACGTACCCGAGGCAGGTCTGTACGAACTCGGGATATGCTACTGCGAACCAAGCGACCCGAATAAAAAAGTACAGTATTTAAATGTCAACGGCGTGAATCAGGGAGAAGTAAGTTTTCCCCATAATACGTCGTTTGAGGAGACCTCCGGCGGCGTTGTGAACCTTAAAAAGGGAAAAAACACAATAGAGCTGAAAGCGTACTGGGGCTATACCTATTACGACTACCTCACTTTGAAGCCTGCCGACGAAAAACTTACAAATCTTTCTCCAACGAGAACCTTATCGAATCCCAATGCCTCGGATTCCGCCAAACGGCTATACAGCTTTCTCTGTGATACCTACGGAAATCACATTATCGCAGGTCAGCAGGAATACTGCGGCTCTCACAACTACAACTCATGGAACGACCCTGATACTTTTATAAAAGACAACGAAGCGGAGTTCGAGTACATCAAGGAGCAGACAGGAAAACAGCCTGCTATCCGAGGAATCGACTTTTTAGCTTACAATACTACCTCGGATTGGCGTGATAATGCTCCCGAACGCTGCATCGAGTGGACAAACAAATATAAGGGCATTGCTACCGTAACGTGGCATTGGAACGTCCCTACCGAGGAGGGCAGCACAGAAACTGCTTTTTACGTTGAATCCGCAAGCGCGACATATACCACTTTCAGCGTTTCCAATGCGCTTACCGAGGGAACATGGGAAAACAAAGTCCTTATGGCTGACATCGACCTCATTGCGCAGGAGCTTACTAAGCTGAAAAAAGCAGACGTTCCGATACTTTGGAGACCGCTTCATGAAGCGGAGGGCGGATGGTTCTGGTGGGGAGCTGAAGGTCCTGAGCCGTGCAAGAAGCTTTACAGACTTCTCTACGACAAGCTTACCAACGAATACGGACTTGACAACCTTATATGGGTTTGGACGGGATATACGTTCCCGACTTCTCCGGCATGGTATCCCGGCGACGATGTTGTGGATATTGTCGGCTACGATAAGTATAACGCCGTTGACGGTCTGCCGAATTTAAGCTCTATTTCTTCGACTTTCTACAGCCTTGTGCAGAGTACCGACGGTCAAAAAATGGTCACAATGTCGGAAAACGATTCTATCCCCTCTCTTGAAAATCTCGTGAACGATAAAGCGGCATGGCTCTATTTCTGTCCGTGGTACATGAATTACCTTACAAGCGAGCAGAATAATCCCGTTGATAATCTTGTGGAAATTTATCAGAGCGAATACTGTATCACTCTTGACGAGCTTCCCGACCTTAAAGCTTATCCCATAAACGAGGGCGATAAACCTGTTACGCAGCCTACAACAGTCCCCACGACGGAGCAAACGTCCGCTGCCACAGATGAAAAGGATCTCCTCGGCGATGCAAATTGCGACGGTCAGGTCACTATCGCAGACTCTACGGCGATCTTGCAGGCTCTCGGAAATCCCGACAAGTACGGACTTTCCGAACAGGGCGCAAAAAACGCCGACTGCTGTAACCCCGGTGACGGCGTTCTCCCCTCAGACGCGCTTGCTATCCAAAAAGTAGACGCTAAGGTAATATCAAAGCTCCCCGAGATAACTGCTGAAAAATAACTAATTTAAGAGCCTGTTCAGAATCCAAATGTTCGCGTGGAGATTCTGAACAGGCTCTAAATATAAGATCTCAACATTTTTATTTTGCAATATATTTAAAGAAGAACGAATCCTCAAATTCACCGAAGAAATTATTGCGCATTCCGTCCTCAAGAAGGTCTATATGCGCCGCTTCGGACGTTGCGTCAGGATTTGCAAGCTTGTTCGGAGTAAGCTGTACCGCCCTCATTATTTCATGCTGTGCTGTTATTCCGCCTGCCGCAAGAACTAAAGTCAGCACCGCTGCGGCTGTCCGATTTTTCTCCTTTATAAGTGTGATCTCGGTGTCGATTATTAGTGTAAACAATATCACAAGAGAGGGAATAGAAGCTCTCATGCAAAAATCAATTCCAGAGCCTACCCTGATAAGCGGAACTATGAGCAGCGTTACCAGCGACACGTAGTAAATCGGCTTTTTGCCCTGATTTTTAAATATGAGAATATAATAAATAAGGCACTCGAAAAAGAGAAAAACTATATACGTCATAAATACCAAAGACGGCTTTGTAAATGTAAGTCCCGTAGTGCCGCTGCTGTTTGCTTTCAGGAATAATGCCGAGGTTATCCCGATAAGTCCGCCTGCTGCGACATTCTGAAATGTCATTATATCACGCAGGATAACGGGAATGTTGGCTTTAAAAGACTTCTTTTTATCATAAAGCTCAATTGACCGCTTTACTGCCATGTATCCGATAAGCGGAAGCATTCCTATGGCGGGCAGCGTGCAGAACAGCAGGCTGAATGAGAACACGAATACCAGCGATCTGCTGTCTTTCATGTGGAGCAGCAGCAAAGTTATCAGCCATGCCGGAACTGCCTGATTAAATACCCAAAAAAGCTGCGTTGTCATAGAGGAATACTGAAATCCTGTTGACCAATGCTCTATGTGTCCCGAATTGAACCACAGAAAATCGGGGGAATTAGTGTAGATAAACGTGCCGACTATGTCAAGTCCGCCAAAAAATATAAAAGCAAGTATTATCGGCAGAGACAGCCTTTTATGATATGCGGAAATCAGATAAAATACCAAAAGTACGCCGATAAGACACCAAAAATAAAGGAAAACATGGGCGGCATGAAGTCCCCAAAGCTTACCGGCACATGCGGCAGGCAGCCAAAGTGCAAAATAATATACCATTGCCACCGGCTTTTCAAAGTGCGGAGATGCGTCCTCGATAATTACAGGCCACGGCTTGTCCACAAGGTTCTCCAAAATTGCATTGCGCCACATATGATCGAAATTCTGATATGCAAACTCGCCTATACCCGACATATACATCCACAAAAAAACAAGTACCACAACAGCAAAAATTATCGCCGCATTTTTTTTGCATATAAATGATATGTCCGTTTTTGGAGCGTTTTTCATTGCAAAATAAAGTCCCACGGAAATTACTGCCGCCGAAATTAACGCGATCGGCAGCTTGAACCAGCCAAATATAAATATATATATCGGAATGGCAAGATAAATATAGGCTGCTCTGATAAATACGGACGAGGTTGTTTTTTTGTTTTTTTCAGATGATCTGAATATATTTTTTAATTGTTTTTTCATACTTTTCCTTTCCCGATCTCCCACTTGTACGGTCTGCCCTTTCTGACAAGATATGCGCTCTCCGCAAGACGAGCCATCGGGAGATCGGAATGGGAATCGGAATAAAATTCTTCAATTTTTACACTGCCGTAAGCTTTTTTAAAGCGTTTCACCTTTTCTTCACCCTTGCAGTTTTCGCTCCGAAACATGCCGCTTTTCGGGTCCACCTCAGAAGCGATAAGACGAATCTCCCCCAATATGCGGCAAAAGCCTTTCAAAAGGAACTCGGGAGAAGCCGAGATTATTATATCGTCCGCTTTTTGCTTTTTCCTATACCAAGGCATGATCTTATTTTGAGATCGCTCGCAGAAAAGTTCGGCTTCGGCGGAAATATCGCCTATCATCGGCAAAAACGAGAAAAAAGTCTCCTTAGCCTCTGTAAGAGAAATTTTTCCCAGCTTGTGCTTTGCCATTGCCAATATCTGCTTCGGCAGCACACGAATTACAGACGGATGCCTTCTCAATATAAAAAAATAAAAATCAACGGTACTGTCGCCGCTGTAGATAGTTCCGTCAAAATCGTAAACATTCATTGACTTCCTCCGGGAAATATATTATCACAAAAACAAGCGCACCGTAAACTCCTCCGAGGATAAGCAGAAGCTTGTCCCCGAGTATCATGTCAACGGGATTGCCGTTCACATCGACCTCCAGCTTATATGAGTAACGCATCATCATTACCAAAATAAGCGGCGTGGTGTAGATCATCAGTCCCGTATCATTGGCGTTAAGACTCCAGATCGAGTAAAATACCGCAAACAGCGACAGATACATGTACATATTGCTGTTAAGGTACTGCAAGCTGTAGAACCCCAGCACCTTTCTCGCAGAGTCGCCGCATGACATTTTTTCGTTTCTCCGCTTGCCGAATGCAAGAAACAGCGAAAGCGAAATTACTGTCAGATAAAGCCACCCCGATATTCTTATACCCGTGATCGCCGAACCGTAAAATACTCTGAAGAAAAATCCCGAAACAAGCAAAACAATATCCGTAACAGGTCTGTTTTTTAAGGATATACTGTAAAGCAAATTCAACAGCATGTATACTAAAGGTATAAAAGCGTGTACGCTGAATCCGCAAAGAAAATGATTCAGTACTGCGGCAAGAATCAGCAATACGGCGATCAGAACATACGCTTCACGTTTTGATACTGCTCCGCTGGCAAGAGGTCTTTTGCATTTTTCAGGGTGCTGACGGTCATTTTCAATATCGTTCATATCATTTATTATGTAAACAGCCGAAGAACAAAAGGAAAACACAAAAAATCCCAATATAAGCCGTATGATAACGCTGCTTTCAATGAGCGCAGTACCGAAAAATGCCGGAATTACTATAAGTAGATTTTTTATCCAGTGCTTGACACGAATTAGCCTGATATATGATTTGAGTTTCATTCCTGCACCTCCCATATAATTAGACTTACAAAATAATGTTTTTTCTCATATTTTTTCAAAATTTATAGTAAGCCTACTCTATTGCAAAATATCCTTAAAAAAACACCGCACAAAGCCGTCAGACGGTCTTTGTGCGGTGTTGACTTTATTCTTCCATGCTGCCTTTTACGTTATGCAGGTTTTTGTTCATTCTCTTTACATTACGCTTTCCGATCACAAATTGTATGATCCAAATAAAAGCAAATATTAAAACAAAAATCCCAAAATAACTGAAAACCCCGACGACGCTATGCTCCATCCAGTACGCAAAATATGCAATCGGCAACATTATTACAGAAATAATAATAAAGTAAATTCCGGTCTGCTTTACGATGCTCCAATTTTCTATTTCCCATATTACTGAACTTGCCGCAAAACCGGTACCCAATGATCCACAGAGAATCGCCTGTAAAACAACTGCATTGATCTCGTTTCCCATTGTGGAGATAAGTTCAGGCACACAAGGCAAATAATCTCCATTCGCCCAACCAAGAGAAATGAATATAGTGATCAGATAACCGATAGAAATTCCAATAGGAAATCCCAAAATACCGCGTAAGACTATTTTCTTTTTCATTTTCCTCACCTCATATTCCTAATATTTTTTTGAGTTTTGAAACATAGCGTCTGGATACATATGTTATTGCGCCGTTTGCTAATTTAACGCAAATTGTACCTGTAAAGCTCAAATCAAAGTTATTCACATTTTTCAGATTAATGATCTCCGAATTGGAGATACGGACAAACTGATCGGGCGGCAACCGTCCCTCTATTTCGTATAACCGAAGGCGCAGTACATATTCGCCTTTATGTGTAACGGCAAAAACTTTTCCTGAGCTTGCGTAGATCCGAATCAAATCAGCTTGTTCTATCACTTCAATTTTATTATCCTTGCTTCCTGAAATAATCTGCGGCGCGTGATCTGATAACTTGTTCAATATGATATTAACATCTTCTGTCATAGAAGCTGTTAATATCATTACTTTAGGCTCAATACATGTGCTGTCAATTTTTACTTCGAGCTGCATTTGAAATTCCTCCTCTCTGTGTTATATAGTAACCCTGCTTGAAAACCAAACAAGTTCACTGATAAAAATTTCCCATAGCTGCGTTGTCGTCGTCACCGTGCGACAGCACGCTTTCCTCCTCCGCCTTGCTATGAAAAATTTTTATTCAGTTCCTTTTGTCTGCTTTCCAAGTAAGCTTACTATATTATATCAAAAGCTGATATTGCTTTCAATAGTTTTTCTATAATCGGTTGATTTTTAAACACAAGTGGTTAAAATTTGAGGCAACCTCTAAGGACCTATCTGATTTTTGCTTTATCAAACAGTTTTTTAGAGATTGCCTCAAAAAATAATATGCTCTCAATAATAGAGAATTTAATATATTTATTTTTTTCTTTTTGAATTAACTTTCTTCTTTGCCCATACGAAGTATTCAGGCATACTTGTGAACAGAAAATAGTTTTCTTCACATTCCACTATAAATTCTTCAATAGTAAACGGGCTGTATCCATAAGAGAAACTGTCGCTGACTGATTCCATCAAAGAACCGTCCATTAAATCGTTAAAGAATTTATGCGTATCTTTGTTCACAGCCATCAGTTTTTTCAGATACTGATTTGACTTACGCATGTCGCCGAGTTTATAATACAATATGGATAACGGCAGTAAAAATTGTGTGCCTTCCTCAGGATATTTTTCATAAAGTTCAAGCGCTGACTGTTCATCTTCTAAAAATGTATAAAGGTGCATAAGAGTGTACCGCACACCTAAATTGTCATTAGTACACAGTTCCAGCATTTTTTCATATACTGAAATTGCAAGCCGCATCTGTCCGCATTGAACAAAGTGAGAAGCATATTTTTCCAACAGTCGCATATACGGACGTGTTTCAAATACAAGCCAGAAGTTTCCTATATTGTCGTCTTCAAAATACCCTTGTTCTTTTAATTTTTCCTCTGCTTCGGCAATAAGATCCCTATATTTTTCAGCCAACTTTTCGCTTGAAGTGCAGGAAAGTTCAAGCACCATAGACGCAGCGTCAAGATTGTCAGGTTCAAGTTCAACAGCTTTTTTCGCATACTTTAAAGCTTCCTTTTTAGTATCTGCCGATTCGGCAAGCTCTAAATAATCGTCCGCTGTCTCAATATCGTTTGCTGACGGCTGATATTTCGACATAAATGCCTGCATAGCATTGTTCATGTCTTCCTCGCTGTTTATTTCAATGCCGTCGTTTTCCTGCATAAAACGTTCAAATTCTTTAAATAATTTCTCTGTTTGTATGCTCATAACAAGCTCCATTCTGCCATATACGGCGGTATCGTTTATCAGACCTCCTCGGAAACTTGGCAGTCTGTTTTTCATTCTTACATATATTTTACAATATTTCGCGAAGATTGTCAATATTTCTGTTGAATCGTTTATAAATTGTTAATAAATTTCGGACTCATGAAGCCTATGAAAACCTTTTTCGACAAAACCCTTTTAGATATCATCTAAATTAAAAAAACTGTAAGCAATCAAATACTTACAGTCTTTTCGTCATTGTGCGGATAACAGGAGTTGAACCTGCACCGAGTTGCCCCGACCGGCACCTGAGGGTTGTGTAACGTTTTTGTCACTGAATTTTGTATAAGAAGTTTCGTTTTTATTAGTTCATCTACATTATCTTCTTGCCAATCCGTTAAATTATTTTTATCAGTATTATTGTCGGAGTTGAATTCTACATCAAACGAAATTTTTTAATTTACTGATGACTTTTTGAATGAAAAATCATTGATACTCTTTCAGGTAATTTTCCATGATAGCTATCTTTTTATTTAAAGATTCTGTATCACTAATCATTTCCTCTGTTAAACCATATTTTTCAAGTCCCTCAAAATCTTTATTTACGAATTTTTCACCCATTTCTACAAGTTCATTATGATAAAGTCTGTCTAAATCTGTAAGGCAAATTTCCATAAGAGTACTGTCACATAACAACTCGTTTTTTACTTTGGCAGTTTCATCTTCTGTCATGTAATAATAATTATCATTGAGATAAAGACCTGTATAGAAGAACTCATCATATTTTTTTATTTTAAAAATATACAGCTTAGTTGTGTCATAATCGTCCATGCTGTCATTAATGTAGTAGCATCTGAAATACTGATTATCGCATATAGCTTGAAGATCTCTCTTATCTGAAAAATTATTTATATATAAATAAAAATCAGAATTTTTATCTTCTATACAACATATCTCTCCCCAAGCATCACTGGTAACTCTGAATTTATCTCCATATTTGGTTTTAATGTTAATATGAGTATCCCCGAAAAGATATATCAAAAAGGAACAATTACAACATGTGTTTATCAAAAATATGATAAGGACTATGACTATTATTTTTTTATATTTTTTCTTCATTCACTTTTTCCCCTATCACTCTCATTAAAGCATATCTAAGAGCTTCGGATTCTTCAATTGTAATATCACCTGAATAATTAAAGCATAATTTGGTATAACTGGCGAATCACCATCGCCCACCTCTCTCAAAGTCACAATTTTTTTACACGTTTAATTCTAAACGTCATGTCAACGCCAAGCAATAAAAAGGGAAGTGATAATGCCATTTCAGCCATAATAAACTCAATAATGTCACTTTTTGTTTCTGATGTTTTCGGTCTGAAAATGAGATATATAAGAACGCCAAAAACCACTCCAAAAAATACGCGCCTATCTCTGATGCACGACAATATGCAAAACTGAAATAAGAGATTCCCAATGGATTATCAACAGCTTTATAAGTTTCTCTTTCCATAATCCCTATACATTTTTTTTAGACCTCCTCGGAAACTTGGAAGTCTATTTTTATTCTTACATATATTTTACAATATTTTGCAAAGATTGTCAATATTTCTGTTAAACTATTTATAAATTGTTAATAAATTTCGGATTCATGAAGCCTATGAAAACCTCTTTTGACAAAGCCCTTTTAGATGTCACCTAAATTAAAAAACTGTAAGCAATCAAATACTTACAGTCTTTTTGTCGTTGGTGCGGATAACAGGAGTTGAACCTGCACCGAGTTGCCCCTAAAATTGTTATTGGGGATTATTTTCTTTGGCATTATAATATCCTATAGCATAATTAAACTTATCTTTTTTGAATATTGGTATCATATCGAATTGTTCATCAAAACTATAAGGTTTTAATTGTTCTTGATTCAAAGGTATCTTACAAGTCCAAATTTCTGATATATTATTATCTACAATTTTTAATGTCCAATAAAAAGCTATTGATCTTTCAGGACTTGGATTAACACTTATATTTTTTCTTTGATCACAATATTCATTAGTATCAATTATTAAATTATAATAGTTAGTTGTTTGCCCTGATATATATACTACTCCTTGTTCAGGTATATTGTTTTCTATACAATAATCAAAAAAGCTATAGTTATCTGACATAATACATTTTAAAATACTTTCTGCATCATAGTTACTCATATAAATATAGTTTTTGGTAACATTACGAAGAGATGCTATGGTAATCAGTACTAAAAACATTACAAGCAATGATAATGTAATTGATAAATATTTTATTACTTGTTTCATATTTTCTCCTCAGAAACTTGGCAGCCTTTTTTTCATTCTTACATATATTTTACAATATCTTGCGAAGATTGTCAATATTTCTGTTGAACCGTTTATAAATTGTTAATAAATTTCGAATTCATGAAGCCTATGAAAACCTCTTTTGACAAAACCCTTTTAGATGTCACCTAAATTAAAAGACTGTAAGCAATCAAATACTTACAGTCTTTTTGTCATTGGTGCGGATAACAGGAGTTGAACCTGCACCGAGTTGCCCCGAATGGCACCTGAGGGCAGCGTCACGTTAGTGAATTAATGCTCTTTAACTATAGATTACTTAGCAGAATCATAAAAAAAATCAATAGGCTCTGCAACTTTATTATTTTGCAGAGCCTAATCATATTATAAAACTCTTATAATGTTAAATCAATAACAGATTTCCTGGAAGAAGTAATATGTTGATAATATTAATTAACAAGTGGAAATCTAAAGAATATTATACCCAAAAACTTCATAAAAAACTTCTGCCATTTTATCATAAGTAAATGGAAATTTGGCATAACAATGTGTTTCTTGAACAGAACCATCTGTGAACTTAATATGGATAGTTACTCCTTTCCCATCGTAAACATTTGAATTGTCATATGATTCTTTCCAGCAGAAAAAACCATATAAATTCGCTTTCTTCATAAAAGATTCTGCATCTTTATCAGTGAATTTTTTATAAACAGTTTTACTTTCATCGTTATCACTATATCCTACTGTTTCATACATGAATGAATTATTTGGAAAATCAATTTCACATGTACATGTTGATAATAAGTAACCACTTTTACTTATTTTAATAGTTTCAATATCATTAGTATTTTTTTGACATATAAAATATCGCATCATAAATAAAATTATAACTCCAATAATCAAAGCCACAGATACTATTGATATCATTGTTCTTTTCTTTCTTTTCATATATACCTCATCAATTATTCTGAAATTATATTACTTTTCCCATATACTTCTTCTAATTCAGTTATAGTTACATTTATTCCATAATCCTCTTTTAATAATTCCTGATATGCATATGCATCACCTATTGAAGTAGTTGTTCTTGATTCTGAATCATAAATGACAAATTCTTTATTATATTTATCTAAATATATATTGTTATTATTTTCTTTTATAGCTTTGGAAACTTCATTTTTCTTGTCAAATTCCGGTCTGAAATATTGTCGTTGATTATCACAATATGCCTGTAAAATCATTTCTATATCATTTGGTCTTACCAATCCAAAGCTGCACATTAAATCACCATCAGGATTTTTCCCATCATCTTTATACCATATTTCATTTTTAGTAGTTTTAATAATATCATAAACTACTGGTTGTAATCTCCATTTAGATTTATCAGAATATCCATAAAGATCACTTAATCCTAATGCATGTCCCAATTCATGTGCTGGTGATGCAAATCGATTAACTTCCGCTAAATATTTTCCCGCATCATCTCTTGTAGATAATTCAATATATTTTATATTTTTTGTTGTCCAGTCAATTCCAAACTTGGTATTAGTTGCATTATCATTTTTATCATTTATTTTAAATTTAATATATTTCTCATTAAACGAAGCTTCAATTAAATTTATTTCAATTTTAATAGACATTCCCGGATAAAAATCAAATATGTTTCCTTGAATTTCGGTATTCCATTTATCTGAAATAGATTTCATAATAATTTCTTCGTTAGTGTAATATTCGGTTGAATCAGGTTTCATAATGTTAGACGATTCATATGCCTTGTCATTAAGTTTATATTTCACTTTTAGGATGATAGTATTGTTATTTATATCAAGATATATAGGATTAGTATCAACATTAGTCTTACTATTTCGAGTCAGCTCAGGATATAAAGTTTCAATAGTATCTGCTTTTAATGGATCAATATTATCATACCTGCTGTCGGTTGTCAGATTTTTATATTCATCAGGATCTAAAATACCATCGCCGTCCGAATCAGCTTCAGTCGGGTCAGAAAAAATAGGAAGGTAATAATTAGGCACTTCATTTTCTGTTATAAATAAATATTTGTCGCCTCCATAACGCTTCAATGATCCAGCAAGTGCTTTAACAGTTACCTGCGGAAGAATATAATTTCCATTACTTAATTTTATTAGTTCATCTACATTAACTTCTTCCCAGTCTGTAAGTGTATCGCCGTCTGTATCAGTATTATTGTCGAAGTTAAATTCTACATCAAACGAAATTTTTTAATTTACTGATGACCTTTTGAATGAAAAATCATTGATATTCTTTCAGATAATTTTCCATGATAGCTATCTTTTCATTTAAAGATTCGGTATCACTAATCATATCCTTGGTTAAACCATATTTTTCAAGTTCGTCAAATTCATGATTTATCAGTTTATTTCCAATTTCCAACATCTCATCATGATACAGATAATCTAAATCAATGATGCATATTTTCATAAGGAGATCATCACAAAGAAATTCACTTTTAACTTTTTCAGCATCATCCTTAAACATATATTCAGATGAATATTTAACATCACCATAACGCACAGAGAAAAATTTGTCATACTTTTTAATTTTAAAAATAAATTTACCAGAAAATTTATCATTACCCAAATCACTATCGCCGTCAGAAATGTTGTAACATCTGATATATTGATTGTCACATATAGAATGAAATTGTTTTTTATCAGAAAAATAATAAAGATCGGTAGAAAAATCTGAATTCACATCATTTATAACATACAAATCTCCAAAATCGTCACATAAAACACTAAATTGATCGCCAAATTCTGTTTTAACGCTTATTGTATCCGATGTAAAAAAAATAGAAAAAAATGTAATTGTCGCGATAAATGCCAATATAATGATTGTAGTTATAATATATCCTTTTTTCATCCTTTTAACCCATATTATTTTCTTCACTTAATTTTAAATCAATCCATTGACAAAATCCATTCCTAAGTGCTATTGATTCTTCTTCTGTTACTATTCCAGGATGTTGTAGTGAATAAATTGGTACTTCTTCTATTGAAGTTATGTAAGAAGCTTCATATATATCCTTTATTTTTTGTACTTCAATTGTATCACTTGCAAATTTGTTCAGTATCAAATGTTTAATAAGATTGTTGCCTTTAGTATATTCTCCTACAAGTTCGTAAAATTCGTCTATTCCATTATAACAATTTATAAAATTACTAAGGAAACGCTGATTAAAGTCCATATAGACGAGTTTGAGATGACTCAGAAAAAAATCCTGTCTCAGCAAATTTTTTATTGCTAAAGCAGGAAAAATATCATATTATCATTCATTATTCACTGTTTTTTGCGGCTTGTA
>JAGAQC010000002.1 GCA_017622925.1 Ruminococcus sp.
AAAACTTTGGTATTGATATGTAGAAGGTCATAGTTTCTCTGTATCATTAGTGGTAAAAGTGAAGCCAAACACACTGGAGCTTTTTGAAATTCCCCATAACATTCTGTCGAACGCAAAACTCTAATGAAACAGAAAGTTTGAGCGCAATACCAGTAGACAAACGGCTTTATTGCGCGCTATAATATTATCATCAGGTGTTATCCTGAAATCCAAACATAGACAGGTGGTGAGATGAATGCGTGGAAATCTGAACGACAACCAGGCTAAGATCGACAACGCTGACAAGGCTGTGAGAGCTGCCCTTGAACGCAAGCGTAAGATCATCATGCAGAGCAAGCAGATCGCTTACGATATGCTTGCTGAGCTGTATGGTAAGGACGGGCAGGAGCTTGTCGATGCTGTGACTGCCGAACACGGTCTTATCCAGAAGTTTACCGACAGCGGTATGTCTTATACCGACATTGAGGGACTTGTGGATAGCTCTGCTGACAAGTACGGCAAGCAGATGAGCTTTACTGAAAGCAATAATTCCTATTCGGAGTAACATATATCCGACAACCGCAAGTTGCTACGCAACTCGCTTACGATAGCTGTAAACGGGACGGCACTTGCCGTTCCGAACAGCTATAAAAACACACAATACAAAGAGGGGCAGATAGAGAAAGCGATTCCCTCGCTCTAAAAGCATAGATAAAGAGAAGCTAAGGAGATACAGCTATGAATAAAAATGATACTGCCGTAGAAAGAGATAAGGCAGGATTGGCTTTTGAACTGAACGAGAAGTTCAAGGATTGCAAGACCGAAACGCACGAGTATCTGATCGGTAAACAGAGGTGTGTCGTTGTGCGTCACTACTGCGGAGATAAAGACCTCAATGATGTGCTTTACCGCAACGCTTTTGAAAGAGCGTTTTCCGAGGTAATGGCTCTGCACCGCAGACCTCAGACGACCTGAAAAAAATTCCGAAAGGTACTTGCTTTTTTCGGCATTGCGCGCTATACTTATAGCAATGTTGAATTAGGCTGCTTTGGAAGAAAGGAGTAGTAATGTTAGCAAAGCAGACTGATTATATCGTGGGGATATACCTGAGACTCTCAAAAGATGACGAGCGTGCAGGCGAATCCCTTTCCATAGAAAACCAGAGAAGAATTCTCACAAACTATGTCCGTGAACAGGGCTGGACGATCTATGATGAGTACGTCGATGACGGAATTAGTGGAACGTCCTTCGACAGACCGGGTGTGCAGAGATTGCTTGACGATGCAAAGTCGGGCAGGATAAATCTTATTATCTGCAAAGACCTGTCCCGTTTCGGACGCAATTACATTCAGGTAGGTCAATATGTGGACTACATTTTTCCGATGTATAATATCCGTTTCATCGCACTGAATGACGGCATTGATACGCTCAATTCTGACAGTGCCGATATGGATATGATGCCTATCAGAAATGTTTTCAACGAATGGCACGCCGCAAACACTTCCAAGAAGGTCAGGGCTGTTATCGCTGCCAATGCAAAGGCAGGCAAGATGATGACTCCCTATTGCCCATACGGTTATGTCAAGAGTGATGATGAAATGCGTACTCCGATCATTGATCCTTATGCCGCAGGAATCGTCCGCCGAATCTTTGAAATGAGAGCGTCGGGGGTCAAGCCTTTACAGATCGCCACAATGCTGAATGAAGAAGGTGTGCTGACACCGTTTGACTATTATTACAAGCGTATCGGCAAGCCGAATCCCTACAACCACTCACATCTGTGGAGTGGCAGAAATCTCGAAAATATCCTGAAAAATCCGATATATATCGGGACGCTCGCTCAGCTCCGAACAACGACAGTGAGCTATAAAAATCATCAGCGTATCGACCGTGATGAATCGGAATGGGCAGTCATTGAGAACAACCATGAGCCTATCATTTCAAAGGAGTTGTGGGATAAGGTCAGGGAGATCGAAAAGTCCGTCAGCAGAGGAAAGCGTGACAAAAAGGGCGAGCTTAGTCCTCTGTCGGGATTGCTTTTCTGTGACGGCTGCGGCTGGAAAATGCGGAAAGCAAGCACAGGGGGCGGCGGATATATCTGCGGATACCACAACCGCTTCGGCAAAAACTATTGCTCAACGCATTACATCAATCGGGAGCTTATAGAGGGGATAATTCTTGCGGATATTCAGGAAATGTGTGAACTTGCCAAAGACGAAAAGATTGCAACAGCAGAATTTCTCAAACGCAAGAGAGCGTATATTGACGTTCAGAACATTTCCGATACCAAGCGTATGAAGACCGTCGGCAGCCGTCTTGCGGAGCTTGACAAGCTCATTCAGAGCGTGTATGAAGATAAGGTCGCAGGCAGGATCGAGCCGGATATGGCGTTTGATATGCTTGACAAGTATCAGGCGGAAAAGAAAACGCTGAAAGCGGAGTACGATGAAATGACAGCCCGTTCCGAATCCGAAAGGCAGGACGAGGAGGATGTTGCGGAGTTTATCAGCCGCCTGAAACGCTATGCAGGAGCAACAGAGCTTACCCGTGAGATGTGCCTTGACCTGATCGAGTACGCAACAGTCGATGAGAACAACAAAGGTCACAAAGACCGACCTCGTGTGATACACGTCTATTACAAGCTGATAGACAAGCCTCTTACCAACAAAAACAGACTTGCCCTGACGTAATGTCAGGGCATACATTAAAAATCATTTTTATCCATTTGGGATAGTTACCGTGCTTGCTGGGAGTGAATCGCCCTGTCGGGCGATATTTCATTTTTTGAGATTTCATTCTCAAAAATTTGCTTGCTCCTGCGAGCTGAGAGCGTAGCGATTTTTCATTTTTCCGTCTGCTGAAAATCTCAAATACTGCTCCCATGAATAAATATAACGCATATTTTCTCTCAGGTCAAGATATTTTTACAAAATTTATTTTAGAATAAAAAATCCCCGGTCATTTTTCACAAAAGCAAATAAAGGCTATACTGCGTGATTTTAAGACTTGGAAATATGCCTTTTTCGTTTTCCGTTCCGCAAAATTTCAATTAAAAATTCAGCGATATTGCGGCTTGTATTTTAATGTAGAGTGGGTTATAATGGCAGTATGAGGATTGCACGTCCTCAAATTTCAATGAAGGTGAGGTGATAGTATGGCTCTGAATCTGGAGAGAATTGCTGAGAACGAGCAGAGGATTGCAAAGTTGGACAAGACTATTCAGCGTTCCATGGCGAAAAAGAAAAAGCTGATGGAGGAAAATGCTCGCTTGACATATACGTCGCTCTGTGAGCAGTATAACAGCTCAGGTCTTGAATTACTTGAAATCTTGAAAAGAGAACAGAAAGATAAAACCGTTCCCGAAAAGTCAGATGCTGTAGTCGGCTCTGCTGGCAAATCCGAGGATGCTGAATCCGAGAACAACAAGGATCAGTTGTCGTTCTACAACTAAAACCGCTATTCCATGTTGGATTGAAATATATCTGACAGCAAAACGAAAAGACAGAAAAACAACAGTCATGCAAATACTCAAATCGACTTTTGCTGATTTTTCAAGAGCCGATTCTGCACGGCTGACAAATCGGGGTAAGATATATAAAGCGATGCCCCGCAACTCTAAAAGCATAGAGATAGAGAAGCTAAGGAGATTAAATTCGCTATGAGAAACACAATGCAGGAGATGAACGAGCAGTTTAAGGATTGCCCTTTTCATGTCAATACTTATGTGGTTGACGGTACACGCTGTATCGTGACAAGCCATTACATCGGTGACAAGGATATTAACGATGTGATGATGAAGTACGCTGAGGACAGAGCGATGAGCGAAATGCTCGATATTGCTCCGTCCGCAATGACAGCATAAATTTTTTCCAAACCTATTGCTTTTACCGCTGATATGCGCTATAATCATATTATCGGTAAAAGCTGCTTTGGGTGGAAAGGAGTTTATGATGTTACCAAAGCAGACTGAATACAAAGTGGGAATGTACCTGAGACTCTCTCGTGACGATGAGCGTGCAGGTGAATCCCTCTCAATCGAAAATCAGAGAAGAATACTTACGAACTATGTCAACGAGAACGGTTGGACGCTCTACGATACATATATCGACGATGGTTATAGCGGAACTGATTTCAATCGCCCGGCAGTACAGCAACTTCTTGATGATGCCAAAACAGGAAATATCAATCTTATACTTTGTAAGGATATGAGTCGTTTCGGTCGTAACTATATCATGGTGGGACAGTATGTAGATTACATCTTCCCGTCTTATGGAATCCGATTCATTGCCCTAAACGATAATATTGATACGGCAAATTCGGATAGTGCAAGTATGGATATGCTTCCAATTATGAACGTTTTCAACGAATGGCACGCCGCAAATACAAGTAAAAAACTGAGAACAGTGTTTATGGCTAATGCAAAAGCAGGAAAGTACATGACTACGGCAAGTTCATACGGCTATGTTAAGGGCAATGACGAAAATTACACACCTCAGATTGATCCCGAAACTGCTCCGATAGTCCGCCGTATCTTTGAAATGCGTGCATCGGGAATGGGGCATAAGTCAATTGCCGATACTCTAAATCGTGAGAATGTTCCTCCTCCGCTTGATTACAGATACGAAAAGCTCGGTAAGCCCGTTCCTGTTTATTCAAGACATATGTGGCAGGCTCAGACGGTCAAGAGAATGCTTGTAAACCAGATCTACATCGGCAACCTCGCCCAGATGAAAGAAACTACGGTGAGCTACAAAAATCATAAAGTTATCCGCAAAGATCAATCTGAATGGGTCATTATCGAGAATAACCATGAGCCTATCATCAGCCGTGAATTGTGGGATAAGGTGCAAGAGTACAACGCATCCGTGAGTCGTGGACGATGCACAACGGAGCGTGTTGTACTTCCGCTGTCGGGCGTGTGTTACTGTGACAGCTGTGGAGCGAAAATGAAAATGCAAAGAACACCCGAATGTAAAAGCCCATATTCGTATCGTTGCGGAATGAACGTCCGTTATGGCAAGGCATATTGTTCAACGCATAACATCAGAGGAACAATTCTTGAAGGTGCGATTTTGCAGGATATTCAGCGACAGATCGACTTCATAATGAATGACGAACAGGCTCGTGAAAAATTTCTTGCAAAGAAACGTGGTGATATTGCCGTTAAGAGTGCCGAGGATAGCAAGCGTAAGCGTGAGATTGAAAAGCGTATTGACGATTTGAATAAGCTCATCCGTAAGCTCTACGAGGACAGCGTTCTCGGAAATATGCCAGAAAAGACTTGCAATGAAATGATTGCCGACTATCAGCAGGAGAAAGACAGCTTGAATGATGAACTTGATGTACTTATGAAACGCTCGTCAATAATTGTACAGGATGAAGCTGACGTTGATGAATATATCCGCCGTCTGAAATCCTATGCAGGTGCAGACACGCTTACAAGAAAAATGGTGCTTGACCTGCTTGAATATGTAACCGTGGACGAGTATGTAGACAAGAATACTCCCCGAAATATCCACATTTACTACAAGCTCATCGACAAGCCGTTGAGCAACAAAAATAATGCCCTTGCATAAGCAGGGGCAAACACATTAAAATAGCCAAATTTGATGTTGATTTTATAATATTTAGATTTACCAGTCCATAAAACACGGGTATCTTGGAGCAAGAAAGCATCAATTGGACAATGGCAGATTAATACAGGAATGGATTGGAAAAATCGTGTTGATCTTTAGTGTTCACAGAGAAGGCGATTTTAATGACAATTGAACATGAAAGTCAGATTTGGACTTGTGATTAAAAGAGAGTTCATGTGAAACAGGCTTTAAAACATCAAAGAAACGCACCCCAAGCAAAGAAACGATACTCCATAAAAGGTTGCATTGTATCAAAGATTGAGTCTTTAGCCAGTCACGGCGGCTGGACTCTAACCATCATCTTGATTTCTTCTCAGAATCCACTGATTTGTTTCCGTTTACGAGATAGTCTCGAATGCTCTGTCATATTCGCACTCTTGTGTATCTCCGAAACACATCGGACTTGTTCCCAAGAACAGTGAAAAACCTCTTCTTGATAACTACACTAAATCCATAAACGAGAAAAAGTGCCGTAAAATCGGCACTTTTCTTATGCTTATTTTCCGCTACGTGACATCAAAACCACGCACTCAACGTGCCGAGTCCCGGGGAAGAGGTCTGCGCCGCAGACCTTGTCAACGGAAAAGCCGTTCTGAGCAAGAAATTTAGCATCTCGGGCAGCAGTAGAGGGGTTACAGGAGATCATAATAATTTTTTTAGGGGAGGAAGAAATGACATTATCGAGGGTATCTTGGGAGCAGCCTTTTCTTGGCGGATCGACTATGATAATGTTGGGGGAACAGGTTTTTTTGTGAAGCTGAGCGAACACTTCGCCCGAATCTCCGCAGAAAAATTCGGCGTTGGAAATCTCGTTTGCAGCAGCATTTTGACGGGCATTTTCGACAGCTTCGGGGACTATTTCGATACCGATGATTTTTCCTGCATATTGAGCCATGGACAGCCCAATAGTACCCGCACCGCAGTACAGATCGGCTATAATATCGTTCTTTTTGGGAGCTGCGTACTCAAGGGCTTTTGCATAAAGCTTTTCAGCCTGAGGTGTATTGATCTGGTAAAAGGAAAGGGGAGAGATGCCGATTTTATTTCCACACATTGTATCTGATATAATATTGTTTCCCCATAGAGTGAGACATTCTTTTCCGAGGATAACATTAGTTTTGTCGGGATTGATGTTAAGAACAATGCTTTGTATATCGGGAAAATTATCAGTAAGTTTCCTGCAAAGAGCGTTTAGTTGTCTGCTGATATTTTTTCGTGCGGCGAGACAAACCATAATTTCCTTTGAATAGCAGCCCAGTCTCAGATAGATATGGCGAAGCAGACCCGTATGTGTGTTTTCGTCGTAAACTGAAATGTGTTTTTCGTTGATGTAATCAAGGATAACGTCGATTATTTGAGCGAAAATTTTCGGCTGGAGCGGACAGTCCTTAACAGGCACGACGCGGTGACTTCTTGGAGCATAAAATCCGCAGACAGCTTTACCGCTTAGCGAAGCGAGAGGGTACTGAGCCTTATTACGGTATCGGTCAGGATTTTCAGAGGGAATGAAGTCATCGTATATCGGAGACAGACCGCCGATACGTTCAAACGCGCTCCTGACCGTTTCGTCTTTGGCACGGCATTCGGCTTCATAGCTTATATGGCGGAAAACGCAGCCGCCGCATTTTTTGTACACTTCGCATTGCCGAATTTCACGGTCGGGGGAGGGGACTGTTATTTTGTTGACAATGCCGAAACCGTAGCTGCTGAGGACTTTTACGATTTTTATTTCCGCAATGTCTCCGACAGCCGTTTCGGGGACAAATACAGCCATGCCGTCTATCCTGCAAACTCCGTTTCCCTCGGAAGTCAGACCCGTTATTTCAGCGGTATAGATTTGATTTTTTTCAGGCATTCCGTAACCTCCTGCTTTTTTTCCATAAGCTGCTCAAAGCGGCTGATATATTCGTATGGGTATTTGTAGTTATGTATCCTGTTGATAAGACCGTCGGGATATACCAGTTTGGTGGACGCTGCACAGCCTGCGCCGAGAATAGTCTGTGTTTCGTCCATAATAAAAATATTATACTGACTTTCAAAGCCTTTTTTGGCGTAACCGACGTTTTCGAGATTGTCAACGGTATTTTTCTGACGATACATATAATAGGGCATATAATCGGCAGACATAAGCTTTTCAATGCTGTAATCCACCATTTCGGCAGCAGGGTTAGCCATATTTTCGCTGCCGTTGCGGAAAAGCGCCGCCGACCGTTTGACCGTCAGAGTATGAACGGTAATACTTTCGGGGGAAAGTCCGATCATCGTGTCTAAGGTGTTTTTGAAGCTTTCGGCAGACTCTGTAGGCAGACCTGCGATAAGGTCTGTATTTATATTGTCAAATCCGATTTTGCGTGCCAGTTCAAAAGCTCTGAGAGCGTCCGCGCCCGAATGTTTTCTGCCTATAACTTTAAGAACATCGTCATTAAGCGTCTGAGGATTTACCGATATGCGGTCAGCACCAAGCTCCTTGATAACACGGAGTTTTTCCTCGGTTATAGTGTCGGGTCTGCCTGCCTCGAAGCTGTATTCACGTATTTGTGCGATGTCGAAGTTATCAGCGACAGCTTCCATGACCTTACGTATATCATCGGCAGAAATTGATGTGGGAGTTCCGCCGCCGAAGTATACGGTATCAATTTTAGTATCGGTTTCCTTTACGATTTTTCCTATGATCTGAAGTTCACGGCAAAGAGCGTCAATATATTGGGGCATAAGTTTTATAGCCGAATCCATGCTGTGGGAAACGAACGAGCAGTAGCTGCACCTTGTAGGGCAGAATGGGATAGACACATAAAGGCTTGCCGCCGAGCGGTCGATATTTTTTACTATAGGGAGCTGATTAACGGCAGTTTCATAGGCAAGGGAAAGCTTTTTAGGGGAAAGCTCAAATCGTTCCGAAAGATTTTTTTCTATCTCAGTTTTGGACAATCCCTGCGCTATAAGTTCCGTTACTTTTTTAACGGGACGAATGCCCGTCATAAGTCCCCACGGCGGAGTAATGCCTGTTTTTCGGCACAAAATATGGTATATCAGTCTGCAAAGCTCATGTTCGGCGATATTTTTTTCGGAATCCGAGGGGAGCATTTTTTCTGCGTATTCAACATTGCCGCCATTCAGACGAACTTCCGCCGACAGTCTGAGAGTGTTCTCGACAATTTCGGTTTTGGCAGTAATATAATTGTCTCCCGAGGCTTCGGAAATATCGTCTGTAAAATTAAATCGAGCCGTATGAAAAAACAGTTTGCATATAGATTCTATTTCGTATTTAAAAGAATTGCCGATCAGAACGATCGGCATTTTATAATCGTTATTTTTATTGATCATTTTTAACCTCTGAACGATTTCATATACGGATTATTTTTGCGTTCGTATTCAAGAGTTGTGAACTCGTTATGTCCGGGATAGACCTTGTAGTCGCCGTCGAGGTCGTAAAGAGTTTGAAGCGACTGCATCATATAGTGAGGATCTCCTCCCGGAAAGTCTGTTCTTCCGACAGAGCAGCAGAAAAGAGTATCGCCCGAAAAAATAATTCGTTCGTCGTCGCAAACATAACAAACGCTTCCGTGAGAGTGTCCCGGAGTGTGGAGTACACGAAAACTGCAATCGCCATCATGGATAATACAGTTGTCCCTGATAATTTCATAGTTCGTAACTGATTCAAACGGCATAATGGAAATGGCTGAATGTAGAGAAAGCGCCGAGCTTTCAAGCATGGGGGCGTCGCTTTCATGAACGAAAACTTCCGCGCCCGTAGCTTTACGAACCGCTTCAACTCCGCCCATGTGGTCGAAGTGACCGTGCGTCAGCAGGATTTTCGTAAGGTCAAGCCTGTTCATTTTAAGGTATTCCAGCAGAAGTCTCGGACTTCCGCCAACGTCAACAGCAATACATTGTCCGGGAGCTGTTACCGCAATATAGCAGTTTGAGTTCAGTTCGCCGAGCTGTAAGGTTTTGATCAGCATAAAGACCTCCAAATATATTAGACCTCCTCGGAAACTAACGCACACCGTCTGACAAATCTTTTGCCATATGGCTGCGTTATCCTCCTCAGAGGGCGTCATCCCGCTTTCGTCGTCTGCCTTGCCATATGACAAAATCTTTAGTCATACGTCTGCACTTTATTTTCCGAGGAGGTCTATTGTCATTTCAGTCAGGCACAGCCGACATGAAGAAAAGTTATTTTTCCCAAATGGGAGCAGGGGAGGGAATCTCCCCTGCTAAAATCGCAGCATACAGCGAAAGCTGATCGAATAAGTCAATCAATGAGCTGCTGCCGCATAAGAATGAGGTCGTAAACATCGAAGTCGTTGCTGCCGTCACGGTCGCCTGCTTTCCAGTCGTTCATCTCACCGCCGCCGAGGAGATATTTCTCAGCAGAGACAAGATCGGCGACATTGAAATCCCCGTCATAATTGACGTCGCCTATGATCCTGAAATCAATACTGTATTTTTCGGCATATGTTTCAGCTGTGGACTGAGGATAGCCGTACAGTACGCCTGTAAAGGCATAGCCGTTTTCATCATCGCAGTAATTTGCGATAGTCTGAGGGGAATCGAAGATCTGACAATCGTGATTTTCGATAGTGACCGAGCCGAGGCATTTGCAGCTTGCTAAAGCGCATTCGCCGATAGACTCAACACTTTCGGAGAAGTGCATATACTCCAGACCCGAGCAGTAAGCAAAGGTGTCTTTTTCAATGGAAGTAATGCTTTTTGGCAGTTTAACGGTTTCGAGGTCGATACAGTCTGTAAAAGCCGACTCTCCAATGTGGGTAACGCTGTTAGGAATCTCGATTTTAGATAAGTAATTGCATTCAGCAAAGGCAAATGAGCCGATCTCCTCAAGAGAATCAGGCAGAGTGATCTTTCTGAGATACTCGCTTGCTTCAAAAGCGCTGTCGGCTATTTTTGTAACACCGTCGGGAACTTTTGGTTTCCATTCAGTTTCCTTTGCGGAAAAAAGGGTGTTATTGATGACCAGCATAGGATTTTCCTTATACATTGCTTTGAGCCACGGAGTGTCTGCAAAAGCGTTGTAGCCGATCTTTTCAATAGTGGCAGGTATTGTAACATCGGTCAGATTTGAACATTGAGCGAATGCGCTCCATTCGATTTCAGTAACTCCCTCGGGAATTACCACGGAGGTCAGATTATTGCAGTTGTAAAAAGCGTAAGCGTCAATAACTTTAACGCTGTCGGGAATTATTACTTCCGCAAGCTCCTGACATTCACAGAAGGAATTGTAGCCGATAGTAGTTACTGTATCCGGTATGACCACGGTTTTCAGTTCAGTGCATCCAAAGAAGGCGTTGCTGTCAATGTCGGTCACGGGCTTGCCGTTCATATCGGCAGGTATTTCAACGCATACCGCCGAGCGGCTGCATCCCGTTACCGCAATGCTTTCTCCGCAGTCGGTGAACTCCAGCTCAACCTCGTCCTGCGCAGACATCGCTTCATCGTCGGCAGCGAACGCAGTATTCCCCATAAGTATGGGAGCAGTCCACAAGCCGGTGATCAGCGCGGAGGCAATGCCGATGAATGTTCCGGGAGTTTTTTTCATAGATTCTTCCTCCTATAAATTATTGTTGCAACAGTTCAGCAGTAAGTTAAAGGGGATGAAGAATTGGATTTGAGCCTTTACCCTGACTCACGGGCGAGATTCGTTCTCAGCAGAACGAGAGCGCAGATGTCGGAAATTCTGTCGATCGCGCCCCACGCCGTTCAAAAACAGCGTCGGGCATTATGTCGTTTTATTTTACCGCAGCCGAAAGACTGCGAAAAAATACAAGTGTGGCTTTAAATAACCGAACGCTCCACAGATATAACGTCTTTGACTTTTCTGATTTTTTCAAAGAGCGATTTAAGCTGTTCCGTGCCGGAAATAACGATAGTTCCCTCAAAAAGGGCGTTTCCGTTTTTCAGCATACGCGAAGCGGAATGGACTATCGGAATATGCGATTCCATGAGTATCGCGGTAATATCGTAAACAAGTCCAACACGGTCGGCGGCAATTACCTCGAAGCTTGTCTGGAACTGCGATCTTGTGGTATCCGACCATTGGATATTGACCCAGCGATCCAGTTCGTCGGGATCGTTACGCTGTAAAGCGGAGCAGTAATTGACACATTTTTTGGAGTGTACGGAAAGTCCGTAGCCTCGTGTAATAAATCCAACAATATCATCTCCGGGCAGGGGGTGACAGCATTGAGCGTATTTTATTGCAACATCGTTTATTTTGTCGAGAATGATGCTGCTCATGTTATTTGCAGCGGGCTTTAAGATGTCCTGAACCTCATATTCCTGAGCATTCTCATCATAGAGCTTTCGGTATTTATCTTTTAATCTCGGAAGCATTTTTTCAAGGGAAATGCCCTTATAACCCACAGAAGCGTAGAAATCATCGAGCGTTTCGCAGTTATGCTTTGAGAAGTCGTCTTTAAGGAAGTTTTCAAGCTCTTTTTCGGGTATGAGCATATGATGCCGTTTGAAAAGCTTATCGACCTCAGCTTTACCCTCGGCAATATTTTCGTCGCGTTTTTCTCTTTTGAACCACGACCTTATTTTTGAACGTGCTTCGTTTGTAAAAACGGTGTTGAGCCATGCTCTGTTCGGACCTTTTTCGGGGTCTTTGGACGTTAGTATCTCGCATATCTGACCCGTTTCAAGCTTGAAATCGAGGGGGACTATCCTGCCGTCTACCTTTGCGCCGATAGTCTTGTGACCTATCTCGGTGTGTATTCGGTAGGCGAAGTCGATAACGGTCGAACCCATCGGAAGTATTACGGACATTCCCTTTGGAGTCATTACAACAACGTCCTCGGGAGCAATATCGGTTTTTATGATGCGGACGATCTCCTCAACGTCATCGGAGGTCTGCTGAGCTTCGATGACCTGTCTTACCCATGCAAGACGCTGTTCCATTCTGTCTCTGCCTCTGATGCCCTCCTTGTATTTCCAGTGGGCGGCGATACCGTATTCAGCGGTTTCGTGCATGTCCCACGTGCGTATCTGCACTTCAAAGGGAATACCCTCCTTGCCGAGAACGGTAGTATGCAGCGACCTGTACTCGTTAGCCTTGGGAGTTGCAATGTAATCCTTGAAGCGGTTCGGGAGCGGTCGGAACATGTCGTGGATAAGACCGAGAGCGCTGTAGCACTCGGGTACGGTGTCAACAATAATTCTGACAGCGTACTTATCGTAAATTTCGTCCATATTCTTGTGCATCATAAAAATCTTTTTATAAATGCTGTAAATACTTTTTACTCGTCCTGAAATAGTGGGCGGCTCGGCGAAATCCTCTTTTTTGAAGCGTTCTTCGATACGTTCTTTGATTATTTCAATGAACGCTTCACGTTCCTCTTTTTTATTTTCGAGGATATTTTCTATTTCGGCGTAGGCAAAAGGGTCAAGATAGCGGAACGAAAGGTCTTCAAGCTCCTCCTGTATCGCACGAATGCCAAGACGGTGGGCGATAGGAGCGTATACGTTCATAGTTTCCCGTGCCGTGGAACGCTGTTTTTCGTGGGGACGGTATTTCAGTGTCCGCATATTGTGCAGGCGGTCTGCAAGCTTGATTATCATGACACGAATATCCTGAGACATGGCGAGAAGTATTTTGCGGACGTTTTCAGCCTGCTGACGTTCTTTCGAGTTGGTAGGAATTTTTCCGAGCTTTGTAACTCCGTCAACAAGGAGAGCAACGTCCTGACCGAAGCGTTTTTTCAGGTCGTCCAAAGTAGCAGGCGTATCCTCGACCACATCATGGAGCAGGGCGGAGCATATAGTGTCGGTGTCCATACCGAGTTCCAGAAGAATATAGCTTACGGCAAGGGGGTGGATAATGTAATCCTGTCCAGAGGAACGTTTTTGACCCTCGTGGGCTTTAGCGGCAAATTCATAAGCGGAAATTATCTTGCTGAGGTCGTACTGCCTGTCATCTTTGAGGATTTTCTGGATGATCGTTTCGATCGTGAAATTATCGTCATAATCGGGGATAGCCGCAATATATTCCGCATTCAGAGCGTCATCGACAGCATTGGGGATAGGTACATCCCGATATACTTTGTTATTTTCATCATTCATTTCTGATCATCCTTTCATCCGTATTTGAAATAGTAAGTATTTTAAGGATTTCCTTGATTTATTTTTTCCCGAATGCTGACAAGAACGGGAGCAGAAAACAGATCGGCTTTCTGCGATACCTTTACACGCCGAATTACCGAATCGGCGGAAGATCGAACGATAAGCCCAAGCTGTTTCATAGCTTCAATGGAAGCGCAGAAACGGCAGTAATTCAACTTCGCGCTGCTTAGTCTGAAATAAAGGTTGTCAGCGGTTATACCGTCATTCGGTATAAGTTTGTATATTGTCGCCGCCGTTTCCCGAGAGGGGAGCATTACGGGGTAATATTTTGCGGGAAGTTCCTCACCTCGCATATGGGCTTCAAAAGCAGCGAGTGCGGCGAAATATTTGTCCTGTTCAAAGTTATGTTTTCGGATGTCGGAAATAAAGATGCTGACGGAAGTTTTGTCTCTGAAAGTATTTGTGCCGAGGGTAACTATCATGTCGCATATATCGCCCTGCTGTACAGGCAGTTCGGAAGGCTGCACTCTGAACATCAAAGCGTCATGGGGAACGCCGTCAAGCTTTATTTTAAGCTTTGAGTGAACACCTCCCGAAAGAGGGATAACATCGGTGATCTCTGCGTTTTCGATAAGGAAAAGGGGTTTTTCGTTGCCCGTACCGAAAGGTTCGAGAACGTTCAGACCGTTTACGTTATCGACGGTAAGCTCCGCGGACGTAACGGTCATATCGGCTGAAAGCTCAGGCAGCGGCATATCCTTGCAATTTTCCATAGCGAACTTATTTATAAGGCGGCGGAACTCATCGCCCATGCCGGATCTTATGGTATAACCTCCCGCGCCGGGATGTCCGCCGAATTTTTCAAGGACTTCCGAAGCGGCAGTAAGCGCATCGAATACGGAGAATTTGCCGAAAGAACGCGCCGAGCCTCGAAGCTCGCCGTTTTCCTCCGAAGCGATGAAGCAGGGTTTGCCGAATTTTTCCATTATCCTTGAAGCGGTAATACCGATAACGCCGTGGTGCCAGCCTTTTCCGCATACGCAGATCACGCGGTCACGGAGAATAGACGGGTCGTTGTCGAGAATGGAATATATTTCGGAAATAATATCGTTTTCCGCTGATTTTCTTGCATTATTGAGCCTGTCAAGCTCTTGCGCCAATGTGAGAGCTTCTTCACAGTCCTCGCAGAGGAAAAGCTCCATTGCGGTTTTCGGCGAACCGAATCTGCCTGCCGCATTGATTCTTGGAGCAAGTCCGAATGCCACGGAATGGGAATCCACGAACTTATCGGTAAGACCGCTGACCTCCTTCAAAGCGATAAGAGCAGGGCGGTCGGTATTGTTGATGAGGTCAAGACCGTAACGGACTATGAAGCGGTTTTCACCCGTAAGGCTGACAATATCGGCAACGGTAGCAATAGCGGCAAGGTCGCCGAACTGTTCAAGAGACATAGTATAGTCGCCGTCGTCGAGAGCCGAAACAAGCTTCAGGGCGATAAAAGCGCCGCATGCAAACTTGAAAGGAGAGCAGTCGTCATGACGGTGCGGATCGACTACCGCTTCCGCTCTCGGGAGCGTATCTCCCTGCTGGTGATGGTCGGTAACAATAAGTCTCATGCCGAGGGAGTAAATATACTCGGCTTCTTCAATAGCGGATATACCGTTATCTACGGTGACAATAAGTTCAACGCCGTCCTCATGCAACTTGTCAACGGCATTTTTATTTAGTCCGTAGCCCTCGGAGCGTTCGGGTATGTAGTACGAGACATCCGCGCCGATCTCAAGCAGATATGAATAGAGGATGACCGCCGCCATAACGCCGTCGCAGTCATAGTCGCCGTAAACGCAGATATGCGTGCCTTCCTCAACGGCTTTATTTATTGCATCGGCAGCTATCTTCATGTCTTTGATAAGGAAGGGGTCGGAAAGTTCGTGAAGCTCCAAACGTTCCATGACCGATTCAGCGGAGGAATACCCCTTTGCAGCAAGGACGCCAGCGGTAAGGGACGATACTCCGCAGCTTAAAGAAAGCTTGGAAACAAGCGATCTGTCGTATTTTTTTTCGCTCCACTTTTTCATAGTTTTCTCCCGAATTACAAATATCTATTACTTTTCACACTATATTATACCATGTTTTTATGAATTTTTCAATACTATTTGTAAAAAAAGTTCCTATGAATAATATTTTTTTATTTTAAATTCGGGAGAAATCATTTAACAAAGGCTTTCGAGCTTTATCCTGAGCTTTTTAATTATCTTTTTTTCAAGGCGTGAAATGTAGGATTGGGAGATACCTATCATGTCCGCAACTTCCTTTTGAGTTTTTTCCTTGCCGTCAATAAGTCCGAAGCGCAGCTCCATGATCTCTCTTTCGCGGTCGCAAAGCTGAGAGACAGCGTTTCTGAGGAGTTCACGTTCGGCTTCCGTTTCGATACCCTTGCTGACAATATCGTCGTCCGTGCCGAGAACGTCCGAAAGCAGCAACTCGTTGCCGTCGTAGTCGATGTTAAGCGGTTCGTCAATGGAAAGGTCGCCTCTATATTGTGAAGATTTTCGCAGAAACATAAGTATTTCGTTTTCAATACAGCGTGAAGCATAGGTTGCAAGTTTAATATTTTTTGTGGGACAAAAGGTATTTACAGCCTTGATAAGTCCTATAGTGCCGATAGAAACAAGATCCTCGATGCCGATACCCGTTGATTCAAATTTTTTTGCGATGTAGACCACAAGGCGGAGATTGCGGACTATCAGGGTTTTTCGGGCTTCGGGGTCGTCCTCCATAAGAGCTGCAAAAACGGTTTCTTCCTCCTGACGGGAAAGGGGAGGGGGTAGCGTATCAGAGCCGTTGACGTAGTAGACGTCCCCTCCGAGAATTTTTCTTATTCCTGACATGATCTTCTCAATAATATTCATAGCTGTCTCCTTTGTTCAATTATTTAATATCTTCGGATTAAAAATAGCTTTTCCCTGAGCTTCGCCGAGTCCTATCACAGCGTTCACAGGCTTTCGCTCGCCGCTTATTTTGTTGACTATAAGCACCTCGTCAGGACTGAAAAGCCGCATAAGACCACCGCCTGTCACGGTTGAAAGAGGGATAAGCCGTATTCGCACATCACGCGGTATATCGCCTATATCCTCCCGAGAGCAGATTATTACGGGTTTCCCCGAAAAAAAGTCAGTCAGGGCGTTTCCTGTGTCCGCAAGTCCGTCTATGCGAAGAATCTTATCTTTAAGGCGAATTATCACCGAAAAGCCGTCCATAGGTGTTTTGTCGCACACTCGGCGGAACAGGCTGACGATAAAATAAAGCACAGCGGTGGTAACGATAAGCAGCAGGAGTGAAAAGTCTATGTAGAAATAGGAGTTGGAGAAGTGCATAAAACTCGGTTTAAGCCATGAGTAAGCGGCGTAAACACCTCCTGCGGTAATGAAGTTGGCGGCGAAAAAGGCTGCGGAGTTTTTCAACAGGCGGACTTTTCCGTGTATCCCGAAAGCGGCGATAACGACAGTTACAGCAGCCGCAAGCTTTATCGTCAGATTTATAACGGCAGGCAGTTCGGGAGCAAGTATCAGCAGGGAAAAGAGACTTCCGTACAGCGATGCGGCGATACAGCGGAACGGTTTAAGCGGCGAACCTGTGAGCTTTGCGGTGATACGGAGGAGGAAAAAGTTTACGTAGACATTGAGAATAATTAAAACATCAATGTAAATAGTCATCATGTTACCTCCTTGTATCAATTATAACTCAATGAGTCGGCGAAAAAAGTCGAATCGGGGCAGGGCAAAAAAATAAGACCCGTACAGACTTGTACAGGTCTTTTATTTGCCGAAAACAAGGGAAACAACGGTTATCAGGAAATAAACGGAAGAATTATTGCGCCGAGCATCATAAGTGCGGCTAAAGCGAGTACTAAAACTCTCATCCACATACTTTTTTCGGGTTTTTTTGTTGAATTATTCATTGTATCACCTCTTAGTGACGATTTTTCGTGCGTTTGCGTCTGTTGGGCGTATAATCGCCGAATATCTCGGTTTTCTTTCTGCTGCCGTAAGCGGATTTTTTTCGGTCGGGTTTTGCAGCTTTACGGTTTGAACTGCGGTTTCTGTCCTTTGAGTATGATTTTTCCTTAGAACCGCCCTTATACAGCTTGACTTCGACCTTGTGACCGTTTATCTTCATGGAATTAGCGCTGTCAAGTATGTAGTCGTACTCGGCTTCGGGGACTTCCACAGTAGTGTGAGTGTCAAAAATATCTATTTTACCGAAGTCCTGACCCGACATTCCCGTAGCGTCCACCAATGCCCCGAGAATAAAATTAGGCGCAGCTTTTTTTGTCCTTCCGATGCTGAGGTCGATCTTAACGGTTCTCGCGCCTGCTCTGCCGCCTTTTTTGAGAGGCTTTGGCATATCAAATTCGGGGAGACTTTCGATCTCTTTTTGCAGTCTGCCGCCAATCAAACGTGCCGCCGCTTCACGATAGTCAACGCCCTTAGCTGCAAGGCGGTCAAGAATATCGTAGGCGTTCTCGATAGGCCTCGGAGCTTCGGCTATTTCACGAATCATAGCGTCTGTTTTGGCTGAAATAATATCTTCCTTGTCGGGGAGGGGAAGTTCGGCTATCGTAGCTTTGGTGTACCGCGCGATGTCTTTGAGGTCGTACTGCTGACGGCGACTTGTTATAAGCGTGTACGCTGTACCTTTCATGCCTGCTCTGCCTGTACGTCCGATACGGTGAATGTAGTATTCGTTGTCCTGCGGAAGATCGTAGTTGAAAACAGCGTCAATTCCGCTTACGTCAATACCTCTTGCGGCAACGTCGGTAGCGACAAGAACGGCTGTTGTCTTAGCCTTGAAGCTGTTCATCACCTGAGTACGCTGAGCCTGCTTCATATCGCCGTGCAGACCTGCGGCACGTATCCCGCTTTTGATAAGCTCCTCTGAAAGCTCGTCCACCGTTTTCTTTGTATTGCAGAAAACCATTGCCGATTCGGGGGAATACGCCGCCAAAAGCAGCTTCAAAGCGTCGGTTTTTCTGCCCATAGCGACCATGAACCAGTATTGGTCGATAAGCTCGACAGTTTTCTGTGCGGACTTTATTTTCACCTGAATGGGGTCACGCTGATATTTTTCGGTAATGGCGAGTATTTCGGGAGGCATAGTTGCCGAGAAAAGCACTGTTTGCCTTTCCTCGGGAACGTCCGCAAGGATAGCTTCAATGTCCTCACGGAAGCCCATATTCAGCATTTCATCGGCTTCATCAAGGATAACCGTTCGGAGATTATCCAGTTTCAGAGTACGCCTGCGAATATGATCCATAACGCGTCCCGGTGTGCCGATAACTATATTTGCACCTCGTTTCAGTTCCATTATCTGGCGTTCCATGCTTGCGCCGCCGTAGACTGCGGAAGCCTTGACGATTCGTTTGTATTTGGCGAATTTGCGTATTTCCTCGCATGCCTGCATAGCAAGCTCACGGGTAGGGCAGAGAATGAGGACGGACACGGTTTTTTTGTCGTTCTCCGTAATGGATTCAACTGCGGGAATACCGAAAGCGGCAGTTTTTCCCGTACCTGTGTTGGAACGTCCGACAACGTCGCGTCCCTGTAAGAGCAGGGGAATGCTTTCCTGTTGTATTTCGGTCATTTCGGAGAAGCCAAGCTCTTCCACGGCTCTCAGAATATCCTGAGAAAGATTCAATTCATTAAACTGCATATTTATCCTTTCTTAAATAGGTATAACTTCCATATTAACATCATAACATATTTTTGGCAAAACGTCAAGGAAAATCCGAAAAATTTATATTTGCTCGTTTCAAAAGCTCTTGACTTCTCCGCTTTAGTGTATTATAATAGTATGGGAGAAAGGTATTTGGAATAGACCTCCTCGGGAACTGGAAAGTGCTGTATGACTCAGGATTTTTTGTGCTGTGCAAAGTCAGGTTTCCGCAGGAATACTGTATGTATTGCAAGGAAAGCTGGCAAAGCACAGCGCAAAAAAGACAAGTCAGACAGTGCTTTTCAGTTTTTGAGGAGGTCTAATAAATTTGAAAGGAAGATGCTATGAAGTTCACAAAAATGCACGGTATCGGCAACGACTATATCTACGTCAATTGCTTTGAGGAGACTGTAGAGCAGCCGGAGAAGCTTTCGATTGCCGTAAGCGATGTGCGAAAGGGTATCGGAGCTGACGGACTTGTGCTTATCATGCCGTCCGAAAAGGCGGATTTTCGTATGCGTATTTTTAATGCGGACGGTTCGGAAGCTCAGATGTGCGGTAATGCTACACGGTGTATCGGTAAATATGTTTACGAAAAAGGGCTTACCGACAAGACTGAGATAACCCTTGAAACTAATTCGGGTATAAAATATCTTACGCTTTTTGTTAATGAAGCAAACAAAGTGGAGCTTGTCAGGGTAGATATGGGAAAGGCTGTGCTTGACCCTCGTAAAATTCCTGTAATCAGCGATCTGGAGCGTTTTGTAAACGTTCCCGTCAATGTAAACGGCAAGACATACGGGATAACCTGTGTATCTATGGGCAACCCTCATGCTGTTTTGTTTACAGAGGGTATCGCAGACCTTGAACTTGAAAAAACAGGTCCGTACTTTGAAAATCATGAGCTGTTCCCCGAGCGTATCAATACCGAGTTTATCGAGGTCGTTGACGACCATACGCTTAATATGCGAGTGTGGGAGAGGGGCAGCGGCGAGACATTTGCGTGTGGTACGGGAGCATGTGCGTCGGCAGTTGCAGCAGTTCTTAACGGCTATTGCAGACAGGACGAGGAGATACTTATTCATCTTAGGGGTGGAGACCTCCGCATTACGTACAAGTCTGATGAGACAGTCCTAATGACAGGACCTGCCGAGTTCATATGCGACGGCGTATGGCTTGTTAAATAAAATATAGAAAGAGGTATTATTATGCCGCAGTTGAATGAAAATTTTTTGAAGCTTGAAAAAAATTATCTTTTTATAAATATCGCAAAGAAGATAAATGCCTTTAAAGAGGCAAATCCCGAGGCTGACATTATCAGAATGGGCATCGGCGACGTTACCCTGCCAATCGCTCCCGTAGTTATCGAGGCTATGAAAAAGGGCTGCGATGAAATGGGAGTTAAAGAGACTTTCAAAGGCTATGAGGACAGCGGAGCAGGCTACGATTTTCTGCGTGAGGCTGTTTCAGGCTACTATAAGAGCTTCGGAGCGGACGTTGCTCCCGAGGAGATACGTATTAATGACGGCGCAAAGTCCGACTGCGGAAATATCGTTGATATTTTCGGCAATGACAATATTGTTCTCGTTACAGATCCGGCTTATCCCGTTTACGTTGACTCGAACCTCATGAACGGCAGAAAGATAATTTATGCCGATTCCAATGAGGAGAACGGTTTTGCGGCTATGCCTGATTTCGGAGTTCATGCGGACATTATATATCTTTGTTCGCCGAACAACCCGACAGGCTCAGTCTATACGGAGGAGCAGCTGAAAATCTGGATAGACTATGCAAAGCAAAATAACGCCGTAATTATCTACGATTCCGCTTATGAGGCGTTTATCACGGAGGACGGCATTCCTCGGAGCATTTACTGTGTTGAGGGAGCTAAAGAAGTCGCTATCGAGATGTGTTCACTGTCAAAAACGGCAGGCTTTACTGGCATGAGATGCGGATATACCGTTATTCCGAACGAACTTACCGTAAAAGCGAGCGACGGTTCGGATGTATCTTTGGCGCAGCTTTGGGGCAGACGTCAGGGCAGCAAGTTCAACGGCGTTTCCTACCCCGTTCAGTGCGCGGCGGCGGCTGTTTTCACAGATGAGGGATTGAAGCAGATACGTGAAAATATTGCATATTATCAGGAGAACGCCCGAATTATCGCCGATACCATGACTGAGCTGGGAGTTAAATTCACAGGCGGCGTCAACTCTCCGTATATATGGTTCAAGTGTCCGAATAATATGGGCAGTTGGGAATTTTTCGACCTTATGCTCAGCAGGATAGCAGTTGTCGGAACTCCCGGAGAAGGCTTCGGCAAAAACGGAGAAGGCTGGTTCAGATTGACTGCTTTCGGCGACAGACAGCGTACTGTTGAAGCTATGGAACGTTTCAAGGGACTTATCAAATCGCTTTGATCTATACAAAACTAAAATAAAAATCGCTTTAATGTCAGAAATTGACTTTAAAGCGATTTTTGTTATATATGTTGTTGAATTTATTATCTTTTTTTCTTTGAAGTTCCGAAAATACCGCTTATGATCGGAATTACAAAACTGAATCCCAATGCTGCGAAAAGCTGTTCGGAGTTCAGCATTACCGTTGTAAAAATTCCCTGCAACTGTGGAAGTATGACAGCCGCCGCTAACGCTCCTGCTGAAACGAGTACGGCTAAAATAAGCTTTATATTATTAAAAAGATTTATACCGAATATTGATCTTGTTTCCGACTTGCACTCGAAAACGTGTATAAGCTGAGATACTACGAGGGTTATCAATGCGGCAGTCCGACATGCTTCGATACTTCCGCCCATACGCATTACCGACGTGAACGAAGCGAGAGTGGAAAGTCCGATAAGTATTCCGCGGAGAACGATTTTCCACATAAGTCCTCCTGCGAAAAATCCCTCTGTTGATTTTCTTGGCGGACGTGTCATTATATCCTTGTCGGGCGGTTCAAGTCCCAACGCTATGGCAGGCAGACCGTCCGTTACAAGGTTGACAAGAAGAATTTGCACAGGCAGGAGTATGATAGGCATTCCCATAAGTATGCCTAAAAACATTGTCAGCACTTCTCCGATATTGCACGACAGCAGATAGCGTACAAATTTGCGGATATTTGCATATACGCACCGACCCTGCTCAACGGCGTTGACGAGCGTCGCTAAATTATCGTCGAGAAGTATCACGTCAGCCGCCTGCTTTGTTACGTCAGTACCCGTAATTCCCATAGCTACGCCGACGTCGGCTTCTTTTATGGCAGGAGCGTCGTTTACGCCGTCACCCGTCATCGTGACTATTTCACCGTTACGCTTGAAGCTGCGGACTATCCTCAGCTTATGCGCAGGCTCTACTCGTGCGAATACCGTATATTCTCCGATTTTTTGGTCAAGCTCCTCGTCGCTCATGCGGTCAAGCTCTGCCCCAGTTATTGTTTTTCCGTTTTTCAGCAGACCTGCCTTTTGCGCAATGGCGGCGGCGGTGTTTTTATGGTCGCCTGTTATCATTACAGTTTTTACCGAAGCGGACGCACATTTCTTAATAGCAGTCTTGGCTTCTTCACGGGGAGGGTCAAGCATTCCCGAAATTCCCAGAAATACAAGATTTCCGCATTCGGGATCGAACGTGTCGCTTACACAGTAGGCAAGCGCAAGCACTCTCAGAGCCTTATTCGACATTTCCGTTACCTTTGCGGCAATATGGTTTCTTATTGATGAAGTCATGGGCAGAAGCTCGCCTTTTTCGCTGACATACCGTGAACATTTCGGCAGAATTACTTCTTCCGCGCCCTTGAAATACATTCGCTTTTCGCTGCCCTCACGGCAGTAGACCGCCATGTATCGGGTCTCGCTGTCAAAAGGGAACTCCCTGAGCTTTTCCGTGACTTTGCCGAGTATATCTTTTGTAATTCCGCCTTTGGCAGCGGCGATGAGGAGAGCTATTTCTGTCGGATCGCCTGTGACAGTCCATTCGCCTTTTCCTTTAAGAGAACCTCTGCGGCGGCTTGACCCGAATTTATCGGAAGAAATTTCTGCCGTAGAGCATATAACGCCGCATTTGAGAGTTTCGGTCAACGCCTTTTCCGTCTTTGGATTGGGCGTGATACCCTCAGAACCTTTGGTAATTTCGCCGCTTATCTTGTATCCCGAGCCGCTGAAAAAGTAGTCGGAATCGGCGGTGGAAATCTCCGTGACCGTCATTTTGTTTTCGGTTATAGTACCCGTTTTGTCGGAGCATATAACGGACGCGCAACCCAAAGTTTCAACGCTGTGCAGCTTGTTGACAAGAGCTTTTTGTTTCAGCATTCGGTTGACTGCCAATGCAAGAGCGATAGTGACCGTAGCAGGAAGTCCCTCGGGGATAGCTGCAATGGCGATGGTTATTCCTGTCATTGCCATTTCAAAAATGTCCTCGCCCCTGAGAACTCCTGCTCCGAAAACCGCAATGCAGACCAACAGACAAATGATCGCAACGATTTTTCCAAGCTCGGCAAGCCTTTTTTGCAGGGGAGTAGGTTCTTTATCAATATCCGACAGCAGCTCGGAAATTTTTCCCATTTGAGTATTTTTAGCCGTTGCTATCACACGTCCCCGACATACTCCCTTTACGGCAGATGTTCCGCAGTAGGCGATATTAGGCTTGTTTATGCTGTTGTCCTCATCGTCGGGGGAGGCGGCTTTTTTGGCGGCAGGCTCGGATTCTCCAGTAAGAATGGATTCATCTGTATAAAATCCCGACGCTGACAGTATAACGCAGTCCGCAGGAACTCTGTCGCCCGCTTCAAGCTCAATAACGTCACCCAAGACGAGATTTGACGCTTCTATCTCACGAAGCTTACCGTCACGGTAACATTTTGCTGTCGGAGCTGTCATGGATTTCAAGGCTTCGAGAGTATGCTCTGTGCGGTATTCCTGAATAAACCCGAGTATAGCATTCAGCAGCACTATCAGGATAATTGTCACGGCGTCTGTGACTTCTCCCAGCAGTACGGAAATGACCGTGGCTGCAAGAAGTATCATTACCATAATGTCACGGAACTGCCCTATGAAAATTTTTGCAGCGCTTGTTTTTTTCTTTTCCTCCAGTATGTTTTCGCCGTCTTTTTTCAGCCTTGCGGCTGCTTCCTTTTCTGTAAGACCCATATTACCACTCCTTTGGAAATTGCTTATTGCTGTAAGGCAGTAAACAACGGTTTGTCTATACAGAATATGCGGACAAAGCCTTAAAAAGAACAGGCTGTAATAAAAATAACACAGTCTACAACTTTAGCGAGGGACTTTGGGCATCTTCTCACCTGTGCAAAGTCACCCCTGATTCATGAAAAATGTGTAAACCATTTTGCAGGAATCAGGGGTGAAACAGAATCGCTAAAGTTGTAGACAGTGCTTTTATATCTACTTAAACTTTTTAAAATATTCTTTTGTTTCCGATACTACCACACCTGAAAGAGCAAGCAATGCAGTGATATTCGGAAGCGCCATAAGTCCGTTGAAAATGTCGGCTAAATTCCAGACAGCCGCAACAGTCATATATGGACCTATAAATACTGCGGCTATGTAAAGCACCTTGAAAATAACTGCCGCAGCTTTGCTTGAATTAGTCAAATATGAAAGGCAGCGTTCAGAGTAATAATTCCAGCCGAGAATTGTCGTGAAAGCAAAGAACATCAAACATATCATAAGCAGGAACGAAGAAAACCTTTCAGGAAAAGGCAGACCGCTGCGAAATGCCGCATTTGTGATCTCAACTCCCTGTAACTCGGGATTTTCCGTAAGGCAGCCCGAAATTACGATAGTAAGTCCCGTCATCGTACAAACAACTATGGTATCAATAAAAGTACCTGTCATTGTAACAAGTCCCTGACGTACAGGTTCGTTTGTTTTGGCGGCTGCGGCTGCAATGGGAGCAGAACCAAGACCTGCTTCGTTCGAGAAGATACCTCGCGCTATGCCTTTTTGCATAGATACCATGATCGCTCCAAGAACTCCGCCCGATACAGCCTTCAAACCGAACGCACTCTGAACTATTTCGGCAATGGCTGACGGTATCGCAGTCAGATGAGTGAAAATTATTATAAGGCAGCAGCACACGTAAACGGCGATCATCAAAGGAATGAAAACCTCTGAAACCTTTGCAATGGATTGTATTCCGCCTAAGATTATAAGTGCGGCAAGGACAGTAATAATAATTCCCACAATTATCTGTGTAACTGTATAATCGTTCCCGAAAAGCGATACGGTATGGGATCTCTCAGGGTCAAAAAAGCTGTTTGCGGCAGAAGTAATACTGTTTATCTGAGTAAACGTTCCTATTCCCATAAGTCCCACAAATACTCCGAAAACGGCGAAAATCTTGCCAAGCCATTTCCACTTTACGCCCATGCCGTTTTCGATGTAATAGAACGGACCGCCGAGCATAGTGCCGTTTTTGTCCTTAACACGGTATTTTATTGCCAAAAGTCCTTCGGAATATTTAGTTGCCATTCCGAAAAAAGCGGCAATTTCCATCCACAACAATGCTCCCGGACCTCCGGCTGCTATAGCTGTAGCAACTCCCACGATGTTTCCCGTGCCGATAGTTGCGGACAGTGCGGTACAAAGCGCACCAAAGCTTGATATTTCGCCCTGTCCTCCGTCCTCTTTTGCAAACATGTACTTCAGCGCAAGCCATAATCTGCGTATCTGAAGTCCACGAAGCCGAAGTGTGAGAAACAATCCGCAGCCAAGTATAAGGAGGATAAGCGGAATTCCCCACACCACATCGTCAATTTTTTGAATTATGCGTCCAAACGCCTCCATCGGATCATACTCCTATCATTTCATTTTTCCGATTTATATTATAACATATAATCAGGAAAATTGCAACAGCCGCGGAGGTAAATTTGGGTCAACATTTTTTCAACGCGAACTTGTCCGCGGGGACTCCCCGCTTATAAGAGCCTGTTCAGTATCTCCCCGCACACGCCGAGATTCTGAACAGGCTCTAACATATCTGCATATGAAATGCAAGCGTTTTTTTACGTTCTTTTGGAATCCAAATGTTATACTCTCCTCTATTGCAGACAGTATCACACCTGAGCGTTAAACAAATTTTTCAAGGCATAAACAACATCGTCGGAATCCGCATTTACGCTTGCGGCTTCATTTATAGCCGAAAGCTTGCCGAGTTCGTCAAGGTCGGCATTGTAGCCGATAGTATATATCGGTATTTCAAGAGCCTGAATAATTCTCGAAATATCCTTGAGCGAACAGCCCACATTTGTTACGCCGTCGCTGAGCACGAACATCATTATCTTTGCGTCGGGGTGCTGTTCTTTTGCGTCAAGAAGCATATCGGCGGCTACGGCAACTCCGTCGAAGGTAGCCGTACTTCCAAAGGGAGATATATCCTCTACTGCTCCCGTGAAATATGCCCGATGATTCAGGCTGAACTTATCTATCGGCAGATTGATCTGCACATCGCTGTTGTAAGTAACAAGACCTATGTAGTTATCCTCACCGATATACTGCGAGGCGTTTATCAGGGATTTTTTCAGTTGAGCGATAGGTTCGCCGTCCATACTGCCTGACGTATCAGCCACGAATACAGCTATAACGGGCTTTCCTGCGTCCTTTTCCTCTTTCCACAGCTTCTGCGCCGAGATAAGAGAAGTACCGTTTATTTCGGGAATATCTGAGGAATAGCCGAAATCCTGATTAAATCCGTATTTATCCGCAAGCTTCTGCGATTTATCGTTCTTGCAGTATTCAACAAACTGTGAAAGTACCTCCTGTTCGGCGGCGGAAAGGCTTCCCAAAGAATACATGGGATTGTTATGTTCAACGCCGAAAGGAATAAATTTATAATTTTTCAATGAGGGGTCGTTGTAAACCGTTTGGGATTCAAGAATAAACGCGTCAAGAGAACCCGATTCCGCCGCTTCACGCATTTGCAGGGTCGTATATGCGACAAACGGCACGTTCGCCTGAAATTCAACGAAAGATTCAACCGCCGATGTACTGAGCATATCAGTGCTGTCGAAGCAGTTCAGAGCCGAAACGAGGAAGTTTAGTCCCGTTGAAGATGCGTAGGGATTGGTGTAGCCCATTGCTATAGTTCCGTCAACAGTCGCCTGTATAACTGTATCAATGGACACATTACCGTACTTTGTTTCAATTTCGGAATAAGTATCCTTATCGACAAGTATTCCTGCCGTGTTGCTGACAAGGCTGTCGTCAATAAGCTGTATGTCAACACCCTCAGCTTCGACCATTTCACCCCAAAGCTCATTTGATGGAGTATATGCCTGCGGAACGTACTTTCCCGATGAAATATAGTCCACGGAAAGTCCAGAAGCCACAGGACGTACAGACACGGATATGTCGCGTCCGTCTATTTCAAAATTCTCATTATTGAAATTCTCGGCGACCTCGTTGAGCCAGCCGTCCGTACCCTTGCTTGATTTTTCCGTAGAAGAAAAAATCTCTATATCAATGTCTCCGTTTCCCGAAACGCTCAGCGGATATTTGCTTATATCGGGAAGTTCGTCTGCAAGAGAGGAGCTGCCGATCTCGACCTGAGCTTTTCTCGGCTCAACTGATGTGACGCTGATTTTTTTCAGGAGTTTCGGCAGATCTTCCATAGCTTCCTCTTTGGAGATCTCCCTTGCGCTTTTGCCGATATTCTTGGTGAGGAAAATACCTCCGCCCACAACGCCGACTACAAGTACTCCTATAACCGTCATTGTTCCGATGATTTTTCCGTTATTGTTCATTTCAATAATCCCCTTTCAAAAATTTTGATGTGTCAATTACCGCATATCGTCAAGCGAATCGTTGCCGTTTACACGAATGTCTCTCAGAGAATCGGTTATGGTCTGTAGACTGAGCGTAGCCGCATCGCTGCTGCCATTGTCGCCAAGCATAGCGATCTCGTCTATAAATCTGCGGAAAACTTCGAGATACTGTGCATTTGTATTAAGCATGTTATTTATGTAGTTTCCGTTTCGGTTGACGTCATTGTTGTCGTTCTTGTCAAAAATAAGCAGACGATTGATGATACGGCTGAAGTTCTGAAACATGTTCGTCTGTACCTCGTCAATTGCGGAATCGAAGGTGCTGTCCTCCGAAAGAGCTTTAAGCTTTTCTTTTCTGCTTTGAAACTGTGAAAGCTGCTCCAAGGCAATGTCTATCTGTCTGCCATAGGGGGTATTCATACCTTTCCAGCCTTTGAACGCCGACTCGAAATCGTCTGCGTCGGCATTGGCTTTGTCCTTTATAACAGGCTTCTTGAAAGCCGTAGACAGCAGCAGGTAGTTGCCCGCAATAAAAAGCACGATGCTGACAATAATTACGGCGAGCCTGATTTGTCCGCTTAGTGACGTGATACCCCGTGAAAGCAATATCACATCGGTAAGAGCGAGTACAACGTTAAATACTATAATAAACGGAAGTTTCTGCGTATTCAAATTAAATTCCTCCCTTTGATTATTTTTCCCTCTATTGCAATTCAAAAATATGCAAGTTTATTTTATTTTATCATATCTGCGCAAAAAAGTCAATATATTTTAAAAAGACTTCATAAAAATCATTTTAAAGATTTTACACACTTTGACCGATTTTAGTTTGACAACGGAGCAGCCGTTTTTCAATTAATTGATATTAGATTATCATAACATATTTTTTTCTGCAAATCTTGACAAAATTTTAAAAATACTGTATAATATATTCAGCGTTATTGTTTAAGTTGCTTTAAAACTGCTTGTAACAATAACGCCGTCGGATTCCGCAAACCGGCGAGATCAATGATATGGAGGATTTATTTTATGGACAACATTCCCGTACTGCCGATAGTTATCGGCATAATCATCGCAGTGGCGCTTATCATCATTCTTTCGATGGGCTACATCAAAGCTCCCCCGGATACGGCTTACATAATTTCGGGACTGAGAAGAAAGATAATCATCGGAAAGGCAAGTATCCGCATACCGTTCTTTGAGCGTGTGGATAAGCTGAAACTCCAGCTTATCGCTGTTGATGTCAAAACGTCAAGCGCAGTTCCGACTGCCGACTACATCAACATCAACGTTGATGCAAACGTCAACGTCAAAGTCAGCAGCGACCCCATACTTATCAAGCTCGGCGCAGAAAACTTCCTTAATAAAGAGCCTATCTACATCGCTAAGGTAGCGAGAGAGGTTCTTGAAGGTAACATGCGTGAGATCGTAGGTCAGATGACTTTGGAGGCTATGGTAAACGACCGTAAGGCTTTCGCTGAAAAGGTACAGGAGAATGCGGCTCCCGACCTTAACAGAATGGGTCTGGAGATCGTTTCGTTCAATGTTCAGAACTTTACCGACGATCAGAACCTTATCGAAAATCTCGGTATCGACAACACCACAAAAATTCAGAAGAAAGCGGCTATCGCGCGTGCCGAGTCTGAAAAGGAGATCGAGATCGCCAAGGCTCAGGCTAAAAAAGAGGCTAACGACGCAAGAGTTCTTGCCGATACGGAAATTGCACAGAAGAACAACGAGCTTGCTATCCGTCAGGCTGAACTGAAAAAAGAAGCGGATACTCAAATGGCTATCGCCGATGCAGCTTACGAGATACAAAAGGAAGAACAGCGTAAAACTATCGAGGTTTCAAAAGCCAATGCAAATATCGCCGCATCCGAAAAGGACGTTGAACTAAAGTCAAAGCAGGCTGAGGTAATGGAAAAATACCTCGATGCCGATATTAAGAAAAAAGCCGAAGCTGAACGCTACAAAGCTCAGCAGGAAGCTGACGCAAAGCTTTATCAGTTGAAAAAAGAAGCCGAAGCCGACCGTTTCCAGCGTGAGCAGGAGGCGGAAGCGCAGAAAGCCGAAGCCGAAGCGCAGAAGTTTGCAAAAATGCAGGAGGCTGAGGGTATCGCCGCCGTAGGTCAGGCTGAAGCGGACGCTATCCGAGCGAAAGGTCTTGCAGAAGCGGAGGGTATCAACGCCAAGGCGGAAGCTATGAAGAAATACGGAGAAGCCGCAGTTTTGGAAATGTACTTCCAAGCGCTTCCCGAAGTCGTAAAGAATGCCGCTATGCCGCTTGAAAAGGTCGATAAGATCACAATGTACGGCGACGGCAATTCAAGCAAAATGGTTGGCGATATTATCAATTCCACAGTTAAGATCACTGACGGTCTTACCGAAGCTACAGGCGTTGACATAAGAGCTATCCTGTCAGGCTTCTTGGGCGGAAAGATCGCTTCAAACGGAGGGCAGAACACTCCTCCGCCTGTGATCCCCACGGACGCTGATATTGAATGATCGGAATGCGGACAGTTTCAAAGCTGTCCGCATTTTTTATAATTGGAAACTTCCGAAGATGTATAAACAGTCTCTAATTTAATCAACGGGAAAATTTTCTTGCTGAAAAGTGAAAAAAACTATTGACAAAGCGTGAGCGGCGTGCTATAATGTACTTGTACAATAAGTACACTACAGTACACCGCTCCATGGAAAGGCAGATAATAGTGGAAATAATAATCAGTACAAATACAGGAAAACCCATTTACGAGCAGATAACCTCTCAGATCAAGGCCAAGATAATGAGTGGGGAGCTTAGGACAGGGGATTCGATACCGTCAATGCGTGCGCTGGCAAGATCAATACACGTCAGCGTAATAACCGTACAGAAGGCATATGAGGATCTCCAGCGTGACGGGTTTATTGAAACAACAGTGGGAAGGGGCAGCTATGTCGCTGCGCAGAACAAGGATTTCTTTCAGGAAGAACAGCAGCGATGTGCGGAAGAACATCTCGAGGCTGCGGCAGAGATCGGGCGTACAGGGGGAATACCTCTCAGCAAACTGGTAGAACTTCTCACTATGTTTTATGAGGAGGAGTAATTATGGAAACGCTTCTTAAAGTTGAGAATATATGCAAGGAATACGACGGATTCAAGCTGGATAACGTTTCATTCACTATTCCAAAGGGAACTATTATGGGACTTGTCGGCGAGAACGGCGCAGGTAAAAGCACAACTATCAATATTATCCTTGATATTATCAAAAAGGACAGCGGAACTGTAACTTTTTGGGGAAAAGAACTTTCCTCAGACAAAAACATCAAAGAGGATATAGGAGTAGTTTTCGATGAAATAAATTTTCATGAAACGCTTACTCCTGAAAAAGTCGGCAAGATATGCGCCAAAGCATACAAACAGTGGAACGGCAGTACCTATAACGGTTATCTTAAAAGGTTCGGTCTGCCTGCTGACAATGAGATAAAAACACTCTCAAAGGGCATGAAAATGAAACTCAGCATTGCTATTGCTCTTTCGCACGACCCGAAGCTGCTCATTCTCGATGAAGCAACAAGCGGTCTCGACCCTGTTATGCGCGATGATATACTCGATGTTTTTTTGGAGTTTGTTCAGGACGAGGAGCATTCCATAATGATGTCCTCACACATAACAACTGATTTGGAGAAGATAGCCGATAATATCACGTTCATTCACAAGGGCAGCGTGTTTTTCTCAAAGCTGAAAGACGAACTCAGGTACAGCTACGGAATAATCCGCTGCGGTGAATCCGACTTTAAGAAGATTGCGAAAGAGGACATTCTCGCATACCGCAGAGAGGAATATCAGCTGAGCGTTTTGGTTGCCGACAAGAAAGCCGCAAAAAGAAAATACAGGAATATGGTTGTAGATGATGCTGCGATCGACGATATACTTCTTATTTATGTGAAAGGGGAGCAGGTAAGATGAAAAGTCTGATACTCAAAGATCTCTATAATATCGGGCATAATGTAAGGTCGCTTGTTATAAGTATGATTTTTTGTGCGGGTATACTTTTTTTTACAACCGGCGGAGAAGGATTTGTGTATATGTCAACGATAATATTCACAATGATGATACTGACTACATTTGCTTTTGATGAAAACTGTAAATGGAATCATTACGCCATGACAATGCCTGTTTCAAAAAAAGATATTGTCGTATCAAAATATGCGGTAATGATAATATTTACTGCTACAGGAGCTGTTGTGGGGCTTCTTGTCGGAGCAGTTTTTGCGGCTGCTTCAAAAAGTGCAGAGATGAATACGGAAAACATGCTTGAAATGCTTACAAACGCTGCCGCCGCATTTCTTATCGGAATAGTATTCGGCAGTATGGAAATTCCTCTTGTATTTAGGTTCGGAACAGAAAAAAGCAGACTGCTTATGTTTGTTTCATTCCTTGTGCCGGCTGCGCTGTTCTTTGGAATTTATAAACTGCTCGTAACGGCAGGAGTGGAGTTCACCGACGATTTGTTTTTAAGGATCCTGTGCTTTTCACCTTTGTTTGCGGTAGTATGGGTATATGTTATGTTCAAAATAAGCTGTGCTGTTTTTGAACGTCGGGAAATATAATGATAAATCTAAAAAACTCAGAGATCAGCCGTTCGCCGACCTCTGAGTTTTTTTGAAGAATTTTTTTGAATAAAAATTGACCATATGTGTTTTTGAAACGTATACTAAGTGAAGAAGAATTCTGTTCTAAAAAGGAGGGAGAGCGTTGTCCGATGATGAAAGACTTTGCCGTGCTATGGATAAATACGGCGATATGCTGTTCCGATACTGTTTGATCTCTTTGCGCAGTCATACTGACGCCGAGGATATAGTACAGGAAACTTTTCTGACTTATTATAAAAAAGCTCCGAAATTTTCGGACGGCGGTCATGAAAAAGCATGGCTTTTGACTGTTGCTGCCAACAAGTGCCGTGACGTTCACCGATTCCGCAAAAGGCACATGACAGAATCAGAGGAGCTTCTGAACGACTATGCTGCCAAAGAGGAAGACAAGCGAATCCTTGAAGCTCTTTTGGAAGTTCCTGAAAAATTTCGTCAGCCTTTGAGTCTCCACTATATAGAGGGATTCAAGGTCTCGGAGATCTCCGATATTATGAATATCTCACAATCTGCTGTAAAAATGCGTCTTTCAAAAGGAAGAAAGCTTTTAGAGGAAATTTATCGAAAGGAGTTCATTTAGTATGCTGGAAAAAAAGCTGAAAAATGCGGCGGACAAGATCACAATGCCTGAGTCGCTAAAGATACGCATACTTCGCGAATGTGAAAATATTTCGGCGGCGGAAAATAACGAATACGAAGATAATCAGGTTTTTGTCGTTGAAAAAGCAAAGCCGCGTTATATCCGCCGTATTATTTCGGGAATTGCCGCTTGTGCCGTTCTTGTGGGAGGGATTGGTCTTGCAGGAAAATCGCTGCGGAATAGCACTGAGCATTTCAGTGAAATTTCCGATGAAGAAGTTTCAATAGATAAAGCTTCCGATACAAAGCCGATGTCTGACGCCGCAGGCATTCTGAGCTTCAGCGGATTCAGAACATGCCCTCCGTATAATGAGAGCGATGATCTCCTTGATGAAACGAAGTCTGAAAATATGAAAAATTTTTTCGGAAGTATCAATTGGGAGGAGATCGACGGAACTGAATATGAGGTATTCCAATTGCCAAAGGTTGACTGTATAAGCATTTCCGCACCCGAGGACGAAAGAGAATGCTCCGTTACCATAAGTATGGACGGCAGCAATATTGCTCAATATACCGAAGTTTCTGCTGAAACGGACATATTAACGTCAAAATATTACAGAATAGACGAGGACGAAATACGCAGCGGCATAACTACGTATATTTTGGACTATTACAATATGTATCCTCCGTTCGGTTCAATTTTCAAGAAAACAGAAACGTTGTACTGTGAAAGCGAAATGTACAGCGGCTGGCTTGATTTCGAGGATATAACGACGTTAAGCAAGATGTTCCTCGGCTGGGATTGGTCGAATGAGGAAATTGTGGAAGATTTTTTGTATGTGGAAATTGGTCAGCAGGCATTTGCCGAATTTCGTTCGGGCAGCGATACTCAGGCAGAAGTTTATGTTGTATATCCCGACGGAACTGTTGAATGGCAGAAAACGATACTCAGCGATACAGGCGGCTGTGAACGCAAGGTGATTCATCGTTATCACAATGTCAGCCAAGAGGACGTTCCCGTGAGCAGTCTGTGCATACTGACAGATAAAATAATTTCAGAAAAAATTCTCAATAAAAAATGAACTCTTGATTTTGTTGTCCCCTTATGGTATAATTACTGTATTATCCACAAGGGGGTATTTATTTGGAGCTTTTATTAATAATAATCGTTACTTTTTTCGCAGGAATGGGAGCAGGCTTGGGAACGGGCTTTGCAGGAATGAGCGCAGCAGCCGTTATAACGCCGATGCTCGTGACATTTTTGGGTATCGAGCCATATACGGCAGTCGGTATCGCTCTTTCTTCGGACGTACTGGCAAGCGCAGTATCTGCATATACATATGGAAAAAACAAAAACATTGACATCAAAAACGGACTTATAATGATGTTCAGCGTACTTGTATTTACAATAGTCGGAAGCTACATATCGAGCCTTGTGCCGTCAACTACAATGGGCGGCTTTTCGGTATTTATGACCTTTCTGCTCGGAATAAAATTTATTTTAAAACCTGTAATGACCACCAAAGAGGCGATGAAATCAGTCTCAGCGAAAAAACGTATAGTTCAGTCGATAATTAGCGGCGTGGTAATCGGTTTTATATGCGGATTTGTCGGAGCAGGCGGCGGAATGATGATGCTCTTGATACTTACTTCCGTTCTCGGTTATGAACTGAAAACCGCTGTCGGTACAAGCGTATTTATAATGACCTTTACCGCGCTTACGGGAGCTGTATCGCACTTCGCCATAGGTGAACTTCCCGATCTGCTCATTTGGATATTGTGTATTGTTTTCACCTTGGTATGGGCAAGAATTGCCGCTGTGTTTGCCAACAAAGCCGCTCCTAAAACGCTCAACCGTGCAACAGGCGTTGTACTCGTTGTACTTGGGGCTGTTATTATGACTTTTTCCCTTTTAAAATAAATATCCGTATCGCCATGCACCGCACGCTAAAAAGTCGGCTGATCTGTAACGGTCAGCCGACTTTTTATATTCAGTTTCACGATTTTTTACTTCTGAGCTTTTTTCCGCATACATACAGCAGGGGAACTGCCATTAACGTAATTCCCGTTATTGTGTACGGAGCTGTTCCGCAGCCGCCTGTTGCAGGAAGTACAAAGCTTGGATAGTTGGAAACCGTTATGGTGTAGACTGGAGGGTCGTCCCCAACCGGATTGTTGAAAAACTTTTTTTCTGGAGTGTCAGGATTCAACGTAAATCCGTTTTCATCAAGTCTAATATGCAGCGACTCGCTCGGTTTGCAGTATCCCTCGGGAGACTCGACTTCCTCAAGATAATAATCGCCGTCTGATAGTCCGAAGAACTTATCGGTTGAAATACCGTCATTGCCGGTAGTCACGGTAAGTGCAATATTTTTATCTTCCGTCCACTTTGCCGCTTGCTGATCGGCTTCTCTGGAATAGTACAGAATTTTTCCCGTACCGTTCTCCTTCTTATACAATTTAAATTCTGCTCCATTAAGGGTTTTATTTGGGGTAGTGGTATCAACTTTCTTGATCTGCAATGCCGGTTTTCTTTCATCGGTAAAGCGGATATAGGTAGAACGTGAAAACAGGTTAGTAATGTCATCGTCCTTTGAATTGGTGTATTTCGTACCGCTATTTTTTGTTTGTTCAAAACCGTATTCATAATCCTGCCGTATTTCGTAATGCGCCCAGCCTTGTGTGGTAAATATTCGCCTTAAATTAGGGTAATCCTTCTCATCTATTTTTGAATTATTTTTATACCAATCTTCATTTGCCACAAAGTTGAACGCCCTATGTTCATGATTTTCTTCCGGCTCATACATGAGATGAGTTGTGTAAGGTTCTTCCCCCTCTTTAATGGTCTCACAAGAGTAGTCTTTTAAAAGATACTTTGCTTTATTTTTATCAAGAGCGTCGGAAAATTTTTTGCTTTCATCAGATATTTTCAGCCTTGCATATATCCATGACAGGGTATTGTCTATCTCACCGTGAGATGCGAGTTGGTTCAGAGGGTAAACAACATATCCCGGACCTCGTCCTACAGCGATACCGTCTTTCGCCGTTCCTGCGTTGGCGTATATCGTATCCTCCGTCACAAGAACCATAGCTTCTGCTGTATTCAGCTTAAAACCGGGTGGAGCTTTGATCTCTCTTATGACATACTTTCCCTCGGGAAGATCGGTAAACTCGGCTGTGCCTGTGTGAATTCCGTCATCATATTTATGTGTTGTAACAACTTTATTACAATATGGATTGATAGTAACATCTCCAACAGTAATATCGCCGTTTTCCTCATTAATTTTCTCATTACCCGTGAGAATGTGAGATGAGCCGTCAGGTGCAAGATACTTTATCTTATCACTATCATTATCCTGCTCGACCTTATAGATAGCGAAAGTTGCGCCATCGATTCGATTATTAGCTTCGTCAACCTTTTGAACATACACCTTATTTTTCAGGTTGGGAACATTAATATCCGCGCCGTAAACAAGTTCAAAGCCTCTGTAGCTATTGTCATCGTTTGCGGTACTTTTTACCAGATAGGTATTATCCTTAGTTGCAGCAACAAACTCGCCTTTTTTCTTTTGTTCTTCTGTCTGTTGTGCTTCTGTCCAATAGTATGCAACGGTGTACCGCGCTTTTGCTTTTTCGTTATTTCCCAACAAATGGTAATAAGTGGTGATATGTCCGGGAAGCTCATTCAGCGTAAGCTGCATAGTTCCTGTGGGGGAATGCTCAAAAATTACATTGTCATAATTGTTTTTATAATTTTGCCTTGCAGCTTCTATTGCTTTCTCAATGTCGGTTGGATTTGGGTTGTCTTTGATTTCTTTAACAGTACGGAAGCCCGATTCGTCTTTACCGTAGACAGGAATCCAGTTTGAGGGTTCATTTATACCTGTTGCTTCATCGTTTTCATTAACAGGACCTTTATATTTGTAAACTACAGCAAAGAGAGTTCCGTGAACAGTACCATTATTTTCACAATATTCTTTAGGCTCTTTATTACTTTCAAAATGCAGCGTATCAGTTGCGGTTATCTGCATACTTGAAGCCGCGCGCGAGCCTGATTCCAAGGTGTTTTCGCACATTAATACTTTCTGATTCTGTCCGGCTATCTTCAAATGCACGTCCCTGTTTACTACACGGTAGCCGTTTGGAATCTCGATCTCACGGAGAATGAAGTTGCTGCCGAACATTTGTTCAAGCTCTGCAATGGAGTACGGCATATTGTCCTCGTCTACAAAGACCATTTCGCCGTTTTGGTCGGTAGTTCCTGTGTACAGTGCGTTTGCGATAACAGTTTCACCGCTCATTATATTTCCGTTGTCGGCGTAACTGATAGTTTGTGTCAGGTCAGCATATTCGCTGCTGCCTTTATCTTTCAACATCTTATACTGCCCGTCAGCCGCATAGACTGCAAATTTAGCATCTTTGACAGGGTTGCCGTACTGATCTACTTTATGGATAGCTGTCCGAGGAATTGTGGTCAGGTTATATCTCAGCTTCAGGTGTGAGTCGTAATTTCCTCGTTCCAGATAGAAGAATTTCAGAGTATGAACGGTGTTGTCCTTGTAAATATATTTGCCATCCGCATTTGTCGTCCAGATATCGTCTGTAACCCCTGCATTATCATAGCATTCTTTTAAAGTAGTTGTGAGTGGACTTTTAGAATCCTCGCCCGCATCAACGCAAACGCTCACATCTCCTGTGGCAAAGTTTATACTAACGCTTGACTTATCATGAATACCGCCAACGTCGCCGACAAGAACGCCGTCAATGAAAATCCAAACATCATCATCACCGGAAAATTCAAAAGTGGTTTGCTTAGAATGATTTATATCCGCATATCCGCCGTCATTCTGAACAAATCTTGTTGTTATCGTAACGCCGAAATAGTGATTCATCTTTGGGTCGGCGCGATCAAGGTTCATGACCTCGGGTGTACAGTTAAAGGGGAAAAACTGGTTGTTTTCCAGCGAAGCTTCATAAATGTTGATGTTATTTTTCTCTTTGTCGAACTCTGCCGCATTCATTGCGGAATCAAAGGAATAGTAGCCCTCGCTGTCTATGGTAAGCAGTCCGCCTACGTTTTTGTATGCCTGTTTTCCATTATGGGTTGTATCCGGATTGAACAGGTACGCCAAAGATTCCCCATTATCACCGGAAAGAACGGGATAACGTTCAGTACCAAGCTTATTATTCACAATACCCTGCCGTGGATTTTTTCCTCCCCCTACCCATTCGTTAAGTGTTCCTCCTGTGTCGCCTTGAGTAAATTTAAAGGGGTGATCCTTGTTGATTCCACCCTCAAGGTTGGGAGTTCCATTTTGGGGACTATCGGAATCATATTGATTTTCTGTTACCCAGTAATCAAACAGATTTATTACCGTGTTGGGTGAGGAAACTGTATTAATTTTTTGTGCTGTTTGCTCCGTTACATACTCTAAAATATATACACAAGAGTTGGCATCAAGCCCAGTCCATCCAGCCCAGCCAGTGCAGGAGGCATTATCACCTACGTATGTATTTAGATAATAATCGCCCCATTTAATTGTAAGACACTGAGTATATCCATCATAAGTTGATTGTTCTATCGTAAAAGCAGTCGCATTAGTTTCATCTGTCAAGGTGAGGTTGTTACTTTCGGCTCTCAGGTAATTGTTTTCTTTATCATAAATATAATATTGTTTTTCCGACCCTGCAACCCTTTTAAATTTCCATATTTCAAATTCTTTATATGCGTCAGGATTATTATGCTCCGGTCTGCTTGTTTTCATTTGTTGGTCGTTTTCTTTCACATTTGTCAGGACATTATTTCGGCTGTTACCGGCGATGATATAGGGTTTATCTTCCTCAATCTGAGTACTCGAAATCGACTTCAAGCTCGTGCCGTTCCACCAGATAGAGCCGTCCTCGTTGTGTCCGAAATTATCTGCCGTTTCTGCCGCCAACATGATACTGTTCTCCATAAGTTCCATAGCAGGCGTGGTGTCGGTCGTTGCAGTAGTGGCAGTAGTATCCGTCATGGCAGTATCGGTCGAACCTGTACCCGTCATGGAAGTATCGGTTGAACCTGTCGCAGTTGTGGCGGTATCGGTAGATGTTGAAGTCTCCTCTGCTTTCTGAAAACACTCCTCACTGTGGATATGCTCGGTCACTTCGATATTACCGCAGATAAGCGTTTCGTTTTCGTCATAGCAAGTTTCATTATGCGTGTGGAGAACCGCTTCTATTTTTCCGCAAGTCAGCATTTCTTGGGTCTGATAGCATTCGTCCACGTGAATATGACCCTCATCTTTGCAGACCAATATCTGCTTTTCCTCATAGCAGTCGTCGGTATGCTTGTGTTCCTCTATCTCGGGCAGCTCGCAGATAATCTGATCGCTGTCGTTATAGCAAAATTCATTGCTGTGCGTATGTACCACGAAATCCGCATATCCGCATATCAGCACGCCGTCTTCATCACGGCATTCGTCCGTATGTTCATGTATGTTCAGTGAGCATTTCGGGACTTGCTGCGCTTCATCGAGCGTGATCACCGGAATAATGAGAGAGTAAATAGTATAGAAGAAAACAAGTACGATCATCGTAATAAACAGTGTATAATACACTTTTCGGTATTTGCTTCTTATGGTCTGTTCTTTAAGTGAATACATCTGATTCTCGAATTTCATCCTGTTACACCCTCCTTTTTTATAACAGAAACAGCAAACGCAGCTTATTCGAGCTTCTCCAATACTAACTTGTTTTTTCTTTTTACACCTATGATCTGTTTTTACTTTCTGTTATATAATCTCTTTAAATTTTTATTATGTTTATTATATTCTCCCACTTTAAGTATATCTTTTTCAGAGACATTTGTCAACCCCTTTTTTTACGATATTTTACGGTAATTTTCCGACATTTCCGCGATATTCCCACAAATAAACGATCTGTTTCCGAACTGTAAAAAAAGTGTTAAATACATGTTTCCGCAATGATAATTATGCTCCTAAATCGGATTGGAAAGCTTGGCGGCAGTATAAATAAAATATATTAGCAAATATGAGCTTTGGAGAAAATCAACAAACCGTATAGTTATAAACAGTTCGATCATACAAATTCAACATTTTTAAAAGAAAAAGATTGCAATTTTCGCAATATAGTGATATGATATAGTAAGCCTACTTGGAAAACAGATAAAAGGAACTGAATAAAAATTTTTCATAGCAAGGGGGAGGAGGAAAGCGTGCTGTCGCACGGTGACGACGACAACGCAGCTATGGGAAATTTTTACCAGTGAACTTGTTTGGTTTTCAAGTAGGGTTACTATAATATTAAGGAGGTCTTATAATGATATATACCGTAACTTTTAACCCTGCAATTGATTATGTGGTGCATACAGGAAAAATGGAAGTCGGCAGCGTGAACCGTTCCGAAAGCGAGGAGATATATTTCGGCGGAAAGGGAATTAATGTTTCATTCGTTCTGAGTGAACTGGGAATACGGTCGATAGCCCTCGGATTTGTTGCAGGCTTTACAGGCGAAGCGATAGAAAAAGGCGTTGCCGCAAAAGGCGTCGAAACGGATTTTGTTCACCTTGAAAACGGATTTTCAAGAATAAATGTAAAGATAAAGTCCGACAATGAAACGGAGCTGAACGGTCAAGGACCAAAAATCAGTCAGGCTGCCCTCGATTCCCTTTTTAATAAGCTTGATAAGCTTCGGGACGGCGATACGCTCGTTCTTGCAGGAAGCGTCCCCAATACGCTGCCGTCGGATATTTACGAGAAGATACTGGAGTTTCTTTCCGACAGAAAAATCAAAACCGTTGTTGACGCCGCCAACGATCTGCTTAAAAATGCGTTGAAATACAGACCGTTTCTTATCAAGCCCAATAATCACGAGCTTGGCGAAATGTTCGGCGTAAAGCTTAATTCTCGCTCCGAAATTGCGGAATATGCGGCAAAACTCAAAGAAATGGGCGCAAGGAACGTGCTTGTTTCAATGGCGGAGGACGGCGCGCTGCTGCTTGACGAAAACGGCAAAACGCACATATGCGGAGTGTGCAAAGGAGCTGTAAAAAATTCTGTAGGCGCAGGCGATTCAATGGTTGCAGGTTTTATTGCAGGCTCTCTTGCAGGGGACTATGAATACGCTTTAAAGCTCGGAACTGCTGCCGGAGGAGCTACGGCGTTTTCCGACGGACTTGCGCAAAAGGACGACATTTACAGATTGCTGAAACAGCTTTTGTAAAAAATTTAAATTCTATATTTTTTCAGCAGACTGCTTTCGGGCAGCCTGCTTTTTCATTTTTAAGAGAACTTTACAATAAAGTTTTACATACATTTAACATGAAAATGCTTTCAGAATTTACACAGAACAGAATATAATTAATATGCTGATAAAGCAAATCAATACCGATTCGTCAAATTCTGAGTCGGTAAAACAGAAAGGAAAACAGATATGAAAATTTTAAGAGCAGCAATTCCGATGCTTCTTGCAGCAGCTACATTTACAAGCTGCGGAAGCGCAACAGAAAAGACCGTATCTACAGACGGCTCGACCTCCATGGAAAAAGTCATCGGCTACCTTAGCGAGGCGTACATGGCAGATAACTCCGATGTAAAAGTGACCTACAACCCGACAGGCTCAGGCTCGGGCATTCAAGCTGTGCAGGAGGGTCGCTGTGACATTGGTCTTTCGAGCAGAAGCCTTAAAGACGAGGAGAAAGCCGACCTTAACGAAACGGTAGTTGCGATAGACGGTATCGCAGTTATTGTAAATCCTGCAAATTCCGTAACGGACGTGACTCTTGACGAGATAGCGCAGATCTACAAAGGCGAAATTACAAACTGGAACGAGCTTGGCGGCTCGGACGCGCCTATTGTATGTATCGGCAGAGAAGCTGCGTCAGGTACGAGAGACGGATTTGAATCGGTAACAGGGACTGAAGATAGCTGCAAATACGCGCAGGAGCTGACCTCCACAGGCGACGTGGTTCAGACAGTATCTTCAAATCCGAATGCGATCGGATACGCTTCGCTTGCTTCTGTAAGCGATTCTGTGACAGCCGTAAGCGTAGAGGGTGTTGCGCCGACAAACGACACTATTCTGAACGGCAACTACAAAGTCCAGAGGAATTTCGTACTTGTCACGCCGAAAAACAAAGAGCTGTCAGACGAGGCGCAGAAGTTTTATGATTTCTGTATGAGCGGCTCGGCAGACGAATATATCATAAAGGCAGGTGCAGTTCCTGTTGAAAAGTAGTGTAATTGAAGCTCCGGCTGTGACGCTTAAAACCGGAAAAGTCCGCAAAACAACTGAAATTATCGAGAAGTCCATGAGCATGACCTTTACGGTATGCGGATTTATTGCAGTAGGGTTTGTACTCCTTATCACGATATTTCTTGTTGTGTCGGGAACGCCTGCTATTGCTGAAATAGGCTTTATAGACTTTATTTTCGGCACTAAATGGGCGTCTACAGCAAAAGAAGCGTCTTACGGAATACTTCCGTTTATTATGTCGTCGATTTACGGAACGCTCGGAGCTATCGTTATCGGCGTACCGCTGGGCATTCTGTGCGCAGTATTTCTTGCAAAGGTCGCAGGAAAGAAAAGCTCCTCTCTGGTCAGCAACGCTGTCAATCTTATGTCGGGTATCCCGTCAGTTGTTTACGGACTTGTAGGAATGATCGTTATTGTGCCGACAGTTAGAGAGGTTTTCGATTTGCCTGACGGAGCAAATCTTTTCTCTGCGATGATTGTTCTTGCGATAATGATTCTTCCGTCCGTTATTTCGGTTTCTGAAACGGCTATTCGTGCAGTTCCGAGAGAATACGAAGAAGCCTCGCTTGCACTGGGAGCGACCAAAACGGAAACTATTTTCAAGGTAATTCTTCCTGCTGCAAAGAGCGGAATTTTGGCGTCGGTCGTACTTGGTATAGGCAGAGCGATCGGCGAAGCAATGGCAGTTATGATGGTATCGGGAAATGTTGCGAATATGCCGAAGCTGTTCGGAAGCGTGCGTTTCCTCACTACCGCAGTCGCAAGTGAAATGTCCTATTCATCGGGATTACAGCGGCAGGCTCTTTTCTCGGTCGCGCTTGTGCTTTTCGTGTTCATTCTTGCTATAAACCTTGTGCTTAATCTCGTGATAAAAAGGGAGAAAAAATAATGAACAGAATGATCTCCAAAAGCCGCAGAGTGAAAATTGCTCTGCTGAACGGCTTGATCTGGGCAGCCGCAGGGATAATATGTCTGCTCCTGATTGGACTTGTGGTATGTATTTTATACAAAGGACTGCCTCATATTACAGGCGAGCTTCTTACATCAAAGCCGAGTCTGCTCGAAGGAACAGTCGGTATACTGCCGAATATTCTCAATACGCTGTATATCATACTTATGACGCTTATCGTGGTACTTCCGCTTGGCGTTGGTTCTGCGATATATCTGAACGAATATGCCAAAAACAAAAAGGCGGTCAAACTCATTGAGCTTGCTACGGAAACTCTTGCAGGTATACCGTCAATTATTTACGGACTTGTGGGAATGCTGATATTCGTGCAGTTCTGTTCGCTCGGAACAAGCCTTTTAGCAGGAGCGTTAACGCTTGTAATTATGACGCTGCCGACTATTATAAGAACTACACAGGAAAGTCTGAAAACTGTTCCCGACAGCTATCGTGAGGGAGGACTTGCTTTAGGCGCAGGAAAGTGGCACATGATTCGCACAGCGGTTCTTCCGTCAGCAATTGACAGAATCATAACGGGCTGTATTCTTTCGATAGGTCGAATCGTGGGAGAAAGCACGGCGCTTCTTTTTACCGCAGGCATGGCAAACGAAATGCTCGGTATGATAAGCGCTGTAACTCCGAATCATGCAGGTTCGACGCTTACGGTTTCTCTCTACATGTATGCAAAGGAGCGAGGCGATTTTGATACGGCATTTGCAATTGCGGCAATACTTCTTATTCTCACACTTATTATAAATCTGTCGGCAAAATTTGCGGCAAAGAAGCTGAAGAAAGGTGTATAAAATGGATATTATTAAAGCCGGAAATATGAACCTCTGGTACGGGAATTTTCACGCGCTGAAAAATGTGAATCTTTCGTTGCCCGAGAAACAGATAACAGCAATGATAGGACCGTCAGGCTGCGGAAAGTCAACGTTTCTGAAATCTCTTAACCGTATGAACGATCTTGTTGAGGGGTGCAGGATAGAGGGCAAGATCACGCTCGGGGGAGAAGATATTTACAAAAACTTTGATGTGAATATTCTTCGCAAGCGTGTAGGAATGGTGTTTCAGAAGCCGAACCCGTTCCCGATGAGCATATACGACAATATCGCATACGGTCCGAGGATACACGGAATAAAGTCAAAAGTGAAGCTTGACGAGATCGTTGAGGGTTCGCTGAGGAAAGCGGCAATATGGGACGAATGCAAGGATAAGCTGAAAAAGAATGCTTTGGGAATGAGCGGCGGTCAGCAGCAGAGACTCTGCATAGCAAGAGCATTGGCTGTTGAGCCTGAGATACTTCTCATGGATGAGCCGACCTCAGCTCTCGACCCTATCTCAACTTCCAAAATCGAGGACCTTGCAGTTGAGCTGCGTGAGAAGTACACTATTATCATGGTAACTCACAATATGCAGCAGGCGGTAAGAATTGCAGATAAAACAGCCTTTTTTCTGCTTGGAGAAGTTATCGAATTTGACGATACGGATAAGATGTTTTCCACGCCGAGAGATAAACGTACAGAGGACTACATAACGGGAAGGTTTGGTTGATGTATGAGGAACAGATTTGATGAACAGCTTTTACAGTTGAATACCGAACTGCTGAAAATGGGAGCGTTATGCGAGGAGGCTATCAGCTATGCGGTCAAGTGCCTGACGGAACGCAAGCCGGAGATGAAAGCATATGCCATTGAAACGGAAAAAATGATCGACCATAAGGAACGCGATATAGAATCTCTCTGCATGAAGCTCCTCATGCACCAGCAGCCTGTTGCAACGGATTTCAGAATGATCACATCCGCCCTTAAAATGATCTCGGACATGGAGCGCATAGGAGATCAGGCGGAGGATATTGCTGAAATAGCAGAATACGTAACAAACGCTGATTTTCAGTCAAAGGTGGACATAACCGACATGGCTGAAACAGCGGTAAAAATGGTAATGAACAGCATTGATTCGTACATAAATAAAAATACGGATATTGCATATTCTGTGATCGCTATGGACGACACAATGGACGAACTGTTTATAAAAGTAAAAAATCAGCTTATCAACTCTGTAAAAAAAGGCACGGACAATGCGGAAGCTCTCATTGATATGCTGATGATCGCAAAGTATTTCGAGCGTATCGGCGACCATGCGGAGAATGTTGCGGAATGGGTAATTTTCTCAATCACAGGCAATCATAACTCTTGAATTATTCAATAAATTGGAGTATAATATCAGTAGAGGAAGGTGACTGCGATATGAATAATATTTACTTGGTTGAAGATGATGACAATATACGCAAATTGGTTTGTTATGCCTTAACAAGAGAAGGCTATAATGCGGTCGGATTTGCACTTCCGGGCGAGTTCTATGCCGAATACAAAAATAAAAAAGCAGACCTGATATTGCTTGATATTATGCTGCCCGAGGAGGACGGTCTGACCATTCTGAAAAAAATACGCGCAGACGATGAATTTATACCTATAATTATGCTGACAGCTAAAGACAGTGAATTTGATAAGGTCACAGGACTTGATATGGGTGCAGATGACTATATTGCAAAGCCTTTCGGCATGACTGAACTTGTTTCAAGGATACGTGCAGTTCTGAGAAGAACAAGGCTTATGTCAGCCGTATCTAAAAATTACACTGTCGGCGGACTTGAACTGGATATGGAAAAGCATATTGTCAGAGTTGACGGCAAAGAGGTGAATCTTTCGTTCAAGGAGTATTCTATACTTGAAATATTGCTTGAAGCCGAGGGAAAGGCTGTTACAAGAGAGGAATTGTTCGTTAAGGTATGGGGTGAATACTACGGCGAATCAAGAACTCTTGACGTTCATATGAAAAATCTCAGGACGAAGCTCGGAAATGCGGGAAAGTATATACAGACGATAAAAAATGTCGGCTACAGATTGTCGGGTGACGAAAATGAATAAAAAAATCTTTCGTTCTTCACTTCTTGTGGCGTTGCTTGTACTTACGGCAAGCTTTGTAATGATGATCGGTATTTTGTTCAACTACTTTCAGCTCCAGATCGAAAAGGAACTGAAAAATGAAGCAATATATATATCAGCCGCTATCGAGAATGAGGGGACTGAATATCTGAAAAATATTGTAAATAATGAGAAACGTGTAACGCTTATCTCGGCAGACGGTACGGTAATTGCCGATACTTCCGTTGAAGCCGATGAGCTTGAAAATCATCTTGACCGTGAAGAAATAAAGAAAGCGCTCGCTGACGGACACGGCACGAGCGTAAGATATTCCGAAACGCTTACAGAAAAAGTTGTTTACTACGCTGAATTGCTTGATGACGGCAGTATACTGCGTGTTTCCACTAAACAATACACTGTAGTTACGGTGCTTTTAGGACTTTCACAATCAATTTCGGTAGTTATACTTCTTACGTTTATACTGTCGTTTATTCTTTCAAGACGGGTTTCAAAAAGCATAGTGAAGCCGATAAACGAGCTTGATCTCGATAATCCCGAAAATAATAATACTTACGAGGAGCTTTCACCGCTGCTGAGTAAAATATCTTCTCAGCATAAAACCATTGAAAAACAGCTTCACGAGGCTAAAAAGCAGCAGGAAGAATTCAGCCTTATCATAGAAAATATGTCGGATGGATTGCTTATAATTGATAAAAATATGCAGGTGCTTATGTGTAATACATCTGCTAAAAAGTTACTGAACGCAAGCGAAAATGTCAACGGGAACGTATTTTCGGTAAACAGGAGCAAGTCTTTTCGGCAGTCTGTTGAGAAGTCGCTGGGCGGTGAACGTTTTGAGAACGAAATGGTATATGATGACAGGCATTATAATATTATTGCAAATCCCGTTTATGAGGATTCCGAAATTATCGGCGCGTTCATAGTTATAATTGACATTACAGATACGATACAGCGTGAACAAATGCGCAGAGAATTTACTTCAAATGTTTCACATGAGCTTAAAACGCCTCTGACGTCAATTTCAGGATTTGCCGAAATGATGATGAACGGCGGAATTGATGAAGCAACGGTCAAGGACTTCTCTAAATCAATTTATGATGAAGCACAAAGACTTATTTCACTTGTTATTGACATAATAAGAATATCCGAACTTGATGAAAAAAGCAATATGTTTGTTAAAGAAAAAGTTGACCTGTATGAGCTTTCTGAGGAAATAATTGAACGCTTAAAACCTCATGCAGATAAAAAGAGCATAAAAATGAATATTTTCGGCGGAAAAGCTCAGGTATACGGCGTTCGGAAAATTCTTGACGAAATAATTTATAACTTATGCGACAATGCGGTAAAGTACAATAATAACGGCGGAACAGTCGATATAATAGTTGGAACTACCGATAATGAGACAATATTAACAGTCCGTGATAACGGAATAGGCATTCCTAAAAATGCTCAGAAAAGGGTATTTGAAAGATTTTATCGTGTTGACAAATCACGTTCAAAGGAAAAGGGCGGAACAGGTCTCGGACTGTCTATTGTCAAACATGGCGCTGTGTTCCATAACGCTCAGATAACGCTTGAAAGTCAGATAAATGAGGGAACTTCGATAACACTGAAATTCCCGAAACAGTGAGAACGCTTAAAAAGTACCGTACAAAAATGTGCGGTACTTTTTATATAATATTGATAGGAATAATCGCCAATGTAGATGAAAAATTTTCTCTGAAGCTATTGACAAAGGAATAAAAATATGTTAAAATATCGTTAGCGGTTACAAACAGCCGCTTAAATTTTAAGGCGTTTGTTAGTATACTATAACTACGGAGGAGTTATTATGTTTATTGAGATCAACGGTATCAAAAAGCATTTTGGCGAAGGCGAAAGCAGAGTTGAGGTGCTGAAAGGTATTGATGCGGAAATCGAAAAGGGAGAAATTTGTGTTCTGCTCGGACCGTCAGGTTCGGGAAAGTCAACGCTGCTGAATATCTTAGGCGGAATTGACAGTGCGGACAGCGGATATATACAGATCGGCAGTGAGAGGCTCGAGGATATGAACGAAAAATCACTGACAATTTACCGCAGAAAGCATCTGGGATATATTTTTCAGATGTACAATCTCATTCCGAATCTAAACATTAAAGAAAATGTGGAAGTGGGAGCATACCTCAGCGATAACCCGTTAAATGTAGACGAACTTCTGAAAACCCTCGGACTTTATGAGCATCGTCATAAACTGCCTAATCAGCTTTCGGGAGGTCAGCAGCAGAGGACGGCTATTGGTCGTGCAATAGTGAAAAATCCTGATATTTTGCTTTGTGACGAACCAACAGGAGCATTGGATTACAATACCTCCAAAGAGATACTGAAACTGATAGAAGATCTGAACCAAAAGTATGGCAGTACCGTTATTATGGTAACGCATAACGACGCTATCAAGAACATGGCGGACAGAGTTATAAAGCTGCGTGACGGTGTGATAAGAAAGAATTATTGTAATGAAATAAAAACACCTGCGGCAGAGCTTGATTGGTAAGGAGGTCAGAACATGAAAAATCCTCTTAATAAAAGAATTTTCAGGGCAATAAAGGGTGAAGCAGGGAAATACATGGTTATTTTTCTGTTCATGGCTGCTCTTGTGGGAATTGTCTCGGGATTTCTTATTGCAGGCGAAAGTCTGAAAACCTCTTACGATGAGAGCTTTGAGAAGTACAATGTTGAGGACGGAAACTTTGAGCTTGCTGCAAAAGCCGATGATGACGTTATAAGTGCGATAGAAAAGGAAAATGTAAAGCTTTACGAAAATTTTTACGTTGAAGAAAATACGGACGGCTTTGACAGTACGCTGCGTATTTTTCCGACAGAATGGACGTAAACAAGGAGTGTCTTTTAAGCGGTGAAATGCCGTCGGCGGAAAACGAAATTGCTTTAGACCGTTTGTATGCAAAGAATAACGATCTGTATGTGGGTGACACATTCAGTGTTGCCGGAAAATCTCTGAAAGTAACGGGAATAGTTGCTTTGCCGGACTATTCCTCACTGTTTCAAAACAATACGGATTTTATGTTTGACAGCATAAAATTCGGCGTTGCAGTTATGACCGACGACGGCTTTGCGGACATGGGGGAGAGCCACATTCATTACAGCTATTCATGGAAATATGATACGCCGCCTGACGACCCGAACGGCAAGGAAGCCAAGGATACGGCTGAGGATTTTATGAGAACGGTAAGTGAAAATGCTCCTTTGACTAATTTTATTCCACGCTGTTCTTCAAATGCGATAAAATTTGCAGGGGAAGATTTAGGCGGAGACAGGACGATGGTTCTTACGCTGATGTATATATTGATAGTGATAATCGCTTTTGTTTTCGCAATAACAACAAGCAACACTATCAACCGTGAGGCAAATGTCATAGGAACGCTAAGGGCGTCGGGATATACCAAGGCGGAACTTATACGTCACTATATGACGCCGCCGTTAATTGTACTGCTTGTGGCTGCGATCGTTGGAAATATTCTCGGCTACACGTTCTTTAAAAATCTTATGGCAGATCAATATCTTGGAAGCTACAGTCTGACCTCCTACGAAACCCTGTGGAATGCAAATGCCTTTATTGAAACGACTATTGTGCCAATAGTGATAATGGCTGCGATCAATTTCATTATGCTGGTAAGGGCATTCAGTCTTTCACCACTGAAATTTATCAGACGTGATCTGAAAAGGCATCAGAAGAAAAAAGCCTTTAAGCTGAACACGAAAATAGGGATAATGACACGTTTCAAGCTGAGAGTTATCTTTCAGAATATCCCGAACTACATAACTATTTTCATTGGTATTCTGTTTGCGGGAATTATACTTGTTTTCGGGACAATGTTCGTGCCTCTCCTTGATTACGTTGAGGAGGAGACTCTTAACAATATGATCGCAGCTCACCAGTATATTCTGAAAATGCCCGTCGATACGGAAACAGACGGCGCTGAAAAATACTGTATGGGTAGCCTTAAAACAACAGGAGACAGCTTCACCGAAAATATCTCAGTGTACGGAATATCGGAGAACAGCAGATATATCGACGCCGATCTCGGCGGTGGAAAGGTATATATTTCAAGCGCCTATTCAGATAAGTACAGCCTGAAAAGGGGAGATACCTTTACGATGAAGGAGGAGTTCGGAGACAAGACTCATCTGTTGAATGTTGACGGGATATACGATAATCCCACGACTCTTGCAGTTTTTATGAGCAGAGACAAGTTCAATGAGATGTTCGGAAACGAAAGCGATTATTTCAGCGGATATTTGTCGGACAGCGTTATCGAGGATATTGACGAAAGCCTGATAGCAGCCGAGATCACAGAGGACGATTACACGAAATCATCTCGTCAATTGAAGCAGTCTATGGGTAACATGATGGTTATATTTTGGATTTTGGGCGTTGCAGTATTCATGCTTGTGATCTATCTGCTTGCCAAGATCATCATAGAAAAAAATTCCCAGTCAATTTCCATGACAAAAATTCTCGGCTACAACAAAAAAGAAATTGATCGTATATATATCCACACAACAAGTATAGTTACGATTATTTCTCTGATAGCAAGTCTGCCTGTTATAAATGTGTCGCTGAATCGGATATGGCATATGATGATGTTGGAATATACAGGCTGGATACCATGCGTTATTCAGTGGACGGTATACCTGAGAGTTGTCGTTATCGGCATTATCACATATGCTGTAGTAGCATTGCTGCTTATGAGACAGACAAATAAAGTTCCATTAGCTGATGCGCTGAAAAATGCGGAATAATATTCATATGAAAAAAGTCGTCTTATGGTTTTTGAAAACTCAAAGACGACTTTTGTTTTTATTCTTTTATTGCAAGACTGCTGAACGCATCGTTTACGACCTTTTCATCGGGAGCTTTTGTAAAGCTGCTGACGATCGGCACGACAAGGAGCGAAACGATCATTGCAAACGCTCCGGCATTGATAGGAGAGAGCAGATTCAGCGGACAATTGAGGTCTATAACTGCCTGTTTTATACCGTCAAATGCAGATATTCCGAAGCTGAACAGAGTCATATGGATAACCGTTATACCGATACCCGTGCAAAGGCTTGCCCATACTGCCGCAGGTGATGCTTTTTTGAGGAAAAGTCCATATAGGAACGGACCGAGGAAAGCTCCCGACAAAGCTCCCCATGAATAAGACATAAGGGTAGAAATGGACGCGTTCTTATTGCATGCGATTATTACCGATATTACGAGGAAAACAGCAATAAATACACGTATGCAGAGCATTTGCTTCTTATCGTCGAAATTTTTTACCCTCGGCTTGATAAGGTCGTTTGTCAGCGTAGAGCTTGATGTCAGAACCAATGACGACAATGTCGATAATGACGCTGACAGTACCAAAACTACGATAAGTCCAATAAGCATATTGGGCAGAGCCTGCTGTATAAGCGCAGGTACCATAGTATCGAATACAGGCTTGCCGTTTGCGACTTCAATAAGAGTTTTGTCCGTAGTATTCGGGTCGAGAGTGCAGTACAGACGTACAAATCCGCCCATAAAGTATGAACCGCCCGCTACTACTATCGCAAAGAATGTGGAGATCACAGCTCCCTTTTTTATTGCGGCGTCGTCCTTGATAGCGTAGAATTTCTGCACCATCTGAGGAAGTCCCCACGTTCCGAGAGAAGTCAACAGAACAACTCCGAGGAGGTTCAGCGGATCGGGTCCGAAAAGCGAACCGAGAGTATTTGCAGGCGTACTGCTGTCGGAAATACCGTTCAGAGCGTCTACAGCAGCGGAAAATCCGTCTTTTTTCTGAACCGTAAGCGCAACTACAGTGGCGATTCCGATAAGCATGATTATTCCCTGAAAGAAATCGTTGAGGGCTGTTGCTTTGTATCCGCCCAAGGTTACGTATATAGCCGAAAGTAACGCCATAAGTACAATGATTATCGTTCCGCCGTTTTTGCCTAAATCGAATACCATTCCGAAAAGTCTTGACAGTCCGTTGTATACCGAAGCTGTATAGGGAATGAGAAAAATGAACACGATAAGCGCAGCGGCGGTTTTAAGAGCCTTTGAATCGAAACGTTTTTCAAAGTATTCGGGCATGGTTTTTGCGCCGAGATGCTTTGTCATAAGGCGAGTTCTGCGACCTATCAGGAAAAACGGGATAAGACTGCCGATTATAGCGTTGCCTATTCCGACCCACGTTGCGGAAATACCGTAGCTCCAGCCGAATTGTCCTGCATAGCCGATAAATACAACAGCCGAGAAATAAGTCGTACCATAAGAGAAAGCGGTAAGCCATGAGCCTACGTTTCGTCCGCCCAGCATGAAATCGTTTGTTGACTTTGTGCGTTTAGAGGTATAAAAACCGATACCGATCATTACTGCAACATATATGCCCAGTATTACAAAGGTTGCGGCTTTGGAACCCATATCATCACGTCCTTTCAAATATGTAAAGCTTGAAAGCTTTAAATTAATAAAGTGAACACTTGTAATACTATACCATATTTTTCAATAAATGTCAAGAGTTTTTTGAAATTTTTTCATGAAGTTTGAGATTATTAACTTTTTTAACGCGATTATCGCTCCGACATATATTTCTGTATTTCATCGGAGGTCAGTTTTCTTATTTGCGTATTTGCATATTCCTTATATTTTTCAACAATAAAAACAGGTTTCATATCTTTGCAAGTTTTATCATTGTTCTTTTTCAGATATAACTGCAAGTCATCATTATCGGCAAAGATTTTGTATGAAAGCCTGCCGTTTTTACTTTTTAGCTCATAAATGCCGCACGGTTTTTTCATGCTGTGATCGGCGGTACGCAAATACATTTTTGCAATTTCTAACGACTTAAAAGGAAAATTCCAACGCTGCAAGCCACGCTTAGGGTCATGTTCAATGCAAATGCACCGACCGCAAGTTCCGCAAATGTACTGCGTATGATTTTCTAAACACTCCATTGGATTTAATAGCGGTGTTATTCTATTTTCATCAATATAACATTCCGTACACATTTCAACTTCACTTCCTCCGTAACTTCTGATTTGTACAGTCATATTATTCCAAAAAACTCAAAAAATCAAAATGAGGTATTTGCAAAACAAAACTTTTGAACATATTGGGTCAAGTTTTTATGATTTGCAAACTGAAATTTTTCAATTGATCTTATTAAAAGTGACCGTCTTTTCCTTTAAGGATATTTTCCCTACTTGATAGCCGTATTCTTCAAGTTCCTTTTTGTAATTCAGAAAAGAGTGGTCTATTGGTATACCTGCAATATTTTGTATTTCTTCAAATGTCAGCTTAAAAGATAAACTTCCGTTACTCTGCACATATTCCCACAAAGAGCTGTATTTACTCATACGTTTTATTCCTCCGCAAATTCTAAGTTATTTAGCCATACTGCAAATTATCTCATTAAATTTTTTTGCAAATATAGGCGGTATATTATGCGCGGCTTTTTCCCATATTTCATATTTGCAGTGAGAATTCAGTTCAGACATTTTCTTAACACTGTCCTTGACCTCCTGTTGCTCTTTTCCGCCGGCTAATGCAATGATCGGTACAGAAACTTCCGAAAAGGCAGGAACGCTGTCAAACGTTATCTTGTTATCGACCGAATTTCGTATGGTTTCAAGTTTAACATTCTGCATTTGTTCGGCAAATTCCTTTCTTTGCTTAGAGGGAAGTCCGTTTATCATTCCGATAAGGTGACAAAGCCACTTTTTCTTAAATGAAGCAAATTGATTTTCGTTTATACGCAATACTTCCTGTATTTTTGCATTTTCCTTATTGAGCCATGGGCTTACAATTATTGCAGCATAGAATAGTTTCTCATGCTCGGATAATAATTTAAAAGCAAGTTGTCCGCCCAAGGAAAAGCCGACCAGCAGTACTTTTTTATCAAGCTTTTTTATGTAGTCCGCAAGCTCGCTGACGCATGCGTCCGTGTCAAAGGTTCTGTGCGCTTCATCGCCAAATCCCATGATGTGTGGTACGATAATATGGTATCTGTCGGAAAGAACGTACTGCCGCCCATAGCTATGGACAAAGTTCGCACCGTGAAGCATTACGATTATGCTGTCATTTTCCTTTCCATATTCTTCGGTTTTCATTGAATTTCCTTCTTTCGTAAAGATCGGTTCGATATAACGACAAGTATATTATACCATATGCTCCTTGAAAGTGTCAACACTGAATATAAATTGCGATCTATCATATAATAATACCGAGGTGATAGAAGTGGCAAAACAAGGAATGAAAAGACCCGAAACTCATACTCAGCCGAAGAATAACGGGCTGACCGTACCTGAGATCCAAGGTAAAGCTAAGTCGGGAAAGGTTCATGCAGATCCGATAATCGCAGGAACTTCAAGCGCAGCTCAGAAAGTATGGCATAACAAATCATATTCACAGGAAATACCAATATCTTCTGCATATTCGACAATTGACAGCGATCTTGCACGGGATAATCTGGAGAACGACATTCCCGAAGCGGATTTGCAGGATATATAGAAATTAAACGTCGTTTGCAGCGGTTCAAACGACGTTTTGTAATGGAGGGAAATAATGTCATATAGAAGTAATGCCCGAAAGTAGTTTTTCAACTGCTTTCGGGCTTATTTTAATTATTTGTTTATTCGCATAAATCAGAATTTATCATGCAGGTGTAGTCATTTCAATGTGATTACCTTCTGAGTCAATAAATTCAACGACCCAATTTTTTCCTATTTTAGTCAATGGAAAACAAATCTCTTTTCCTTTAATTTTTTCACTAAGAATATCAAAATTTTCCACACTAATACTCGGTAAACAGTTGCTTCCAAAAGTATGTTTCTCATTGGCATTCTTATATGCGAACAAACCAAATCGAAAATCGCTTATAGTAAATACACTATATATATCATCACGTTCTGTAACCGGCTGCTCAAAAAAATCTTCATAGAACTTTATTGCTCTATCCATATCCTTTACACAGATATAAAGTGAACCAATATTACAATTCATTTTCTATTCCTCCATAAATTCCGATTTATTTTACTAATATTATAAATCAAAAAAACTGTTATGTCAATAGAAAAGCCATAATATTTTTGACTTATAATCAAAAATATTATGGCTAAAAATTTCTATATGAGTCTCGACCTTATATGGGGAGGTTAGTTATTATATAAGAAATTGGAACGGCATTATTGAATGCGTTTATTTTGCAACAGCATCATACTCAGCCTGTGTCATTGGGAACTGAGTCTGCTGAATGAGTTTAGCGTCAACAGCCTGAATTGCGAGAGCATCAGATGTCTTAACGCCGTCGCCGTTGTCAATTACGTCAGCATTGAGAGCGCCCTGTTCGGAGAGACTATATTTATCGGGATTACCAAGTGACTGGAGAATAGCTGTAGAATCAGCGATAGTTACCTGACCGTCACAGTTTGCGTCGCCCATGAGAGTTTCGGGTTTAGTTGCGGCATACTCATATGTAAGCTGAATGCTCTTATAGGTTACATTGACAACATCGCCTTCCTCTTGTTTTTCAGAGGCATCCCACCATTTTTGCAATTCAACTTTTCCGTCGGCGATAGTACCTTCAACTGTTTCACCGTCATTGTCGAAAGTACCGTCGAAATCAACAGTTGCGGTAGAACCCGTTCCGAGCGAGAGCTGATATGACTTTGATGTCCAGAAATCAACGCCGTCCTTGTCTTTGGCATTTATGCAGACTGCACAGCCTGCCGAACCCCATGATGAGCCGAGTTCTGTGCTGACGTCAGCAGTTATCTTTATATTTTTGAGATGTTCCGCATCTTCAACGGGAATTACCACATAACCTTTGTCGTTTATATAGTCCTCGGGATTATCAATAGTAACGGTTTCTTCAACTATAGCGTCGGGGTCGTAAACCGTCAAGCCGTCGAAGTCAGAGGCATCGTCCGTAACAATAACCATTGCTGCGGAAAGTGCAGGAAGCGTTACATTAACAGTGTTTTTATCAACGTTTTCGACAATATCAATAAGACGTATATCGCTTGAATCGCCTGATACAGCGTAAACAGCCGCAGCCTCATAGTTAGTGTCTGCATTAGCCATGGATATGCTTGCATTTTCTTCCTGTGTAAAGCTCTTGTTTGTAAGCATTACCGAAACAGTTCCCTTATCAGCGCCGTTTATCGCAGCATAGGAGCTTGCAAGAGAAACATCGTCCGTCTTTGTGGGAACAAGCGTATCACCGAAAGAACCGCCGTTTCCGTCATAGTTTGTGTAGAGCTTTATTCCGGCATAAATGAACGGATTGCCCGACCAAAGAGTTGCAAAATACACGTTTGCGTCAGCGTAGCAGCCAAGAGCCTCAGCCTGTGCAATAGTACCGCTCAGGTCTTCACCGCCGAAATTATATTCGGTAATTCCTAATTTTGTTCCGGGGTAATATGTGTCGATAGAATTCTGAACAGTTGGCAGAATAGGCACGTTTTCCTGACACCACTGACCTATCCAGCTGTTTTCTACGAATCCCTTTTCGTACAGTGTGCGGACTGACTGAACTCTGTCCTCAGCGCCTACTCTTGAGGATTCGGAATAATAGTGTATATCAAGTACGTCCAGCAGACGAGTGCCTGTGGTTTCCTCAGCCTGTTTCATTCTGTCGAGATAATAGTCGAGATACCAGTGATAACCGCCTTGTGCTTTTATTGTTTCCCATTCGTCGCTGTTTTCGTCGTCAGCAAGGTGGTCATAAGCCGTGTAGCCGTAAAGTGCAGGTCCGAAAATCTCTGCGTTGGGGTCAAGCTTTTTGACAGCCGCTGCTGTTTCAATTGAAATATCGCTTAATTCCTGCACTCCGACAGGTTTAAGACGCATTCGACTGTGAGTATGCGCCCATAAAGCAGGTTCGTTATCAAGGCTGTATCCCTGAATACCTGTTGCAGATTTGGAGTCGCCGAGCTTTCCTATAATGTAGTTTACATATTCGTCCATGTAAACCTTACCGTCAGTCAGATCGGGTTCTTCGTCAAAGGGCGCGTTTTTAGCGTACACGACTTGATTCCAACGATCGGAGGGAGCTTTTTCTTCCTCGGACACAGGACCGTCCTTATCGGCAGCGACATATCCTGCAAGTTGGAGCGTTGTCAGTTTATAGTCAATATCGTTCTTTTGGCTCATATCCGAAAGCACCTGAACGCAGTCTGCCGGTCTGTCCGATTTGGAGAGGTTATCATCGGAACTGTGTTTCCAGTCCGAGCCTGCGTTGGAAGCATTATTTTCCCAGTTGTAAGCGGTCATTCTGTTACCGCCCTGACGAATCGAGTTTACGTTGAGGTCTTTCAGATACTTTTCATTGCCATACTGATTGACGCCGTAAATATACGGACTGATCTCCTTTGTTTCACCGCCGAGATCTACCGAAACATTCATATCGTATGAATTTCCTTCTGCGCTTGTGCCTGTGAACGGGACGCTTGCGGCAGCTATCATTGCGGCGAATGCAGCGGTGATAAACCTTCTTGTTTTCATAATAAGATACTCCCTTCAGACAACATAGGTTGCCTTTAATTTTCTGAGGTGCAGAAGATTATTTGTTCCGTCCGCATTCTGCACTCTCATTATGTTTTCATTATATCATAAAAAGCTTGAAAAATCCTTAATAATCTATTAAAATTTTACAAATAATTTTTTTGCGGACTTTTTATACTTTCTGTTATTTTTATATTACGAACATTTAAGCTCTATTGTAATTATAAACTTATTGTCCCTGTATTCAGCGCGGATATTTCCATTGTGAACAGCAGTTATCTCCTTTGCAATGGAAAGTCCGAGACCGTACCCCTCTTTTTTTCCCGAATGAGATTTATCGCACCGATAAAAGCGTTCAAAAAGATACGGCAGACTTTCCTGCGAAAATTCTGAACAGGGATTCTGACAGCACAGCGTAATAACGTCTTTTTCGGAATGCAGACTTAACTGTATCTGTGAATTATCATCTGAATATTTAAGAGCGTTTTCAAGAAGTATGCCTGTAAGCTCATCAATTTTTTCAGGATTTCCGAAATAATCAATATTTTCCTGTATATCAGATACAATGCTTTTATGCGCCTCAAAAGAAAGTGACTCAAAATACAGAGCAGCATTTCGTACAACATTGCTCATACTGAAAAGCTTAAATCCCTTTGAAGTTTTTTCATAGTCAGAAAGTCTTGAAAGACTTAGCATTTCGTTTAAAAGAACGCTCATCTTTTGGGACTGTGCCTGAATGCAGCCAATATGCCTGTCAGAACCGTTTTTCTTCTCCATAAGTTCAGTAGTAGCCATAATAACTGTAATTGGAGTTTTCAATTCGTGACCGGCATTTGAGATGAACTGTTTTTGCTTTTCATAGCCTTCCTGAATCGGCTTGATCGCTTTGCCTGATATTAAATATATCAGTAGCAGCAGAAAAATAAAGATGATGCCTCCCGACATAATGGAGATGATCAGAAGCTGACGGCTGTTCTTTTTTGAATGCAGGCTGTATATAAAAGTATGTATTATATATGCTCCCGACTTTTCAGTAATATGGCTGTAGGAGCAGCCGTTCAGTTCAAAATTATTTCCACAGCCGATCAGTTCGTCCGCCTTGTCTGAATGTAATTTTTCGGTCAGATTGCCGCTGTTTATTTCAATAATATTTCCCTCGTTATCCATTATGCAGTAAAAGCAGCTGAAATTGTTCAGTACCTGTGGCGCGCCTGATGGATAGATGTCATTGAAGTTACGGTCTAAAGTCTTAAAATTTCGTGAAGCCAAAGGAGAAACATTTTCCTTGTAATGAATATCCACACTGTCAATTTTCAGTGTAACATTATCTTTTTCATCTTCGTTGGAGCTGCTTGAAAGCGCCCACCATACCGCCGAAACAAGAAACCTGTCTCTTGCCGCATTTGATACGTCTGCTTTGATCGGCTGACCGTTGCATTTGAAATCGGAGTTATCGGTAAAATTAATGCTTATATCCGTATTGCCCTGATTGAATTTATAATCCTTGTGGACGTACTGCGAGTTTCCTTGTTCGTCTATCATATCAAAATAAATGCCGCCGCCTGCACAGTACCATTCGGCAGAAGCGTCGGTACATGTAATATTCCCGTGAAGCGTGATACTTTCAATAAGCTGAGGATCGCGCGGAATAACATGATCGCCTGAATCGGTTATTTCAGTATCCTGTAAAGCAATATTTTCGGTGTCTATATTTGATAAACCTGTATTTGCCGCTTGAACTACCATATTCGATGCCGATTTAAGTTCTTTTTGTCCAAGTATCATCATCAGAAGATTCAGGATAAGCAGCATAGCGGCAATGACAAAAAAAGAAATCAAAGAGGAAAGGATACAGAATTTTTTCCGAAGATGTCTGATCTCAGTCTCCATTTTTTTGCTCCTTTATGGTATAGCCTTTTCCCCATACGGTTTTTATCTGAATTTCCGACCCGATAGCGCTGAGTTTTTTTCTCAGAAATGAAATGTACACTTCAATTGAATTATACTCTACATCAGTCTCATATCCCCATATCTTTACTGTCAACGATTCTTTGGAGACCGTTTTTCCCTGATTCAGAATCAGAATTTCAAGAATATCAAATTCTTTTTTTGTCAGTTTGATTTTCTGTTCATCTCGGCACATTTCACAAGTTTCCTTGTAAAGGATAACGTCTGAGAACCGCAGACAGTCGTCTATCATAATTTTATCGCGCCGTCTGGACAATGCTCTTATCCTTGCAAGCAGTTCCTTTGTATTGAAAGGCTTTGTCAGATAGTCGTCCGCACCCTTATCCAGACCGTTGATCTTATCGTCTATTTCGGACTTTGCCGTCAGCAGCAGTACGGGAGTTGTCATTTTGTTCCTGCGTATCTCCGAAAGTACCTGTATTCCGTCCATACCTGGCAGCATAATATCGAGAATTATAACGTCATAAATTCCCGATAATGCGTTGTCAAGACCGCTTATCCCGTCATATGCGGCGTCTGCATAGTAACCCTCCAATTCGAGTGTTTCTGACAATATCATTGAAAGATCGCGCTCATCTTCAATTATTAGTATTCTCATGGTATCACATCCTATCTTTTTTCTATTATACCATATTTTTAAAGAAAAAGCACGTCTTTTACATTATTTTTTTATGTGATAATAAGAAAAACTGCGGCAGTAATTTTTTTAGATGCTGTCACAGTTTTTCTCTATTTCGGCGGTTGATCAGATAAGAAGAAATACAGGGAAAAAGCTGATAAGATACCTGCATCGAGTTTCCCAAATCAGCAAAAAAGCGCATAGACCGAAAAGGCTTAGTCGGAACAGAAACGCTTCGTCCGAGCCTTTTTTTCGTGACTGCCACAAATTGATAAGTAAAGAAAATACGACCGTCCAATGGCAGAGAAACGCCGTTACGATGAAAACAGGGGAGCTGAAAGAGCCTTCGCAGTAATAGCCTGCCATAAAGGTAAAGTTTTCCCACGTATAAGCTATTTTATCCGCTAAATGCCAGATAAAGCCGAAAAATCCCTGCGTTTTCAGTTTCAGCGACAACCTTGCAAGGTCGGCGGAGACTTTATCGCAGCCCGAAAAGCTTTGCGTATAGAGAAAATCCTCCGAATTATAGCCGCCCCTGCCGTCTGCGCTCATCATTATCCAGTGAATAAGCGGAAACGCCTTTTCTTTCAGCATTTCGCATGTAATACCCAGAAGCTTTGCAGATATTGCGGAAACAGTCTTTGCAGCCGCCGCAAACGGCAGAACCAACGCTCCATAGCATGTGACCTTACGTTTTTGGAGCAGCATATCAATAATTACGGCGATGAGGAGTACGCCCGAGCTGCCTTTCATTTTGAACGCAAGTCCCATAACTGCGCCGCATATGACGAGCTGAGAGAGTCTGCCTGATTTTCGGTTTTTGAGATAAATATAGACTGACAGCATTACAAGGGGCATTGCCATTGAATCGGTGTAGAAATTGGCGGCGTAGGTCACAAACGGCGTGAAAAGCATGCCTCTTACAGCGCATAAAAATGCTTTTTTCGTTGTATGAACAAGTTCGGCGCATCGGCACATCAGCCAGTAAGACATATTAAGCGCGATAATGTTCAGTATCGTTGGCAGAACGTTTGTTATTTTTCCGAAAATTTCAAACTGAACTTTGTACAGCATATATATTATTGTAAAGAGGGCATGATTGTTGGGGTAGCACTCGAAATAATCCTGATGATATTCGGGCAGACCGTAATAAAGCTCTCTGCCGAGTATAAGGTTTTCAGCTCCGTCGGCAACGTATTTCAAATCGTTTATGGGTGTGAAATTGACAAATACGGTGGACAGTATCTGTGAAATAAGCAGGATAAGGCACAGCAATGCGGAAAATCGTCGGTATTCGTACACTGTCATTGATTCGGCGTATTTTTCAAGACCGTTTAATTTTACGGCTAATAAAAATGCCAAAGCCGCCCCGACAGGTACTATAAGCCACGGAACGGGAAGCGTGTTCGCCTTGTTGACTACTGCTCCGTATATGCCGAGTATAAGCGATACGGCGAAAAATATCGGTATAATGTAGTTTATTGATGTTATTATGCGTTTCATATGTAACCTCTTTTATTTTAGTGTTCAAAAAAAATCTTTTCTTGAACTGATATAATTATAGTTTACAGCCTTTAACATTAGAGTGATGATTTTCTTATTATTTTCTTAAAAGCAAATAATTAGTAATTTTAATTGAAAGTCCTGCATACAATATATCTGTAACGATATTACGGAGGTTTATTATGACACCGAGAGACATTGAGGCGTATAAAAAAGAGCTTATGAAGCTGTATTCAAAAGGTCAGCCTGAAAGCGAGTCAAAAAATGAGGAAAATAACACCAGCGAGGCAGTTGAAGCCAATAATGAGCAAAATGAGGCGGTCGAAAGGGAAGAAATGGAACAAAACGGCACGGAAGGTCCCGTAAGCGATGAAAATACGCAGCAGTCTGCTGAGGTTTCTACGGAAAACGATACCGAAACGGTGACGGAAGGTGAAACTGTTTCGGAAGAACAGGAAAATGAAAATACGGAGGTAGAAAAATATGACGAAAAAGCCTATGACGAAGGAGAACACGATTCCGCCTACTTTCCCTATACGGGGGATGCTGAAGAAGCGGAGCTTGAAAGAATTATCTCAGATACGGAACCTCCCGATATTGATGAGTTCTCAGGATCTTCGATCGTTCCGCAGGAGAGCTTGGGCGATTCGTCTGGCTTTATCATCGTTAACGTCAGAACAGGAAATGAAGCATCGCCGATAGTGGGAGCGTCGGTAATCGTTACCGCTGTAAACAACGGCAGACGGCTGTTTATTGCTGCCGGTCAGACTGATATAAGCGGCACTGTGACCGAACTTGAAGCTCCCGCTCCCGATAAGATATATTCTCAGACTCCCGAAACGGACGTCAGACCGTACAGTCTTTTTGATATAAGCGTCAGAGCAAGCGGCTTTTTTAATGCAAGAAGCGTTGACGTACCCGTATTTTCGGGAGTTACCTCGATTCAGAATTTCAACATGATACCTCTGCCTCTTGGAGCGGAAAGCGGCGACGACACTCTGACATATTTTAATCAAGAGCCATTTTTCGGATAGGAGGAACTATGCTTACAGGAACACCATTCATTCCCGAGACTATAACTGTTCATCTCGGTACGCCCGATTCCCCTGCGCCGAATGTTACGCTGGATTTTGCGTCTTACATAAAAAATGTGGCGTCCAGCGAGATTTTTCCTACATGGAGCAATTCGGCTCTCAGAGCGAATATTTACGCGATCGTCACCTTTGCGCTCAACCGTATTTACACGGAATGGTATAGGTCGAGAGGATATAATTTCGACATTACGTCAACAACTCAGTACGACCAGAAATTCATAAACGGCAGAGAATTTTTTCAGAATATAGGTTTTATCGTTGACGAACTTTTCAACGACTATGTTCAGAGGCAGGGGAGTATAGAGCCGCTTTTCACCTCGTTCTGCAACGGTACAACTTCGACTTGTTCGGGACTTTCTCAGTGGGGAACGGTCGATCTCGCAAATAGCGGTTTTACGCCTTACGAAATACTTCAATACTACTATGGAGATGATATTAACATTGTGAAGGACGCACCTGTCAAAACGGCGATGCCGTCTTATCCGGGAGTTCCGCTCAGATTCGGTTCGGCAAGCAACGATGTAAAGTCGCTGCAAATTTTCCTTAACAGAATTTCAAGGAATTATCCCGCTATACCGAAGATACCGCAGGCGGACGGAATTTTCGATACCGCTACAGAGGAGGCGGTCAGAAAGTTTCAGGACGTTTTCGATCTTGCTGTAACAGGCGTGGTCGAGCAGGGAACGTGGTACAGGATAGTGTACATTTATACAAGCGAAAAACGTCTTTCGGAGCTTGATTCCGAGGGAGTTGCATGGCAGGAGGTAGCACCTCAGTTCACGGAAGATCTGCGTATCGGCAGCGAGGGTACAGAGGTGCGGAACTTACAGTATTATCTTGCAGTCATAGGCGCATATTATGAAGCGGTGCAGCCCGTTGAGATCACGGGATATTTCGGCGAAGCTACCGAGCAGTCGCTGAAATCGTTTCAGCGCGTTTTCGGAATACCTCAGACAGGCGAGCTTGACCGTGCTACCAAAAACGACTTGTACCGAGCATACATGGGTATCGTTGAGTCGGTACGTCCCGAATACGTGCCTGTTGCGCTTTATCCGGGGACTGTTCTGCGTGAGGGCGCAAGGGGAGATTCCGTGCGGATAATTCAGGAGTATCTTAGCCTTATTCATGAGACTTATCCGAATATTCCTGCGGTAAGCAATACGGGCTACTTCGGGCAGGTCACAAAGCAGGCTGTTACCGAATTTCAGCGGCAGTTCGGCATAAATCCGACAGGAATCATAGGCGGAGTGACATGGGACGCCATAGCAGGCGTTTACTCCGATCTGCGCTATGGATTTGATAAGAGACCCTATCAGAATCCGGGATACACAATTACAGGAGGTTGAGCATGCCATACACCGATTTTCAGAAGCAGCAGCATATCGCAGAGCTGCAAAAATATCTACAGGCGATAGACAGGGACGAGGGACGTAAGACCTCGGTCATTCCCGACGGTGTTTACGGCAGCAATACTTCTGCCGCTGTACGGGAATTTCAGCGTACTCACGGACTTCCTGTAACAGGAGATACCGACACCGAAACATGGGACGAGATCGTGACGGTATACCGAAACGGCAATTGCGTCAAACCTCAGCCGTACCCTGCTTTTCCGTCGGCAGAGTATGTTTGTCAAAACGGGTGCAGCGGTATTCTTGTTTACGTCATTCAGGCTATGCTGTGCGAGCTTGGGAAAAGCTATGATAATCTCACAAGGATAGATATATGCGGAAATTATAATATCGCAACAGCCGGAGCGGTCGAGGATTTTCAGCGCAAATGCGGACTTACATGCACAGGAGCGGTCGATTGCCAAACATGGAATATGTTGGTCGCCTGCTGCGGTCATAAATTTTGACAGAATGCAGTTTAATGCAGCGTCGTACAGATTTGTGCGGCGTTGCTTTTTATTTGGTTAAAAGAAATTAAAATTTCTGAAAGCTATTGCAATTAGTGAAAAAAAATGGTATAATAATCAGTGGTGAACGAAAATCACTATCTGTCCCGATAGCTCAGTAGGATAGAGCGGCTGCCTCCTAAGCAGCAGGCCGGAGGTTCGACTCCTCTTCGGGACGCTTGACGATCTCCGCAGATGTGCGCTTCTGCGGAGATGTGTGCGTTAATACATTTAATATAGATTATTTTAATTCGGAGGTATAATATAATGTCAAAAAATTTTATCGTTGAAACATCTGCACGCCACATCCATGTAACTCAGGAACATCTTGAGATACTTTTCGGCAAGGGTCACGAGCTTACAAAGAAGAAGGATCTTTCTCAGCCCGGACAGTTTGCCTGCGAGGAGAGAGTTACTATCGTAGGACCTAAGAAAGAGCTTCCCGGCGTTTCTATCCTCGGACCTGTTCGTCCCGAAACTCAGGTAGAGCTTTCGGCAACAGACGCGCGTTCGATAGGTATTGCCGCTCCTATAAGAGAATCAGCCGATATTGCAGGTTCCGGCGCATGTAAGGTCATCGGTCCGTGCGGCGAGATCGAAATTTCCGAGGGCGTTATCGTTGCAAAGCGTCATATCCACCTTACACCCGCAGACGCTGAAGAGCTTGGCGTTAAGGATAAGCAGGTAGTATGGGTAAAGGTAAATACTCCCGAAAGAAGCGCTATTCTCGGAGATGTAGTTTGTCGTGTTTCCGAAAAGTATGCGCGCGCTATGCATATTGATACAGATGAATCTAACGCTATCGGCGCACCCCGTGAGCTTTACGGCGAAATAGTTACTATTGAGTAAGGTATATACGATTACATAAGATAATGAAAAGCAGTTTTCCGTCATAAGAGAACTGCTTTTTATATCGTTTCATTTTTTATAGGTGAGAAGTTTATGGTAAGAGAAGTCAGGGAAAATGAGCTGAATGAGCTTCTGCAATTGTATTTATATTTGCATGAAAAGTCGCTGCCGAATATGACGGAACATTTGAGAAATACTTGGAATGTTATTATTCAAGATGAAAACCACCATATTATTGTAAACGAGATAGATGGAAAAATTGTTTCTTCTTGTGTATGTGTAATTATTCCTAATCTCACAAGAAATGTAAGACCGTATGCTTTTATTGAAAATGTTGTAACGCATGAAAGATATAGGGGAAAAGGATATGCAACAGCATGTTTAAATTATGCCAAGGCAATAGCTGAAAAAGAAAACTGCTATAAAATGATGCTTCTTACAGGTTCTAAAGACGAAGCCACACTCGGTTTTTATCGGAATGCAGGATACAACAGCACTGATAAAACAGCATTTATACAATGGCTTGAATAATAGACCTCCTCGGAAACTGAAAAGCACTGTCTGACTTGTCTTTTTTGCGCTGTGCTTTGCCAGCTTTCCTTGCAATACACAAAGTATTCCTGCGGAAATCTGACTTTGCACAGCACAAAAAATCCTGCGCCATACAGCACTCCCCAGTTCCCGAGGAGGTCTAAAAAAACGCCGCAGTACAAAATACTACGGCGTTAATATTTTATGTATGAGTTAATATGTCTGCAAGATTTTTTCAACTGTTTCAATGAGAATATCGTTATCGTCTTTCATTCGGACGGAAATTCGGAAATATCCGTCGTCCAAGTCATAGCTTTCAGAGCAGTTTTTAATGCGGATGCCCTTTTTCAGCAGCAGTTTATCCAGCGGCAGTTCGCATTGAAACAGAAGAAAACAGGTTTTCGAGGGGAACACGGGGAGACCGAGCCGTGTAAGTTCTTCCGCAAGGTGATTACGTTCGACAGCAACATATTTTCGGGACATTTTCAGGAATTTTTCGGCTTTTACGGCAGCCTCGGCAGCGGCAAGCGCAGCTCCCGAAACGCTATAAATTCTGCCTGCATTTTTTATTTTTTCAGCCGTTTTTTCATCACCGCAGAGAGCGTATCCCATAGGCAGACCAGCCATTGAAAATATTTTCGTAAATGATTTTATAATAATAATTCTGCTGCCAAAACAATTTTTTGCGCTGTATTTTTCTCCTCGGTAAATGAAGTCTATGTAACGTTCATCGCAGACCATTACGGTATCTGTCCGACGGCATTTTTCGGCAATAATGCTTAAAGTGTACGGCGTTATGACCTCGCCCGTAGGATTGTTTGGGTTGCAAAGAAAGATCATATCGGTTTCGGAGTCTATAAATTCGGTTATCTCCGAGGTCACGGTGAAATTCTTTTTGGCGGACAGCCGAATGTTCATCGTATTGCAGCCGAATTGCTCCAGCGCACGGCTGTACTCACCCGAACACGGCGAAAAAACCAATGCTTTTTTGGGACGCAGAGCGCATATCGTTCTGAAAATCAGGTCATCGCCGCCGTTTCCGCAAACGATATTTTCCGGCGGGATATTTTCATATACTGAAAGCTTTTTTCGTAGTAAAGTACAGTCGGGGTCGGGATAGTCAGCCCAACGCTGTTTATTTTCAGCAATCGCCTTTTTTACCGACGGGGGAATGCCAAGAGGATTGAGAGCAGCCGAAAAGTCGAGCTTTACGCCGTTGTATCTGTTTCCGCCGAACTCGGGAACGTTCATATTAACACCTCTTAATGAATAAAATAGTTAAGGAACTGTGCAAAAACAACTTGCACATTTACGCTTGTCTTGTTTGCCCTGTGCTGCGTTACACAACCTTGAAATACGACAGTATTCCTGCGGTTGTGTGCCTTGCACAGAACAAACGATCCTGCACCTAAACGCACAACTTATTTCTGCACAGTTCCTAATTAATAGTCATAAGTCTTTTTGATAAGTCGGTCAACTGCTCCATTGTCAGCGCTTCAATGCGTACCGATTCAGAGATACCAAGCTCAGAAAGCGCCGAATATACGTCGTTTTTAGGAAGTCCCATAATAGAGTAAAGGGCGTTTGCAAGAGTTTTTCTGCGCTGTGAAAATCCTGCTTGTACCATGCGGAAGAAAAATTTTTCCTCGTTTGGTTCGAGCTTCATTTCTTTATTGACGTCAATTCTGATAACAGCCGAATCCACGTTGGGGGACGGCATGAAGCTGCCCCGTGAAACGCCGAAAAGCTGCTTGACAGTTCCGTAATAGTTCACGCCGACCGTTATAGCTCCCGAATCACGGCTTCCGACTTTTGCGCAAAGACGTTGAGCCGCTTCTTTCTGCACCATGACAGTTATGGAATCAATTGGAAGTCTGCTTTCGAGAAGAAGCATTATAACAGGGGAGGTTATATAGTACGGCAGATTGGCGCATACAGCGGCTTTCAGTCCCGAGAAATCTTCGGAAATAATTTTTCGCAGATCGGCTTTCATAACATCTTCGTTATATATTTTAATGTTTTCAAATTCGCCGAGAGTTTCTTGAAGCACGGGCATGAGCCGTGTATCTATTTCGACCGCAGAAACCTTGTCCGCACGGAGAGCGAGTTCTTTTGTAAGAACGCCGATACCCGTACCGATCTCGAGTATGCCGTATCCCTTTTCTGCGCTGCCCATTTCGGCGATTTTCGGGCATATATCGGGATTGATTATGAAATTCTGACCCAATCCCTTTGAAAAATTGAATCCGTGCCGACTGAGAATATCCTTGACCGTACTGATATTAGTTAGATTCATTTGTTTTCTCCTCGGCTGAATGAAGCTGTTTATCGGCAAACTCTTGTTGCTTTGCATCGTTCAGCTTGTTCATATCGTTTACAAGATAGTCCGCTGAACGATATGCGCGCTGAAAATCCATGTCCTTAAAATATGCCTTTATATCGACAAATTCGCCGTCTATAACAAGGTCGAGTCCGCTGATCTGCCGTCCTGCGTATTTTTTTGCGGCATAGGCGATATACTCGTCTATTTCACGAGCAGACATTTCGCCGCCGATAACATTAATTTTCATAATAGCCCTCCGTTCGTTTGCCCGACACTGTGAACCTGCGTCATTCGGCATTATTTAGCTTATCTATAATTTTTTCGGCACACTTCATGCCGTCTGCGGCTGCGGAAATTATTCCCCCTGCATAGCCTGCGCCCTCGCCGCATGGATAAAGACCTGCAAAGGTCAGTGATTCGAGGTTTTCATTGCGTTCAATTCTAACAGGCGAGCTGCTTCGGCTCTCAACGCCTGTAAGAACGGCTTCGGGAGCGTCAAAACCTTTGATCTTTTTCCCCATTTCACGTATGCCCGCTCTCAAAGAATCGCATACAAAGTCGGGAAGATATTCTTCGGGACGAGCAGGCTTAACTCTCGGACGATAGCTCGGCTTCACTTTGCCGAAGCGTTCAGTCAGCCTGTTTTCGAGAAAGTCTCCGACCGTGACGGCAGGAGCAGAGTAGTCCGAACCTCCTGCGGCGAACGCCTTTTCTTCGATATTCCGCTGAAAATACATGCCTGCAAGGGGGTGCTTGCTGCCGTAGTCATCGGGGGTAACGTTCACCAGCAGCGCACTGTTGGAATTAACGGCATTTCGCGCAAAACAGCTCATACCGTTGACCGCCAGACGCCCCTCCTCCGAAGAAGCTGCCACGACTTCTCCGCCGGGACACATGCAGAACGTATACAAAGCCCGACCGTCAGGCAGGTGTACGGCAAGCTTGTAGTCGGCTGCTTTTAATGCGGGATGTCCTGCAAAATCGCCGTACATAGCGGTATCAATGTCCTTTTTCAGGTGTTCTATGCGCACACCCACCGCAAAGCTTTTCTGTGTAAGAGCGGCTTTTTTTTCGTACAGCAGTTCAAAAATGTCTCTTGCGCTGTGACCCGTAGCAAGTATAACGTTATTTGTTTTAACAGTATGACGTCCGAAGCTGTCAGTATATGAGATTGACGAAATACAGCCGTTTTCCGTCTCGAATCCATCAAATTTTGCTCCGAAGCGAACTTCACCGCCAAGCTCCGTAACTCGCTTTCTGAGATTTTTCACTGTATCACGCAGTTTGTCTGTGCCGATATGCGGTTTCGCAAGGTAAAGTATCTCCTCGGGAGCGCCAAATTCAGTCAGCCATTTCAGAATTTGCGGTATCCGTTTATCCTTGATGCCTGTCGTAAGCTTGCCGTCCGAAAAAGTTCCTGCGCCGCCCTCGCCGAACTGCACATTGTTTTCGGGGTCGAGCTTACCGCCGTTTTGGAACGCTTCAACGGCTTTTACACGGCTGTCAGCGTCCTGACCACGTTCAAGAACGATCGGATCAAGTCCTGCTATGGCAAGAACCAACGCCGCAAACATTCCGGCAGGTCCAAAGCCTATTACGATCGGGCGTGTTTCAGATGAAATTTTGGGAACTTCGTAAACGTATTCCTGTACAGGAACTGCGTTTTTATTCTTTTTAAGCAGACGTTCCTCGTCCTTTGCGGAAATATCGGCAGAAATAATGAAATGAACGTCGTTTTTACGTCTTGCGTCAACGGATTTTTTTGAAAGCCTTGCAGATTTTATGGAGTTTACGGGAACTTTCAGCCGACGTGCGCAAAGCGGCTTTAAATCGCTGAAATCGAAGTCGAGTGGGACTTTTATATTGCTTAAACGAATCATTTTGCCTCCTGTTTCAGGGATTTTCCGCAGCTTCCGCCTGCAAGCATTCCCGACGACCACGCCCATTGCAGATTATAGCCGCCGCAGTCTCCGGCAGTATCGAGAATTTCACCGCAGAGATACAGTCCCTTGTGAAGCTTGGATTGAAGATTTTTGTCCACACAAGAAGCGTGTATTCCGCCCATAGTGGACTGCGCATTCTGCCACGGCGAACAGCCTGTGACCTCGAATGTCAATGTTTTTATATTGGCAATGAGAGCCGACTTTTCCCTGTTTGAGAGTGTGGAGATTTTGTCGGTCAGCGGTCGGGGTATTGACTTTTTCACCAGATATACAGCTAAATTTTTAACAAATATGCCCGTGAGAAGTTCTTCCAACGGCATATCTGTTCTGCTTTTTATTATTTTTCCGAGATAGTTCGTAAGCTCATTTGCCGAAATATCTGGTAAAAGGTCGGCTTGAAGCTTTAGACAGCCCTCATAGTCCGCAAAAAGGTAAGCCAGATTGAACACGCATATCCCCGAGATATTATTTTCATTGAATTGAAGTTCTCCTTTTTCTGTGCGGAGTATTTTTTCCCCTGAGAGAGCGGAAATTTCGCCCTTGACGCGGACGCCCTTTAAGCCTTTGAGGTCGTTTGTATTCACTCTGAGAGGTGCGGCGGCAGGACATATTTTTGAGGTCTTGTAGCCCATGTTTTTCAAAAGTCTCATGACAGCTCCGTCCGTACCGAAAGAGGGTGCGGCGTAACCTCCGGCAGCGACGATAAGCCGTCTGCACAGTATTTTTTCATCTTTGGAGTTAAGCTCAAAACCGCCGTTTTTAGGCGATATTCCTGTGATTTCACAGCCGCAAAATTCCTCTGCACCGAGTTCGGCAAGTTTAAGTCGCATGGCGTTCAAAATAGTGGTTGAACTGTTGCTTCTCGGGTAAACGCCGCCCTCTCTGCCCTCGCTGCCGTTTACGCATAGAACTCCCAAGTAATCGGTGAAAAACGACTTGTGGTCGGGCATTTTAGCGATCGTTTCCATAGCGTTTACAGAGCCGTGATAGTTGTATTCAGATAGGTTCAGATTGCTCAGATTACATTTGCCGTTGCCCGAAGCGATGATTTTTTTTCCGACTCTCGGCAGTTTTTCAATAATAGTGACATGTGCGGAACGGCAGACCTCCTTTGCTGCAATAGCAGCCGAAAGTCCCGAAGCTCCGCCGCCTAAAACGGCTATATCTGTTGTCATTATATCACCTCATTCGGGTAAAATTTCCAGCGAAACGATCTCGGGAAGATTGAAAAGGCGTACAGGGCACGGAGAATCACCGATTCCCGAGGTTATGAACATTGCGCCGCCGTCATATTCAAACCACCCTTTATCGTAAACCTTGATATTCCTCAGTGTGGGAAAAATATTTCCGCTGAAAGTATCGTACAAAGCTCCTACGAAAGGCAGTCTTGCCATTCCGCCGTGAGTATCGGCGCACAGGGTAAGGTCGGCTCCGAAAGCGGCAAATTTTTCGTAATTCGGAATGTGAGCCAAAAGAATATTATAGCAGCTTTCATCGTGAGTAAAAGCGTTGTTAAGGTCAAAGGTCGATGTGTAGTAAACATTGTCGATACCCATTATTCTGAAACGGCTGCCTTTCAGTTCCAGTGTTTCTTCGGTGTAGCACATGACATGTACGCCCGAATCGGACAGCGCAGATTTGTAGCTTTCGGAGGTATCGTGGTCGCCCGACACAAAGTACGTCGGGTGCTCCTCCGCAATATTTTTCATGAGCTTTATGGCGATATTCTGCTCGTCAATATCGCTGTTTCGGCTGTACATATCTCCGAGAATAAAGACCGCATCAGGGTTTATCTGTTCCAGTTTGGCGAGTATTCTGTCGTTTGAAATACTTCCGTCATGCGCGTGGAGGTCGCTTAAAATGGCAAACCGTACAGGCTCGCTTATTTTCGGCGAAGTCGAAGATGTCTCGTTGATTTTCAGATAATAATTATTGTACCGCCAAAAGAAAAATATTATTAAAACAGCAGCCCAGAATCTTCTCCACGGGTGTTTTTTATTTTTCTTTTTAGAAGCTTTATTTTCCATTCTGTCCCTCGATTATATGTACGTCAAGCTGATTATACGGAATTTCGATCCCACTTCTGTCAAAGAGTCGTTTTACGGTTTCATTCAAGGTATAGCGAACCTCCATGAAGTCATCGTTTTTCACCCATACAAGCACGTCTATGGAAACAGAGCTTTCCTTGTGGCTGCCCATTCTGACTATAGGGGCAGGGTCGTTGAGAATCATTTTATCCTCGGATACGGCGGTCAGGATAAGCGAACGAGCCATGCTGAAATCGGCGTTGTAGCTTATATCGAAGCTCATTTCAACTCGCCGTGTAGGGGTTTCAGTGTAGTTTATAAGACGTGCGGATGTAACGTTTCCGTTGGGGATAAGGATTATTTTTCCGTCAAAGGTGCTGAGCTTGGTGTAGAGAATGCCTATCGCTTCAACCTTACCCACCGTGCCGTCAAGCTCTACCGTATCTCCTGCGGAAAAGGGTTTGGAAAAAAGGATTATAAAACCTCCGCAAAGGTTCGTCAGACAGTTTTGAAGCGCAAGAGAAGCGGCAAGACCTGCTGCTCCGAGAATGGTTATCAGCGAAGACATCGGCACATTCAGAACGGACAGAGCCATTACCGCTACAATAGCGTAAAGAATGATGCGTATTACGGAAACAAGGAAGTTCCTTGCAGCGTTATCCACGTTTGAACGCTTCATTGCCTTTGAAATTATTTTACTTATCAGCCGTGAGAGTATCACGCCGACAACAAGGATTATAAGAGCTATTATAAGCAGCGGAAGTATACCTTTAAAATACTCGACGATACCTGAAAAAAAGCCCGAAGCCTTATCCACCTGATCCTGTATTACCTCAGCGACCGGGGGAGCGGTGGTAGTCTCTATTATCTCATTGTCCAAAATCGTTCACTCTCCTTATCGGCAGCATCGCTGCGGACACAATTATCCACTTTTATTATAGCAGAAAAAAAAGGATTCGTCAATCAAAGTTTTGCAATTTTTATATTATTGTTATTATTAATATATTTAATATTGTGAAAACTATTGAAATTATTATGAAAATGTTGTATAATTGTATGTAACAAAAAGAAAACATGAAATCTCCAAGGAGGAATTAAAATGAAAAAATTTTTGATCACGGCGACAGCGATCGTTTCCACCGCAGCTGTTGCGAGTACCGTTGTTTTTGCAGCATCGAGATATTCTGCGGACGACCTGAAAAGTCTCAGCAGTTCTTTGCTTGGCGAATCGCAGGTAAAGGCGGAGCATGATGTTGACGGCAACGGTACGGTGGACGTCTATGACCTTGTCTCTATGCGGAAAACCTTTGAGGGTACAGGAGAATTCTCCGAGCAGATCATCGACATGTCCGAGCAGAACGTTAAGTATATCGGAAGAAATATTTACGATAAAAATAACGTTGCATGGCTTGTTCAAAGCGGTTCGGCGGTGGAATTCAGCGTTACTGCAAAATCTGCCGAAATAACGATAAACGGCGACGGATTTACCGAAAGCGACGAAAAATACCGCCCGAGATACGCTGTTTTGGTTGACGGGGAGATCATTCTTGACGAGCTTTTAAGCGTAAAAGAAAAAACGGTGAAGCTCTTTGAAGGCAAAACTTCAAGAACTGCCGAAGTCAAGGTGATACACCTTTCCGAAGCTAATAACGGAGCTGTCGGCGTAAGCTCTTTGAAAGTCGATTCCGATGCGCCAGTACCGGCTGTTCCTACAGCAAAAAAAGACCTCGCTATCGAGTTTATCGGGGATTCTATCACATGCGCCTACGGTGTCGAGGGTAAGGATCAGTACGAGGGCTTTAAGACTTCCACTGAAAATTTCATGAAATCCTATGCCTATCTCACCGCAAAGCAACTCGATGCAGACTACAGCGCAGTAAGCTACAGCGGTCACGGAATAGTTTCGGGCTACAGTCAGAACGGCGATGCGGAAACGGGCAGCCTTGTTCCCGATTATTACGATTATGTGGGAAAATTAGGCGATTATAAGGTCAATTGGGACTTTGATTCGCATAAGTATGATGTGGTCGTTATTAATCTCGGTACAAACGACAATACCTACGCTTCTAAAGACTATGAGACAAGGGGCGTTGAGTATGCTGAAAAATATGCGGAATTTCTTGCGCATATCCATGAGGTGAATCCCGATGCGTACATTATCTGCACTGTGGGAACAATGGGCTGTACAGAGATGTACCCGTATATTGAAATGGCTGTGGACAGCTTCAAAAAATCCACGGGTTATGACAGGATAATGAGCTATTTGTCGGCAACTCATACTCAGGCGGACGGCATGGGTTCGGATTGGCACCCCTCCGAGAAAACTCAGCAGAACAGCGCATATGTTCTTGCGGATAAGATATGCAATGCGTTGGGAATGGAGTCCGATCAGATAGGAATTGACGTAGCTTCTGAGGCGAAATACAGCACCGTTTCGTCAGACGGAGCGATGATGTCCGATTATTTTTCAGACTGGGATCACTCCTATCACATCACTACAGTCACGGGCGGAACGAGCAAGGAGTCCATACAGTCATTTGTCAGCGGTATTGACCTGAAAAAGAGCGGAAAGTACCGTCTCAGCTTTCAGATAGAAACAGGAGAGGGAAACGAAATTCCTTTCGTTATAAGAAGCAAGTCAACGGGCGAAGTTATCTACAAGGATACCTTTACGGGAACAGGTTCAAAAACCCCTTATGAAGCTGAATTTGAGTCGCCTGTTACTGCTGATGCGGAAATGGTATTTTCTCTCGGCGGACTTGACAGCATGCGTATGAGCCTTTATGAGGTGAAAGTCGTAAAATTTGAATGACGCCGATTTTCCGCGATCGGGAGATAATAGCCTACAGAAAGCAGAAAAGAGGTTTATATGAAATTTATAAAAAAATTGTCCGCAGTAGTCCTTTCGTGCGCTATGTCGGTCACATGCCTGAACTCTATCGTAACGTTCAAAACCGACGCAGCAGTTGTGATAAGCGTTTCGCCGTTCGACAAATATGAAGTCAATAACGGAATATTTGAGGGCTGGGGAACTTCGCTTTGCTGGTGGGCAAACAGAACAGGCTATTCCGACAGCCTTGCACAGCAGACAGCCGACTTGTTTTACGGCGAAAATGGTCTGAGAATGAATATTGCACGATTTAATATCGGCGGCGGAGACGATCCTACGCACAGACATATTACGAGGACGGATTCCAATATGCCCGGATATACCGTAATAAACAACGGAAACGTAACCTACGACTGGAATGCCGACTATAATCAAAGAAATGTTCTGAAACGTGCTATAGCGGCGGCAGGCGACGACATGATAGTTGAGATGTTCTCAAATTCGCCGCCTTACTACATGACAAAAAGCGGCTGTTCAAGCGGCGGTACGGACGGCGGAAAAAATAATCTGAAAGACGATCATTATGATGATTTTGCGGAGTATCTTGCCGAAGTGACCGCACACTATGAAAAAGAATGGGGAATTGACGTTCAGAGCATTACCGCCATGAACGAACCGTACACGAATTTCTGGTACGCAAACAGTCCGAAGCAGGAGGGCTGCCATTTCGATCAGGGCGAGTCGGAATCGAAAATCATACTCGAGCTTCAAAAGTCTCTTGAGAAAAGGGGACTGAATGATATTATCATATCAGGCTGCGATGAAACGTCCATAGATACTCAGATCAGTTCGTTTAATAAGCTTTCAGCGGACGCGAAGAACGCCATAGGAAGAATAGATACGCATACGTATTCGGGAAGTAACCGAACAGGCTTAAAGGATACGGCGATCGCAGCAGGAAAAAATCTTTGGATGAGCGAAGTGGACGGGGGAAGTACCGCAGGAACGAACGCAGGCGAAATGGGAGCGGCGTTGTGGCTTGCCGACAGGATAACGGCTGACTGCAACGGTCTTAACTGTTCCGCATGGATACTTTGGCAGGCGATCGACAACCATATTTCTTCTGTCGGATATAACGGAAATAAGGACAAGGGAATGGTTGACGTAAATAAGGGCTACTGGGGACTTGCCGTTGCCGACCATGACAAGGACACGGTTATTCTTACAAAAAAATACTATGCCTTTGGTCAGTATTCACGTTATATTCGACCGGGCATGACTATGCTGAAAGCCTCGGATTCGACTATGGCTGCTTTTGACGAAAAAAACGGACAACTCGTACTCGTCAGCTATAATACGTCGGGTTCTGAAAAGGAAATGAACTATGATCTATCCGAGTTCACGTCTGTAGGAAATTCGGCGCAGATAATTCGCACAAGCAACACCGAAAACTGGAAGGACGCAGGAAAAGCGGAGATTACAAACAGCATGCTCAAAACTAAGCTGCCTGCAAATTCCGTTTCAACGTTTATTATTGAAGATGTAAAGGGCAGCAGCGTTCCCGAAAATCCGATAGACCTCAGTAAAGCGGTGTTAAGCGGTAGCAATAGTTGGAAAAACGATGTTTCGACCGATTATACAAAAGCATTTGACGGCAAGAGTTCAACGTACTTTGACGGACTTGGCGAAGGCTGGGTACAGGCTGATCTCGGTCAGAGCTATGATATTTCTGCTATAGGATATATTCCGAGAACAGGATATGAATACCGAATGGCGGACGCAATGTTCATGTTTTCAGAGGACGGTATAAACTGGAACAAGGCATATACGGTCATGGGCAAGCCGAGCAGCGGTATTCACTATGTTACGAAGTTTGCTTCATCAAATACCGCAAGGTATGTCAAATTTCAAACTCCCGCAGGAACTCCGAATAACGGTATAAATAAGGATAACAGTTATTGCTGTAATATTGCGGAAATTCAAATCTACGGCGTTCCGAGCGTTAAGGAACGGTTTACAAAAATCGTTCCCAAATCAATTTCGGGAAGCGAATCATGGAAGCAAAATGAAGCGACAAGCTACGAAAAAGCCTTTGACGGTGATACAGCCACATATTTTGACGGCTTGAAAAACGGCTATGTTCAGGTTGATCTTGGCGGATCTCACAAAATACAGGCAGTCGGCTACAGTCCGAGAAAGGGCTATGAATACAGAATGCCCGATTGCATGATACAGGTTTCGTCTGACGGGGCAAGCTGGGAAACGGTCTATACTTTCTCTCAGAAGCCGTCGTTCGGAATGAATTACATCACCGATCTCGGTTCGGACGTAACTGCAAGATATGTCAGATGTATTGTTCCCGAGGGCAAACCGTCAAACGGCTATAATTCAGATGACGTATATAATTTCAATATTGCGGAATTTGAAGTATACGGAGAACCCTCAGAGGTTGTGAAATATGACGTCAATATGGACGGAGTTTTCAGCGTTGCGGACGCTGTACTTCTTCAAAAATGGCTGCTTGCAGTTCCCGATACGCGTCTTGACGACTGGAAAGCTGCTGATTTATGTGAGGACGGAATAATTGACGTTTACGATTTGTGTCTCATGAAAAAAGAATTGCAAAAAGCAAATTAATTTTTACGGTTCACTTCGGATTTACACGGAATCCGAAGTGAGCCGTTAATTATCTGTTTATTTAGCAAGGAGAGATCATATTTGGAAGAAAAAATGAAATACTATGTTAAATTGGGCAATAAAAAATATGCCCAAGTACATTTGGAATCCGTATCACCTACAGGTCAATATTTTATAGGCTGGCACACGAAATGCAGAAGTTCAATATATTTTTATCAGACTGTTCGCAAAAAAGGCGGCAAGGTATACGGAAAGATCGTTACGTCCCGAGAGCCTTTTGACGATATTAATGAGGGATTCGGGAAAGTCGTGTGGTTTGAAGAATATGGTTTTGTGAAGATTATTTTTCATGTATGGTGTACTATGGAAAGCGAATCGAAAAGAATTTATTTCGACCGTGATCTGTATGAACGAAAGAAAGTTGAACTTCATGGGGAGCAACAAAATAGACTTCTTTAACAACTGAAAAAATCCGTCCGATCTGCGTAAAGTCGCAGTTTGGGCGGATTTTTAGTTTTTTATTTTAGAAAGCAGATCACGTATGCTCCGTATCAACGTCTGAGGTTTTGTTCTCTGATTTTCTGCTTAACGCCGAGAAGATACCGTAAAGTATAAACAGTACGACTGCCGAAGCTGCCAATATACAGCAGGCTGTAAGAAAACTGCTTGTAAACGTCCTCATGGCTGAGGTATAAGAGGTGTATATCTGAGACTGCTTGATCGTGAATGCGGAAAAATAGTCTGTATTTATCAGGTAGATACAGGGAACTCCGCCCAATACTCCTGCCGAAAGAGCCGACGCTCCTATCCAGTACAGGGTATCTTTGGTGCGTTTGAAATTGCAGACTACAAGTACCAGCGCAAGTATCGCCGAAGCTCCGATACACATTATCTTCATTGTTGTCAGATTTGAATAAATGGGACTTACTTTGCGGAGAACGCCGTGTTCATCGAGGGACGAGAACTTGTAAACGTCGCAGTATTGCAAAATAACTTTGTGGGCATTCTCTTTTGCTGACTTTAGCTTAGCATAGTAAGGGTCGTTTTCGTTTTTGATCTCGTAATTTATGCTTTGGGCGTATTCCTTGTAGAAATCGGTTATTGAAGTATCAAGCTTTTCATTGGAAAATTCGGGCGATATATAGTCGGAATTTCCAAGACGCATAAATCCGAACCTGATTTTTTCGTTTATGATCTCCTGTAAATATTCATCGTCGAGAGCGTCCATATAAATATTTGCAGGAATGCCTGTAACAGCATACTGCTCGGAAAAGAATTTGTCCAGTTCTTTGTAGACAAGTCCGCTTACTTCTTTTTCTTCCGTAAGCTCAGTTAATCGTTTCTGAGTAAGGAAACTGTCCGCAGCAATACATCCCACCGAGCCGATAAGCGCAAATATAAGCAGAACAGAAGCTATAAACGAACTAATGTACGATCCTGCGCTTTTCATGTCAATCAGCCTCCTTTTCGGTATAGAAAGCTTTTTCCGTAAGCTCGCATATAGCGCCTATACGTCTGTCCGATGCGCCGAGAAGTTCACGTTTGCAGGTATACAAAGTAAGCCTGTCGTCCTCGGTCGGCGTGATATATTTTCGGTTGTCGCTGCCAAACTCGATAAGCTCCTTAACTTTATAGGTAAATTTGCCGTAGTTCGTATAGACCGTAACGGTGTCGCCCTCTTTGAGCGAAGAAAGGTCGGCGAAAAAGGTATCCACATGAGCCGAAACTACGGAATTTCCCTTGAGCCCGAAAACGGACGAACTGGAGGACTGACATGCTCCGTGTTCAAGCAGCTCGGGAGTAGTTCCCCAGTAAACGGGAACGTTTATTCCGAGGGCATCTGCGCTTACGATAGCGTAAAGCTCGCCGAATGCGGGACGTTCGGGTTCGCCTGTTTCAGATGTTTTTCCGCTGTAATCCAGATCTATATCGCTGTCCTTTATTACAAGACCGTTTGTTTTATCGGAAGAAGGGTCGTATGGGTCTGATTTGAGACTGCCCATAAATGCGATATTTGCGTAGGTTTTAAGCTTGTCCGCAGGTTTGACGGCAGCCGCCGCAATGATTCCTGCGCAAACAGCCGTAAGCAAAACGGGAGTGACGATGTGCAGAGGAATATTTTTTTTATTATTTTTATCGCTCATATTGATCCTCTTTTTTCTTTCCAAAGGATTTTTTGACCATAACAGCCGCACCGACAACGCCTACGGCAACAAGTGAAGCGGCAAGAGCGAAAATTCCCCTGCGGTCATATCCCGTAGCAGCAACAGAATCCCTTGCGGAACTCATAGCCACAAGCTTTCCGTTTTCATCTCTCATTGACAGTACAACGTCGCTGTCGCTCAGTTCGTCAACGCTCAGAGTAAGTCCGAGTTGTTCCGTAACTCCTGCCATCTGATCTATAATTTCAGCTTTATTGTCAAGAGGGAGCTGCTTTAAAAGGCTTTTGTAGTCCTCAGGGGAAAGATTTTCAACAAATACCGAACGCTGGTCGGGTGTGAGGGACGCAATATATGCGCGCTTTTCATCAAGGGACATAGCAGCGAAATCTTTTGCGCTTATTCTTTCAAATGTAGAGCCGTCGGGGAGAGTGAGCGTTATGGTGTCCTTCCCTTGTGAAGTTCCCGAACCGCTGCCGTTTTCAGTGTTTCCTCCCGAGGGAGTGTTTCCGCCTCCTGACGGCACTGCGGTAGTTACACTTCCCTGTGTGGGGGACTGTGCCGCTGTAGTCACCGCAGGGGACGGTGTTGAAGGAGCATATCCGCTGTCAGCAAGAAGCTGGTTTATCATATCCTGATTCATGCCCCTGAGTGTAGCCATGTAGCTGTCGATAAGTTCGGGCGGGTAAAGCTCTGGGTCTTCGTAATATCTGTTCCAGCCTGCCTGAATAAGACTTTCGGGCAGTCCCATAGAACGTGCAAGAGCTGCGGCTTCATCGGGTGTGGCTGCACCTGCTGACATTGTGGGGACTGCAAGACCTACGCAAAGAACTGCGGCAGGTAATATTTTAAATAAGTTTTTACGCATAATGTTCTCCTTTAGTTGTCACTAGACCTCCTCGGGAACTAAAGTGCAGCCGTATGACTAAAGATTTTGTCATATGGCAAGGCAGACGACGAAAGCGGGCTGTCGCTCTCTGAGGAGGATAACGCAGCCATATGGCAAAAGATTTGTCAGACGGTGTGCGTTAGTTTCCGAGGAGGTCTACTATACCGCCATGCAGAAATCTGCTGAGCGGCGTTAAATTTACGTATGCAATTTAATTATACCCTTTTTAACCCATTATGTCAAGCAAAGATAAGAATTTTCAATAAATTTTCAAAAATCATTAAAATCCCAAAGTAAATTCCACTACGAGATCTCAAAGATTGATCTGCTAATGACATAGTTTTGTAAAGTGACAAATGTCATTTTCAAAATGACAGAAGGCATATTGAAATTTTTCCCATTCTGTTATATAATATAATCAGACCTTTCAGATAGGAGAGTATTATGGAGAAAAAAACAGATAATACATTTTTGTATCGGCTTATACGAGGAATTTTCAAACCTGTATTTACTGTAATTTTCCGACCGCATATCATCGGAGCGGAGAATATTCCTACGGGCGGAAAAGTCGTTATTGCAGGCAATCATAAACATGCTCTTGACCCTATACTTGTAGATATATCGACTGAAAGAGTTGTGAGAACTCTTGCGAAAAAAGAGCTTCACGACGGCTGCTTTGGATTTATTTTCCGAGGAGTTGGGACGATACCCGTCGATCTTCACCGCAGACACAATCCCGACGCTTTGTCGGCTGCGGTAAAGGCTCTTAACGAAAACTGCGCAGTAAACGTTTCGCCCGAGGCAAAAAGAAACTATACCGACGATCTGCTGCTTAAATTCAAATACGGGGCAGTTTCTATGGCTGCAAAGACGGGTTCGCCGATAGTACCTTACGCAATAACAGGGGAGTATAGGTTGTTTTCACGGAATTTGAAAATCGTTTTCGGAAAGCCTTTTTACGTCTGCGGAGACCTATCAGCCGCCAATGAACTTCTTTACAATAAAATAGCGCATCTGCTCCGTACTTCCATGAATAAAAAAGAACTTGAAAAAAAGAACTTCACAGCATTTAAGGAGTGGGAAAATGAACAGGAAAAGACATATTGAATATCCTGATATATCGCTGTATGATATGCTTGCGAAAACCGCAGCCGAATATCCCGAAACAACGGCTGTCGAGTATTATTCACGCAGGATAACATACCGCAAGCTGATAGAGAATGTTGATAAATATGCCTGTATACTTTCCGAATCGGGCGTAAAAGCAGGGGATCGAGTTACAATAATACTGCCGAATATCCCACAGGCGGCGGAGATGTTCTATGCGGTAAATAAGCTTGGCGCAGCAGCAAGCATGATACACCCGTTGTCCGCAGAAAATGAGATAACATCATATATTGAGCTTACAAAAAGTAAAATAGTAATAGCGGTCGATCTTGTCGCAGGAAAGCTTGGCGGTGCAAAATGTCTTGGCTGTAAAATAATGCTTGCCTCAGTGGGAGATGAAATGCCGCTGTTTATAAAGACAGCCTACTTCGCTTTTAAGCATAAAAAAGTTTTATCTGAGGATATGGAAAAACTTAGCCGTATGAAAGTGAAAAATGTGAAAAAAATGCAATTTTCCAAATTTCACGGAGACATTCCGGCGGCGATACTTTACAGTGGTGGAACTACGGGAAAACCAAAGGGTATTATTCTTACAAACCTGAACTTCAACGCCCTTGCTTTGCAGAGCATAGACGCATGCGGCTGTCTTAAAGCAGGGGACAGGGTTCTTTCGGTAATGCCTGTGTTCCACGGCTTCGGACTCGGCGTATGTATCCATACCGTACTGACATTCGGCGGAACTGCGGTGATGCTTCCGCAGTTCAAGGCGGCTGACTTTCACAAGCTTGTACTTAAATACAAGCCGAACGTTATTGCAGGCGTGCCGTCAATATACGAATATATGCTGAGAAGCGGCGGTTTTGAAAACAAGGATCTTTCGTTTCTGAAATGTATTATTTCGGGCGGAGATTCTCTTTCAGTCTCCACAAAGAAAAAGCTCGACAAGGTGTTTGCCGACCACGGCTGCAAGGCGGTCATAAGAGAGGGCTACGGCTTGACGGAATGCGTCACGGGAACTTGTCTCATGCCCGAAAACAGTGAAAAGGTCGGCAGCGTGGGACTTCCGTATGCAGATACATTTTACCGTATTGCAGATACGCAAACGGGCGAAGAACTTCCCAACGGGGAAATGGGGGAAATACTTCTCCGAGGACCTGCGGTAATGAAAGGCTATCTTAATGACGACGAGGAGACAAAGAAAACGCTTCGGCTTCATGAGGACGGTAATATATGGCTTCATACGGGAGATATGGGCTATAAGGACGACGACGGCTATATCTATTTTACACAGCGGTTAAAGCGAATTATTGTTTCAAACGGCTATAATATATATCCGCAGGTCATTGAAAATATCATAAGTTCTCACCCCGATGTAGCAGTCTGCGCGGTGATAGGCGTTCCCGACGAGATAAAGGGACAGCGTGTGAAAGCGTTCGTAGTGCCGAAAGAAAATGCAAACCTTAACAGTCTGCAAAAGGAATTGGAGGAGATTTGCATAAAAAACACTTCCGCATATGCTGTTCCGAAAATTTACGAATTTACCGATTCCCTACCCAGAACGCTTGTGGGAAAAATAGCTTATACGGAGCTTGAAAAGCTCGGGAAAGGAGTTCGCTATGATTAAAAAAGCGCTTCTTATCCACCCTGAAATATCCCGTACAAAGTACAATTTTGCAGGCGTTATAGACAACGAGCCGTTGGAGCTTGAATATATTTCGGCAATGCTGAAAAGCAGCGGTATAACTTGTGAAATATGGGACGGTCAGGTGGAAAAAATTCCTGCCGCCGAAAAAATCAAAGACTTTCGTCCCGAATTGCTGTACGTCTGCGGAAGAACACGTCAGGAAGGCTTCATGAAGGAATACTGCCGTGCGGCAAAGTCAATCTGCGGAAGCGTAGTTATTGTCGGAGGTATTCACGCCCAGCACTGTTTTGAACGCTTTTATATTTCGGAGGTCGATTATATTCTCAGGACGTTCGATATTTTTAAAATACTTGATATTATAAACGGCGTGACCCCTGAAAGTATCAGCGGACTTTGCTATAAATGCGGCGATAAATGGCTCTCAAACGAAGCCGACCCCTTCGATATATCGAGACTTCCTATTCCCGACAGGAAATATTTCTACAGTCATTCCGACCGCTACCGCTATCTGGAGCTGCTGCCCTGCGCTCATGTAAGAACATCGTACTCCTGCCCGTTCCGCTGTACGTTTTGTTACAGAAATCGGCTCAACTGCGGCGAGTACACCGTCCGCCCGATCAGGGACGTTGTCATGGAGATACGCAATATAAAGTGCGACAATATTTATATTATTGACGATGATTTTCTTATTGACAAGCGGCGTGTTGAGGAGTTCATACGTCTTGTGCGGAAGTACGGCATAAAGAAAAAATACGTTTGCTACGGCAGGGCGGATTTTATTGCGGCAAATCAACCGCTTATGGCGGAACTGAAAAAAATCGGTTTTTACTATATTCTCACAGGACTTGAAGCTTCCGACGAAAGCTATCTTGAAAGCTATCGGAAAAAAACGACTGTAGACTGCAATGAGACAGCGGTCAGAACTCTTAACAGAGTAGGGATAAATATTATGGGAATGTTTATTGCCGACCTTGATTTTTCGCCGTCCGATTTCACAAAGCTCTACAGTTGGATACGCAGAAACAAGCTTTCTCATGTGGCAGTCTCGATATTGACGCCCGAGCTTAATTCAAGCATGTTCGATAAATACAGGGACAGGATAATTTCTGACGACCCTGCCGAATGGGATTATCTTCATGTTGTAGCAAAGCCGAAAAAAATGTCCGTAAAGGAATATTATTTCCACTATCATATATTGATGATAAGGCTATTCGTCAAGGGGTGGCGAGATGGTATATATGATTTTCTTGATTACGGCAGCTATATAAGATCGTTTCTGAAAAACATGTTTCGCTTCGGAGGATAATTAAGGCTCGTATATTTGAATTAAGCGGTCAGGAGAGTAAAATGAAAGAACAAGAATATAAAAATCCGGTGAAAAAAATAATACCGAGCAAGCTTGAAACAGGCTTTCAAAAGCTGCTTTACCGATATGTGGGGAAATATATCCCTAAGCGGATAACGCCGAATCAGATGACGCTTATAGGAGCTTTGGGAGGACTTTTTGCAATAATATCCACGTTTCTTACAAATGTATCTTCGCTGTTTTTTATAGGTACTATTGCGGGACTGCTGATACATCTTTGCGCCGATGATCTTGACGGCTACATAGCCCGAAGCAGAGGAATGTCATCTAAAGCAGGAGCGTATTTCGATCTGATAACCGATGTTATGTTTTCAACATTTTTGATAATCGCATTCGGCTTTTCACCGTATGGAAATATGGCGGTAATGGTTTTTGCCGTACCTGTTTACGGCATTGTAAATGTGACGGCAATGAACTATATAATTTACTTCAACGAATTTCTTTTCCCTCGTCTTGGACCTATCGAAGCGCATATAACTTATGGTCTGATGTCTGCGCTCTCGATGATATTCGGAGATAACGTGATATTCAGTCCGTTCGGGTTTGATCTGAGAGTTTCAGATATTATTATCGGAGTCGGACTTATTCCCATGTACTATGAAATGATACGGCTGCAAATACAGCTTTTCCGCCGACTGAAAAAACAGGAGACAAAATGAAAAATATTTACATCGTACTTATAAAAGCTCATACGGGGCTTGGTTCAGCCGCGCGGAAAATTACGAGGTATGAATATACGCATACCGCCGTAAGTCTTAACGGCAGTCTTACCGATTTTTTGAGCTTTTCAAGACGCAGACACTATATGCCGTTTGATGCAGGTTTCATGCACGAAAAAAGGGACTTTTACGCATTCGGAAAACATACGTTCTTTAAGGCGAAAGTATTTCGTTTAAACATCACGGACGAGAATTTTTCAAGGGTCATGAAATTTATCCGAAAATGCGAGAGCGATACGGAGCTTATCTTTAATTTGATCTCAATGGCGACAATGCCTGTTTTCCACGGTATAAATATCCCAAAAGCGTACAACTGCATGTCGTTTACCGCAGGAATATTGCAGCTTTCGGGGGTAAAGCTCGGTAAGCCGTTTTATAAATATTCTGTTAAGGATATAGACGAGCTTCTTTCGGATAAATGTATTTTTGAGGGAAACTTACAGCGTATCCCGTCATCGGAATATGAGGAATACATGAAAAAATGTCCACCTTTGGAATATTTTATACTCCTATCTAATCTAACTGTCATTAAAAGTAGAAGAATCAAGAACCTCAAAATTAGGAGCTAAAAGGGTAGAAAGTTTATCAAGATAATTCACATGAAGAGAATTAACAAAAAAATCAATTTCAGAGAAAAAGGA
>JAGAQC010000057.1 GCA_017622925.1 Ruminococcus sp.
CTCTTCTTTTGCATATTCTGCGTCATCAAGATTGACTGCGCCATAAATTTTCTTCAAGTCTGCACACACTGCTTTTCTATCCTTGTACGGTACAAATTTACAGCTGTTTCTGACCTGATGAACGATACAGAGCTGATTTTTTGTCTTAGGAAAAATGGCAGTAATGGCTTCGCATAATCCTGTCAGATTATCATGACAAGCTATGAAAATGTCCGTAACACCGCGATTTTTCAGATCCGAGCATATGCTTGCGTAGAAGCTTGCGGACTCATTTTCTGAGATCCAAGTTCCTAAAATTTCCTTGCGTCCCTCCATGTTTATGCCGAGTACAGAATACACGCATTTTTTGATGATCCTGTTATCCTTTCGAGAGTTGAATACGATCCCATCGAAGAATATAACCGGATAGATCTTGTCTAGCGGGCGGTTTTGCCAGTCATTTATCTCGGGCAGGATTTTGTCAGTAATGCGTGAAATAAGTCCTTGTGAGATCTCTGAACCGTAAATTTCACGAAGCGTATCTTCAATATCACGTTGGGACATTCCCTTGGCGTACATCGTCATGATCTTCTGCTCAATTTCGTCTGTTCTGGTCTGTCTTTTCTCGATGACTTTCGGCTCAAATTCACCGTTACGGTCACGGGGTACTGCTATTTCGCACTCGCCGTAATCGCTGGCGATTGTCTTTTTTCCATAGCCGTTACGACTGTTTCCGGAGTTGTTCCCAGAAACAGAATTTTTCTCATAACCAAGGTGCTCGTCCATCTCCGCTTCAAGCATCTGCTCGATTGTTCCCGCAAACAATCTCTTCAGCTTCTTCTGAATATCTCCCGTGCTTTGGCAGTCTGCCATCAGATACTTTACGAGTTCCATTTCTTTTTCGCTTAATCCGTGTGTTCTTGTTTTCATACCATTTTCCTCCACTTTCTTTCTGTGGTTATTATTGGCATTTACACGGTTTGATATTCACTCTCCTCCAATGTCCTCTTTTGTATTTCATTATTTGTTTTGCAGACATCCCCTTACAGCTGTAAATAAAGTAATGGCTTTGCTTGGACTTTTTTCCATTTTCCTCAATCGTACAATAAATCGCACCTATTCCATTAATATTTCTCCAATTGTCTTTGCCGGTAAGCCAGCCAATATCCTCAGATGTCACACATACTCTTGTTTCAATTCTGCCATGTCCTTTTTCTACAGTTTTATGATATGAACTGCTTTTGATAACATCTTCGTCCGTGACAATATCATCAAGATACAGCTTAATATCACGATATAATATTTTGTGATTTTCTTTCACTACAAGAATATAGTCAGCTTCCTTTGAAACAATTTTTTCAGCTATTTCCTTTTGTGTTCCCATTGCATCTATTGTTACGATGCATCCCTTTATTTCAAGCATTTCAAGTAATTTGGGTATAGCTGTTATCTCATTGCTTTTTTCTTCACACGCCAATTGTCCCATTACCAAGCCAAATTCATGTGAAAATGCACTTACTACATGAAGCGGGCGTTTCTTTGCATCTTTGGTTCTTCGAGCTTCTTTTCCATCTATGGCAACTACTCCATACAATTCTGATACCACACTTTTCATCCAACTGCAAAACACTTCATGTAGTTTTTGTGTATCTATTTCTTTTATTACATTTCTGAATGTACAGGCATCCGGAATTCCGTTTTCCAGCTTCATAAACTTTTTCAGCCATTCTTCTTTGCTTTTTCCAAACATTTCAATTTTGGCATACGATGTTGCTCCGCATATTACTGCCAGTAACATGATAATCAATATTTCATGCAGCGGATATATTATACTTCTTCCTCGTCTTGTATCCTCTATTCCCTCTATCGCTTCTGCTATGCTTATCTTTTTCATTGTATACCTCCGTTTTTTTACTTTCTTTTAGTATACAATGTTTTCTCCTTTTTGTCTATTCCTTTTTCTTGTTCACACTTTTTTTACTCATTCAAAAACCGTGTACCGACACATATTTTAACTTGCAATTTTATGGGAAATATGGTATACTAATTATAGATTGGAATGAAAGCGTATTTGTTATACATGCCTCTATTGCAAAAAGTCTGAAAGATTTTAAAATAAAATTTTGTCAGACACAGAACAAACCGCAAGGCGAGATGTAGCCCATTGAAGATTTACGTCGCATAATGGAGAAATTTTAGCTGAAAGATATGGATATTTTGCAATGGAGGCTCTGATAAAAAAACGTCAAGTTCCCGAATCAATAAGATCGACAGCCGAAAATGGAGGAAACATGGAGTTATTGACAAAGCTGCTGCGGACACAGCTCTCTGTCGTGAATAAGCTGGCAGACGCATGTTCCATTAAGAGATCGCGCGCTGTACAGGATAAGATCGGCAGTTTCATGGCGCATGAATATTTAACGGACGTAACGTATCGTACCATAAATTTTTCGGAATTTCAAGCTGAATATGTTATTCCGAACGATTTGAAATACGACGGAATAATTCTGTATCTTCACGGCGGCGGATACGTTTCTGGAGATATGCAGTACGCAAAGGGATTCGGAACTGTTTTAGCCGCAGAAAATCATATAGCCGTTTGCTGCGCCGCATACAGATTAGCTCCCGAGCATATATATCCTGCCGCTTTGGAGGACGCAGTTCAGGCATATCGTTATCTGATGAATAACGGGTATTCTCCCGATAAGATAGCTCTTTGCGGCGAATCGGCAGGCGGAGGACTTGTATTCTCTCTCGCCTTGAAGCTGAAAGAAGAACAGCTTCCGATGCCTTGCGGAATAATTGCCGTTTCACCTTGGAGCGATTTGAGTATGTCGGGAATTTCCTATGAAGAAAACCGTGAAAAAGACCCTTCCATGACGAAAAAAAGATTACAGTTTTACGCGCAGTGTTATACAGATCAGATAAGTTCTCCGTTTGTATCTCCTCTTTTCGGCGATCTCACGGGACTTCCGCCGTCTTTGATATTTGTCGGCGGCGATGAAATTATGCTGAGCGACTCCGTTTGCCTTCATAAAAAATTATGCGAATACGGCTGCACATCATCGCTGCACGTTGCGGAAGATATGTGGCATATATATCTTCTTTACGGAATCAAAGAAGCAAAAGAGGACAGAAAAATTATTACGGAATTTTTAAGCGAGGTGTTTCATGGCAGAACATAAACGTCGGTGGCTGCGATTGGATAATGCGGCTAAACTTTATCCCGCTGTACGAACGAAAAACTGGTGCAATGTATTTCGCATCTCGATCACATTAAATGAACGAATAGACCCCGAAGTTCTGCAAGCTGCGCTGAATGTAACGATAAAACGTTTTCCATCGGTCGCTATGAGATTATGCAGGGGATTTTTTTGGTATTATTTAGAGGAAATAACGACAGCTCCGTTGGTAACGCCCGACCTCCCATATCCTTGCGGTAAAATGACTTCTCAGGATATGAGGCAATGCGCGTTTCGGGTTTTGTATTATGAAAATCGTATTGCGGCGGAGTTCTTTCATTCTCTGACCGACGGCAACGGCGGATTGATTTTTTTAAAAACGCTTGCAGCAGAGTACCTCACCCAAAAGGAGCATGTGGAGATAGAACCGAAAAACGGAGTTTTCGACCGTTTGGAAGCTCCGAATGACAAAGAGCTGGAGGACAGCTTTTTAAAATACGACGGACATACGGCGACTTCAAGGCGTGAAGAAACCGCTTATAAAATTACGGGAACAAGGGAAAAGGACGACTTCCACAGCGTCATAACAGGTATTGTTGATTTAAGCGACGCTTTATCAGCCGCAAAAAAATACGGCGTAAGTCTTACCGCGTATCTCGTATCGGTTATGATCTTTTCCATTATGGAGATACAGGATACTGAAATTCCCGATAAGAAAAAACAAAAGCCTGTTAAAGTATTGATACCCGTAAATTTAAGAAATTACTTTGATAGCGCGTCAATGAGAAATTTTGTGCTTTATATCACGCCGGGAATAGACGCAAGAACGGGCGAATTTTCCTTTGAGGAGATAGTTAAGAATATATATTATCAGATGAAGCTTCAATTGACCGAAAAACAAATGCAGGCAAGGATAACGGCTAATGTGAAAGCGGAAAAAAATAAATTTCTGAAGGTCTTGCCGCTGTTTGTAAAGAATATCGGGATAAAAGCCGTATTTTCCATGACAGGCGAAAAGAAGTCGTGTATCACTATGTCTAACTTGGGAGCCGTTACGCTCCCAAAAGAAATGGAAAAATTTGCAGAACGTTTTGATTTTACATTGGGCGTACAGGCTACAGGTTCAAATAACTGCGGCATTTTATCTTATAAGGACAAGCTGTACATTAATATGATACGAAACATTAAGGAATCCGAACTGGAACGGCTTTTTTTCACCAATTTAGTTAAATTCGGGATCGCTGTAACAGTGGAAAGCAATCAGAAAGATGAGGTGTAAAAATGGCATATTGCGTGAAATGCGGCGTTAAACTCGAAGATAGTGAGAAGAAGTGTCCGCTGTGTCAGACAGTCGTCTATCACCCTGACCTGCCGCCTGCGGTAAACGCTAAAACGCCTTTCCCAAAGGAGCATTTAGCAGAAGTAAAAAAGATGAGCATGCGGTTTGGATTAATGACGGCGACGCTTATTATTTTATTGCTGTGCGTTTTAACTTTGATCTGCGATTATAGCATAAATTCAAAAATCGTATGGTCGGATATTGCCGTAAGCTCTGTCGGACTTGCGTATTGCGTGATTTTTATTCCGTTGATCTTTCCGAGAAAAAAAGCGCTGACGTATCTGACTGTTGACTTTTTGGCGCTGCTCCTGTTTCAATGGTATATTGAGCATACGACCGACGGAGCATGGTTTTTTGGATTCGCTCTGCCTGCGACCTGCTCGGCAATGCTGATAATTTATACTGCAATGCTTATCAAAAAATTTACCAAAGCTTCGGGATTTCTCATCGCCGCTGTCATTTTTATTTTGTCGGGTCTGAACTGCATTCTGATAGAGTTTCTAATAAATAAAACGTTCATGGATAAGGTGAAGTTTGTCTGGTCGTATTATCCCCTTATTACGTTTATTGTGATCGGCGTTATCATGTTTCTATGCGACAGAAACAAACGATTGAAAGAAAAACTTAAAAAGAAATTTTTTATTTAAGAGCCTGTTTATACTTGCCTCTATTGCAAAATATGCAAAAGATTTCGAGAAGAAATTCTGTCTGTCAAGGCGGACGACGAAAGCGTGCTGTCGCACGGTGAGGTGACTCCCTACAGTGTAGGGAGATGTCACGAAGTGACAGAGGGTGTCCGCCCCGATTAGGGGGACAACGCAGACAGAGGGAATTTATTCCGAAATACATTGTACATTTTGTAATAGAGGCAAGTATAATATCCGCCAAGACTGCTAACGGTATCCGTAAAGTCCCCATAGCCGACAAGACATTGGCTTACTGGCGGTATTTCTACGATAAGGAAGGCAGTGATTATCTTGTATCAATGGACAACAGGAACTTTGCAGGGGACAAAGGCTACACAGCATACAAGGATACATATTGGACTCCGCTAATGCAAACGCTGGAATTTGGAAAGCGCGATATACATGAAACACGGCATACCTGTTCAACCATGCTGCACGAAGCTGAGATATATCCCGCCAAGATTGCAAGGATATTAGGTCATTCAGGTAAGACTTTAGCCGAAAATGTCTATACACATCTCGATATTAAGGAGCTTGTCGAAGCAATCAATAAGATATAAAAATAAGAAGATGTCGATCAAAACATCTCCTTATTTTAGTGGTTGCTACTTGGGTTCTACTCGGGTGCTACCGCCCGATTTCCAGCAAATCTCACCGACTCTCAAGAATAACAAAAACCTCGCAGGATAGCCCTGCGAGGCGATTTTTTGTATGATACCGAAAGGGATAAAATTATCTCTTTGAGAACTGCGGAGCGCGACGAGCGGCTTTGAGACCGTATTTTTTTCTTTCCTTCATTCTCGGGTCACGAGTGAGGAAACCTGCCTTTTTGAGGACGGGGCGAAGCTCCTCATTGAAAGCGAGGAGAGCTCTTGAAACGCCGTGGCGGATAGCGCCTGCCTGACCTGTAACACCGCCGCCGGTTACAGTGCAAACGATGTCGAACTTATCGAGGTTATCGGTAAGAGCGAGGGGCTGACGAACGATGAGCTTGAGAGTTTCGAGACCGAAATAATCATCTATATTTCTGCCGTTAATGGTAACGTTGCCTGAACCGGGATATATTCTGACTCTTGCAACGGAGTGCTTTCTTCTGCCTGTTCCGTAGTAGTATTTTACCTTTGATTCGTACATTTTAAAGCGCCTCCTTAAAGTGTGTATGCAACGGGCTTCTGAGCCGCGTGCTTATGCTCAGCGCCCTTGTAAGCCTTCAGACGCTTGATCTGATTTCTGCCGAGAGTATTGCCGGGGAGCATACCGTTTACAGCGATCATCATAGCTCTGTCAGCCTGATCAGCCATCATATCCTTGTAGGAAATGGATTTAAGACCGCCGATCCAGCCTGTGTGCCAGTAATATTTTTTCTGATCGAGCTTCTTGCCTGTGAGAACAGCCTTATCACAGTTGATAACGATAACGAAGTCACCGCAGTCAACGTTGGGAGTGAAAGAGGGCTTATGCTTACCTCTGAGGATATGAGCAGCTTTAGCAGCTACACGTCCGAGAGGCTGACCGGCAGCGTCGATAATATACCATGTGCGGTTTACTTCAGCCGGTTTTGCCAGAGTAGTTGACATATTTGTTTCCTCCTGTAATAAACTAAGATATTCAGAGGAGGGAGGACCGTTAAATCTCGGCTTATGACCCGCCTCCGAAAGCAACAATAGTAATTATACAGGAAAGTTTATGAAAAGTCAAGAGCTTTTTAGGATTTTTTTCAATCTATACAAAACTTTCTCATTGATTCTCTTAGTTTTTCTCGTTTTCTCTTGCATTCTCGTATTTTGTTTCACGAAAACGGTGACGAAAAAGATCGGCAGTTTTTGTCGAAAATTATGCAAATCAAACAATAGATCCGATTTTAATTTGCGTTAGTGTCATGATAGGCAGAAGATAGATTGATATTTTGTCGGAAACGTTGTATAATTGTATAGGAAAGTTTTACAAAAAGGAGCGTGCGACTTTGTGCAAAATCCCGAAATTTAAAATATCTGCAACAAAGCGGACTTTTTCCGACACTATATTAACAGATCAATTGATTTGATACTGATACATTCGTTCTGTAGACAGATCATCGGCTATAGGTTGAGAGTGAATTAGTATGAAGCGCATATATGCGATAAGGAAGTGAAAAAATGAAGAATGATTTTACGGAGGACGTCAGGCTTGCCCGAAACGGCGATTCGGCAGCATTTGCACGGCTTTATACATTAGTATACAAGGACATGTACAGAATCGCCCTGTACAGTCTCAGAAGCACGCATGACGCCTGCGATGCGGTAAGCGATACGGTGCTTGACGCATTCTGCGCTATCGGAAAGCTTAAAGACGAAAAGGCATTCCGAGGGTGGATAATGCGAATTTTGTCGGCGAAGATAAAGCGGAAACAGCGAGATTATTTCGCAGATACGGTGGAGCTTACGGAGGACGTAGAACCTGCTGTTGATTTTGACTGCGAGATATCCGAGCTTAAACATGCTATGGATAATCTTGAACCGCGCTCACGGCTGATATTATCGCTTACCGTGCTGGAGGGCTACAGCAGCAGTGAAGTCGCTGAGATCATCGGCGAAAATGCAAATACTGTCCGTTCGGTACTTGCGAGGACGAAGAAAACGCTCAGACTTGAATTGACATGAAAGGAGCAAGCTATGAAAAATAATGATGAAAGAGCAAGAGAAATACTTAATAATACAGAGATCCCCGAGGAGATATCTCCCCAAAACATGAAGAAAATGCTTGACGAGAAAGCGCCTGCGAAAAAGCGCGGCGGTATAAGCGTTGTGGGACGTATCACGGCAGCGGCAGCCGCCTGTGCGGTCATAGTCGGCGGAACTGTCGGAGCTATGGGATTGGCGGAGCGTTCCAAGCATAATACGAAAAATCAGCGGCAGGAAATGATCGAGGTCGAAAGCAGTTCCGAAGTGTCGGGGACTGTCGAGCAGGCTAAAGCTGCTCCGTACATGAGCGGAGCGGAAAGCTATGAGCAGGTTTACGAACTGCTTGCAAAGGCGAATGAGCAAGCTCTTAATGCACGGGGCGAGGAGTTCGGCGGAGTATTTGCCGATGGCGCACTCGTAAATGGAGCTATTGAAATGGAAAGTCCGGAAGCAGCTATGGACACTGCCGAATTTGATAAAACGGCTGTGCAGAGCGCAGACAATAGCGCATTATACGGAGGAATGGGCGGCGGAGCTTCCGAAGAACCCAATGACTTTGTTGCCGTGCCTGTTGAAGATCCCACCGAAACAGAATATACAATTAATACATGTAAACCGATACCCACGGAAGCACCTACCGAAGCTGAAGATCCGACAGAAGCAGAAGAGCCTACCGAACCTGTTGAAACAGAAGAACCAACTGAAGAACCGACAGAAGAACCGACAGAAGATACGGAGACTGAGGACGACTATTCCAAAACTCACAATCAGGAGGACGAGGTACTCGAAGCCGACATCGCAAAGACGGACGGAGAACGCATTTACTATGTATGCAGTAAGTACAGTGAATCGGACGAATGTTTGAAGTCGATGATGAACGTTGCCGCCGTGGATAACGGCAGCTTTACGGAGACTTATCAGCTTGACCTTACGCCTGACGCAGTTCCCGAGGGCGACGGCTGGATGACAAATATTACTGTAAACGATATGTATCTTTACAACGATCTTATAACGGTTATCGGTACGGCAAATTCTTATCGAAACGGCTGGACCGTATACGGCGACAACTATAAGGGCGAAGATTTTTACGAAATGGACGATATGTGTTTTGTCAGCTTCTATACAAAGGAAAGCGACCCTCAGCTTGTCGGTACTTACTATCAGGACGGCAGATACAACGATGTCCGCATAGCTCCCGACGGTTATATGTATCTTATGACGAATTATGATACTATGCTTTTCAATGAAATAGGCGGCGCGGAGTGTGTTGACGAGTATATCCCGAAGTGCGGCGTAAGCGAGAGGGAATGTATTCCTCCGTCCGATATACTTCTGCCGGGCAATACCCTTGACAATTCGTCGATTTTGAGTTATACTGTAATTGGAAGCATTGATCTGACAGCTTCGGGCGAATTTTCTCCCTGCGAAACAAAGGCTTTGGCAGGCTACAGCGGAAGTCTCTACAGCTCGGCGAATAATCTCTATACGACCGTTGGCTGGGAAGATACCGATATTACCCGAATCGCCGTAGGGGGCGGACAGATAGTCCCCGAAGCAAGCGGAACGATAGAGGGCTATGTGAAAGACCAGTTCTCCATGAGCGAATACGACGGCTACTTCCGAGTTGCTTCGACTGTTGACAAGTGGACGAATAACGGCAACTTTGTAACGTCAATGCTTGATATTGACGTTGAATCCGAGCATATTTCGGACAACAGGGTGTACGTCCTCGATATGGATATGAATATCGTGGGAAGCGTAGGCGGCTTCGGTGAAAACGAAACTGTAAAATCCGTCAGCTTCAACGGAAATATGGGATATGTCGTTACCTACGAGCAGACCGATCCGCTTTTTGCGATAGACCTTTCAGACCCTACATCGCCTTTTATTACCGATGAATTTAAGATACTCGGCTACAGCACATATATGCAGCAATGGGACGACGGACTTCTTCTCGGATTCGGCGCGGACGCTGACGAAAACGGCGTTGAAACGGGCGTGAAGCTTGTTATGTTCGATAATTCAGACCCTTACGACCTTAAAGAAGTCGGATTGTATTCCGTAAACGGCGATGCAGAAGCCAACGAATATGTTTATTCCGATGCGCAATGGGAAAGAAAGGCTCTGCTTATAGCTCCCGAAAAAAATCTCATCGGTATGCCCGTAGTTATAAGCAAGTGGGACAACGAGGAGTACAGGGAGGAGAGCAAGTACATGTTCTTTGCCTATGAAAACGGGGAGTTTATTTTAAGAGGAGAACTCTCCTCTGAAACAGATTTTGACAAATACGGAGAAGATGTTCTCAACCGTGCCGTATATATCGGCGGATACGTCTATGCGCTTTCGGGCGGACGGTTTATATCGGCTGATATTGAGACAATGTCGCAGACTGATGAAGTTTTATTTAATTAAATATTCACTGTCCGTAAACTAAGAGATAATATTTTTGCATATAACTGTTAAGCTGTGGACAGTGAAGATCGGAGTTGATATTATGAAAAAAATAATATGTATGCTTTCGGCTTTGACGCTGTTCACAGCAGCTTTTTCGGGCTGCGGAAACGATAAACCCGAGAAGAAAGCGCCGACTTTGGACGACGGCGAGGGCGGATTTGTTATAGCCGAGACCGAGCCTGTTACGACTTTGCCGAAGATAAAGCAAAATCAAACCGATACCGAGAAGGAAACAGAAGCGAGCAGTTCTGACGCGACTTCCGATAAGGATAAGACTACGACTGTCAACGGCGATACTTCCGAAGTATCTGACGTTGACGAGGTTTCCGACGAGAATAGCGGTTCTTCAAATGACGTTTCGGAAGTCGGCACAGTATCGAACAGCAAACCCGAGCCGTCCTCTGCGGTGCAGACAAGCACAGTTCCCGAGGAGGTATACTACCTTGAGGGGATAGTATACAAAGTGACTTCTAAAGACAAAAAAGGCGGCAGCGTACTTGTAAAAGATCCCGATTTAGGCTGGGTCGATGCAGGCTTCGACAATGCGGCGGATTTGAAAAACGTAAAAGTCGGCGACAGAGTTCTTGTGACGCACAACGGCGAAATAGGGTCGGCTGAACCTGCCGTCACGAAGAAAACCTACGGCATAGAGGTGACGGAAAAAGCTCCCGAGGAATGTACTCTACAGCGGTTTGAATGTAAAAATCTCGATTACGATCTGAGCTTTTCTCTGCTTGTCCCGAAAAGCTGGAGCAGTAAAAATATCGACTATCCGACTGAGGGCGACTTTACGGACTGGGGCGTGCGTTTTACGCCGAACGGCGAGACGAAAGGGCTTGACATAAGCTGGCACAGCTCCTTTGCGATACTTGAACCCTACGATATTACGCCCTCCACAGTGAACGGCAAAGAAGTTGACATATACAGCAAAAACGGCAGTTGGCGTTTTTACGTTTACGATAACGACTATTTAGCTGCGAATACGTTCTATAATACGAGCGGCTATGACGAATATACGGACGATATAGAGTTTATGCTTAAAACTCTTGAATTTGAGCGGCTGTCCTTTATCGGCTGATCCAATGTTTATAAAGAATAACAAAAGCCTTTTGGAGATTATTTTTCCGAAAGGCTTTTTGCATTGAATAGGTCTATTATGAAAAAAGAAGTCCGAAAAAATTTCGGACTTCAAATAAAACAGAAAAAACAAAAATGTGTAGAACAAAAGAAAGGAGACAACAAAACGAGTGATAAATAATTCAATAAGTATTTACCACTATGAATGTAGTGATAAACAGTTCAACAGTATTTATCACTACAACTATTATACCGTATTTTGGGCTTGCAGTCAAGAAATTTTCAAAAAAAATTCTTTAATTTGTGATTTCCTACAACTATGAGAGGCATTTTTTTAGCATATTATACAAATAAATTGTCAATAAAGTTTTATTGTACTAACATAAAACTGTGCTATATGCCAAAAAATTGTTTACAAAGGGGTCAATTTGTGGTATAATATTAGGTGAAGTTATGTGCCTGTTTGAATTTGGCAAATAAATTTGTTATGTTTTTAACAGGCAGAACTGAAAAATTTTTTAATGGAGGTCATTACCAATGGCAATCAAAAGAAAAATGAAAACCATGGACGGTAATAACGCTGCTGCATGGGTGTCATATCCCTTTACAGACGTAGCCGCTATTTACCCCATCACTCCCTCGTCAGTTATGGCTGAGGTTACCGACAGCTGGTCCGCTAAGGATAAGAAGAATCTCTTCGGACAGCCCGTAACTGTTGCGGAAATGCAGTCCGAGGCAGGCGCTGCCGGTACAGTTCACGGCTCGCTTTCAGCAGGTGCTCTCACCACTACATACACAGCTTCTCAGGGACTTCTCCTGATGATACCCAATATGTACAAGATCGCAGGCGAACTTCTCCCCAACGTTATCCACGTTTCAGCTCGCTGCGTTTCTTCGCACGCTCTTAACATTTTCGGTGATCATTCCGATATTTATGCCTGCCGTCAGACCGGTTACGCTATGCTTTGCTCCGGTTCTGCTCAGGAGGTAATGGATCTCGGTGCTGTTGCTCACCTTTCAACTATAAAGGGCAGAGTTCCTTTCCTTCACTTCTTCGACGGATTCCGTACATCTCACGAGATACAGAAGATCGAGACATGGGACGATGAAACTCTCCTCGGACTTCTCGACAAGGACGCTGCTCAGAGATTCCGCGACAAGGCTCTCCACCCTGAAACGCCTGTTCTCCGCGGTTCTGCTCAGAACCCCGACATCTTCTTCCAGGCTCGCGAGGCTTGCAACAAGTACTATGACGCTCTCCCTGCTATCGTAGAGGATTACATGAACAAGGTAAACGAGCTTATCGGTACTGACTACAAGCTCTTCAACTACTACGGAGCTGCCGATGCTGAGCATATCATCATCGCTATGGGCTCTGTAAACGAGACTATCGAGGAGACTATCGACTACCTCAACGCTCAGGGCGGCAAGTACGGTCTTGTTAAGGTTCGTCTTTACAGACCTTTCGTTGCTGAAAAGCTCGTTGAAGTTATTCCCGACAGCGTAAAGAGAATCTCTGTTCTCGACAGAACAAAAGAACCCGGTTCACTGGGCGAGCCTCTCTACCTCGACGTAGTAGCTGCTCTCAAGGGAACTAAGTTCAACGATATTCCCGTATTTACAGGACGCTACGGTCTCGGCTCAAAGGATACGGTTCCTGCTCAGATCGTTGCCGTATTCAAGAATACGGACAAGCCCCGTTTCACTATCGGTATCGAGGACGACGTTACAAACCTCTCGCTTCCTCTTGAAGAGAATCCCGATTCCGCTCCCGCAGGCACAACAGCTTGTAAGTTCTGGGGTCTCGGTTCTGACGGTACTGTCGGCGCAAACAAGAACTCTATCAAGATCATCGGCGACCACACGGATCTCTATGCGCAGGCTTACTTCGCATACGATTCAAAGAAATCCGGCGGCGTAACGATCTCTCACCTCCGCTTCGGCAAGACTCCTATCAAGTCCACATACCTTATTAATAAGGCTGACTTCGTAGCATGTCACAATCAGAGCTATATCGACAAGTACGATATGGTTTCCGACATCAAGCCCGGCGGTACTTTCCTCCTCAATACTATCTGGGATATGGAAGGTCTTGAAGCTAACCTCCCCGGACAGGTAAAGAGATATATCGCGCAGAACAATATCAATTTCTATACTATCAACGGCGTTAAGCTCGGTGAAGAAACAGGCATGGGAACTCGTATCAATACTATCCTCCAGTCTGCATTCTTCAAGCTTGCAAACATCATTCCTTTCGAGGACGCTCTCGGCTACATGAAGGCGGCTGCTGAAGCTTCCTACAGCAAGAAGGGTCAGGACGTTGTTGAGAAGAACTGGAAGGCTATCGACGCAGGTCATCAGAACATCGTTAAGATCGACGTTCCCGAGGCTTGGAAGAACGCTCCCGATACTCAGATGGGTATGGCTGCTGTTTCCTGCGAGAACAAGGAGCTTCAGGATTACGTAAACAACATTCAGATCCCCTGCAACGCTCAGAAGGGCGATAAGCTCCCCGTTTCGGCATTCGTAGATATGGCTGACGGCACATTCCCGCAGGGTTCTGCCGCTTTCGAGAAGCGCGGTATTGCCGTTAAGGTACCTGCATGGCTGCCTGAGAATTGTATCCAGTGTAACCAGTGTGCATACGTTTGTCCTCACGCTGTAATTCGTCCCGTAGCTATGACTCCGGCTGAGGTAGAGGCTGCTCCGTCTGCTGTTAAGTCTCTTGATTTCAAGCCTGCTATCGGCGATCTCAAGTTCGTAATGACTGTTTCAACTCTTGACTGTACAGGCTGCGGCGTCTGCGCTAACGTTTGTCCTGCCAAGGAGAAAGCTCTCGTTATGGAGCCTATCGCTTCTCAGATGGATCAGCAGGAAGTATTCAACTACGGCGTAACTATTGATGAAAAGCCCGAGGTTGCAGCTAAGTTCAAGGCTGACACAGTCAAGGGTTCGCAGTTCAGGCAGCCCCTCCTCGAATTCTCGGGCGCATGCGCAGGCTGCGGTGAAACTCCTTACGCTAAGCTCGTAACACAGCTCTTTGGCGACAGAATGATGATCGCAAACGCTACAGGCTGTTCTTCTATTTGGGGCGGTTCTGCGCCTTCAACTCCTTATACCGTAAACAAGCAGGGCAGAGGTCCGGCATGGAGCAACTCGCTCTTTGAGGATAATGCCGAGTTCGGTTACGGTATGTACCTTGCTCAGGAAACTCTTAGAAAGAGAGTTACAGACAAGGTAAAGGCTCTTGAAGCTAAGGCTGAGAAGCCCGAGGTAAAGGAAGCTATCGCTGAGTATTTCGCAACATACAACGACGGCGCGGCAAATGCTGTTGCTACGGATAAGCTTGTTGCTGCTCTTGAAGCTTGCGGCTGCGACGACGCTAAGGCTATCCTTGCCGAGAAGCTGTACCTCTCTAAGAAGTCTCAGTGGATCTTCGGCGGCGACGGCTGGGCATACGACATCGGCTTCGGCGGTCTCGACCACGTAATAGCATCAGGCAAGAACGTTAATATCCTCGTATTCGATACAGAGGTTTACTCAAATACAGGCGGACAGGCTTCCAAGTCCACACCTACAGGAGCTATCGCTCAGTTCGCTGCTGCCGGTAAGGTAATGAAGAAGAAGGATCTTGCAGGTATCGCAATGAGCTACGGTTACGTTTACGTTGCACACGTTGCAATGGGCGCAAACATGAACCAGTGTATCAAGGCATTTGCCGAGGCTGAGGCTTATGACGGACCTTCTATCGTAATTGCATACGCTCCTTGTATCAATCACGGTATCAAGACAGGTATGGCTACGGCTCAGGCTGAGGAGAAGAAGGCTGTAGAGGCTGGTTACTGGCATCTTTACAGATACAATCCTACTCTTAAAGAGCAGGGTAAGAATCCTTTCACTCTCGATTCCAAGGCTCCCAACACAGACGAGTACAAGAACTTCCTCATGGGCGAGGTTCGTTACAATTCGCTTGCTCGCTCCAACCCCGAGCGTGCTGAGAAGCTCTTTGATCAGGCTGTTGCTAACGCTAAGGATAGATACGACTATCTTACACGTCTTACTACACTTTACGGACAGGACTAATTTGAAATAACATGCAGCCGCATCGTAAACGTTTCGGACAAGGAATTTTACCGCACGGTACATAAATTTCAATGAATAAATATGATCCCCCTTTGGAAGTACGTTCTAAAGGGGGATTTTTCGATATGTCATAAATTTGATTAAAATAATATTGGGATTCCAAAGGGACGGTGTCCCTTTGGCGGAGTCCAGAGGCAGCGCCTCTGGCGGGGTGCGGGGCGAAGCCCTGCATAGCGTTTAAGCGCTCCGCAAAGGGTGAATTTCAAAACAGTCCAATAGACTGTTTTGAAAGAGGGAACGCCCTGCAAGAGAGGGCGTTCCCTTAGAAGTGACACTGTACACAGTGCGCTATACAAGAGATGTTGTTTACTTATAATTAAGCAAATCAAGTTAGTTTTCTTTGAAGATATATCATATCTGTCAACTGTATGCCGCATTCGTATATGGGGTGGTCGTAATTATCAGTAAAAAAATTCTTTACGATATACGAACGTACAAAGCCGCACTTCTCATAAAATGGGATAGTCAGCGGACTGTCGCCCGTTCCGACCTGTAGGACAGAGAAATCGTTTTTATATTTGTCCGCAATATATTCGATAAGAAGTCTGCCGTAGCCGAGACCCTGACATTTCGGAGCTGTCGCAATATTTTTTATTTCCAACACGCCGCTGCCCTCATCGGTAACTACGCATTCGCTTTTTACGCCGTCATTATCCAGTACAAACATTGTCCCACGGTCGAGATAGCGGTCTATCATATCCTCCTGTTCGTCTGCCAACAGCAGCAGAGAAAGATATTTCTTCTTGTTTTTCGTAATTTCTGCGATCTTCATTGTGTGCGGTCTATAGACCTGTTCAATAACCCTCAAAACGCTGCCTGACTTGTCTTTTTTGCACTGTGCTTTGTCGGCTTTCCTTGCAATACATACAGTATTCCTACGGAAATCCGACTTTGCACAGCACAAAAAATCCTGCGTCATTCAGCATTTTTCAGGTTACTGAACAGGTCTTATCTTATTTTCGCTCCGCAGGGGATAGAATCGTCAAGGAAAAGAACCTTCACTCCATTGGGAGTATCGGCGGCGCAGATCATACCGCAGCTATCGACTCCTCTGAGCTTTACGGGCTTCAGATTAGCCACAAGCTGAACCTTTTTGCCGACTAATTCCTCGGGAGTATAGTATTGAGCGATTCCCGAGACTACCTGACGTCCGCCCATGCCATCGTCAAGCTGCAAGCACAGAAGCTTGTCGGATTTCTTGACTTTTTCGGCTGAAAGTACCTTTGCGCACCTCAGCTCCACCTTGGCAAAATCGTCAATGGAAATTTCAGGAGCAAGCTCGATCTTCTCGGCAGGAGCTTCACCCTTTTCCGCGGCGGAAAGATTAGCCTGAGCAGCCTCCATGTTCTTTTGGATAATGCTGTTAAGCTCCTCGATCTCCTTTTCAACGTCGATTCTCGGGAAAAGTATCTCGCCCTTGTGAACTGTTACGTTTTCTGGAAGAACTCCGAATACGGAGAGCTTGTCGTATGTTACGTCAGCTTCGGACGCTCCTATCTGCTCCCATACCTTTGGCATTGTAGAGGGCATAAACGGACTGAGCAGAGTGGAAATTATTCTGATACCGTCCAGCAGGTTGTACAGAACGGCGGCAAGACGTGCCTTTTGGGATTCGTCCTTGCCCAGTTTCCACGGTTCGGTCTCGTCAATATATTTGTTCGCACGGTCAACAGCCTTGAAAATTTCTTCAAGAGCCTGTTTTATTTTAGTCTCGTCCATAGCGGCTTCAACTTCCGAAACTGCTTTGAGTACGACAGCCTTGAAGTCGTCGTCAACGGGAGCAGCTTCACGTTCTGTAGGCAGAGTTCCGCCGAAATACTTGTCCGCCATTGCGACAGTACGTGAAACAAGGTTTCCAAAGCCGTTGGCGAGGTCGGAATTAATGCGGTTTATCATTATTTCATTGGAGAACGAGCTGTCAGCGCCGAGCGCCATTTCACGAAGAATGTGATAGCGGATAGCGTCGCAGCCGTAACGTTCGCCGAGTACGAACGGGTCTACAACGTTTCCGAGGGACTTGCTCATTTTTTCGCCGTTGAACGTTATCCAGCCGTGGACAGCTAAATGCTTAGGCAGCGGAATATCGAGAGCCATAAGGATAGCAGGCCAAATTATCGCATGGAAACGCATAATATCCTTTGCGACCATGTGAACGTCCGCAGGCCAATAGTTATCGTAGTCGCTGTATGCATCGTTCATGAAGCCGAGTGCGGAAATATAGTTTGAAAGGGCGTCTATCCACACGTACACCACATGACCCTCGTCAAATGTTACGGGAATACCCCACTTGAACGTTGTTCGGGATACGCACAGATCTTCAAGACCCGGCTTGATAAAATTGTTTACAAGCTCTGTCACACGGGTCTTGGGGCGGAGATAGTCAGTTTCAGTCAGAAGCTTTTCGATACGCTCCGCAAAGGGCGACATCTTGAAAAAGTAAGACTCCTCCTTGGAAAATGTAACGGGACGGTGACATTCGGGACAGCAGCCGTTTTCGTCAAGCTGCGAATCTGTCCAGAAGCTTTCGCAGGGAGTGCAGTATTTGCCCGAATATTCGCCCTTGTATATGAAGCCCTTGTCGTAAAGAGCCTTGAAAATTTTCTGTACCGTTTCGATATGGTAGCTGTCGGTAGTCCTGATATAGCGATCATAGTCGATATTCATGTAGCTCCAGAGAGCCTTAAATTTTTCAACTACCTCATCAACGAACTGCTTGGGTGTAACGCCCTTTTCGGCAGCTTTTTGTTCGATTTTCAGACCATGCTCGTCCGTGCCCGTAAGGAACATTACGTCATAGCCCTGCATTCGCTTAAAACGGGCAATAGAGTCGCAGGCAACGGTTGTATAGCAGTGACCTATGTGCGGATTGCCCGACGGATAATAGATAGGTGTAGTGATGTAGAATGTTTTTTTAGACATAAAAATCGCTCCGATCGAAAGAATTAGCCGACTAATGAGATCGACCAATTATATTATAACATATTATGCGCAAAATTGCAACTGTCGCTGAAAAAATTCCCGATGTAGCGACACGCTTCTTTCGATACTTGCCATTTCCTGAGACATGCGGCTTCGGGGACGCATATACCGTTTATAAGAATACGGTCGGCAATGGGTGCAGCGACACGCTGCTTATAACATATTTTGCAGAATTTGTCACGCGTTTTAGTAAAAAATCTATGAAAATCAATTTAAAGATAAGCTTACGGCAAAAATTAAAATCAATTCGCAGATAATTTGCTTATTTAAGCTTGCACATATGCTTGCAAACTATCAAAAAATGTGCTATAATCAGTTATATGTTTAATATGCACAGCTATAAAAGAGGTTTTTTTATGAAAAAAAGTTTAGCGATAATTTTATCCGCCGTTTTATTGGCAGGAATGACTTCATGCAGCGGCAAGGAAAGTACGTCTGAAAGTTCCGAAAGCTCGGAAAGTTCAGAAAGTTCTCAGGATTCCGAAAGTTCCGAGGCTTCGGCAGAGGAAACGACCGTTCCCGAAACCGAACCGATGACCGAGCATATCAGTCCTACTGAAACGGTAACGGCTTCTCTCGGCATTCAGCAGACTGTTGATACAACGATAGAAAAAACTGAGGGCAGCAATACTATCAAGCTTCCTCTTGCCGACTTTATGCAGGAGGGGGACAATGTAAGCTCCTTTACGTTCGTGATTTACTCTGCCGACGATACAAATATCGGCGAATTTAAGGGCGGCTGCGGAATTTCCGTAACCTCCGACTGTGCCGCCGCTACTGACGAGGGCTGGTATCAGTCGGAAAACTTCACCGCGCCCACAGAGGGTACATACGGTGAGATAACATGGAACGTTCCTGCTGATGTTTCGGATTTCATTTCACCGTCGGGCGAACTGCTTTTCGGCTACTGGTGGGGAAATGCTTCAAGTGTACGTATTGAAAGCGTTGTCTGCAATCTGACGCGTACAAGTGACATTCCATGCGACGGAACGGTTTCTCAGGACGTGGGGGAATCCGTTGAATATGACGATTCGGACAATACTATCCGTGTAAAGACCGATTTTCTCCCCGAGGGAGCAGTTCCGCAGGCGGTCACATATAATATAAGCGCAGCAGGCGGATTCGGCAAATTTACGGGAGCTTTCGGTTATGAATCAACGCTCGGTTACTATCAGTCGGCGGACGTTGTGTCATTTACCGACAGTTCAAGCGTTTCCCTGACTTGGATAGTCGATCCGCAGGCGAAAAATTACGCAGCAAAGGACGGTGAGCTTGTGCTTGGATATTGGTGGAGCGAACAGCCGTCGGCAACCCTCGATTCCGTTACGGTCAAGTACAGTCTCGGCGGAGCGACTGCTTCGGCAGTTCCCGAAAAAACGGACGAGAAGCCGCCTGTTGAGTCGGCAGGGTTCCGTGATTCCTCCGAAATAGTTAAGGATATTAAGGTCGGTTGGAATCTTGGCAACAGCCTTGACAGCTATGACACGAACAAAACGGGAGTTGCCACGGAAACAGGCTGGGGCAATCCCAAAACTACCGAAGAACTGGTAAAATCGGTCAAAGATGCAGGCTTCAACGCTATCCGTGTACCTGTGACGTGGGGCGAGCATATGGACGGAGACACAATTCAGTCCGAGTGGCTCGACCGTGTGCAGGAGGTCGTTGACTACGCCTATAACAACGATATGTATGTCATATTAAATATGCACCATGACGATTATATTTGGTTTAACCCGACCGAAGCGGAGTATGCAGGGGACAGCGCAAAGCTGAAAAAAATCTGGGAGCAGGTTGCGGCTCGTTTCAAGGATTACGGCGACAGGCTTATTTTTGAAGGTATGAACGAACCCCGTACTGTCGGCAGCGATAACGAGTGGATGGGCGGAACAGCCGCTGAAAGAGCCGTTGTAAACCGATATTTGCAGGATTTTGTCGATACAGTCCGTGCAAGCGGCGGAAACAACGCCGAACGTTCGCTGATAGTGACAGCTTACGGCGCATGTGCGGAGGAAGTGTCAATGAACGATGTTATCGTGCCGAACGACGAGCATCTTATCGTTTCGCTTCATTATTACGCTCCTTGGAAATTCTCCTCGGGCGAAAGCACGACATTCGGCGACGCTGAAAAATCGGAGCTTGACGCTAAATTCGATTCCATGAAAAAGAAGTTTTCGGATAGGGGAGTACCCGTTGTCATTGGTGAGTTTGGCTGTGTCGGAATTGCCGATGACGCTACAAGAGCCGACTATTACCGCTATTACATTTCAGCGGCTAAGGCTCGTGGGATCAAGTGCTTTGTATGGGATAACAATGTGTCAAAAGGCAAGGACGGCTACGGAATTCTCAACAGGACGAGCATGACATGGAACGATACTATTCTCGGTGGAATAATTGACGGTTCCAAATAATAAATAGACCGTATTTTTATTTGACCAATATATCTTTTTGAACGCAGATATCGCCTTTCAGCTTGTATGTCACGCTGAGAGTGAGGGTATCTGCGTTTTTACTTTCTGTAATATTTCTCTCCAGTATCTCACAGTCGGACAGAAAGTTCTTTTCGTACAAAAAAACTTTTTCCATAAGCTCGGCTTTCAGGGATTCCTCGTCGATTTCCTCCTCTGTGCGCTTCAATTCGCTGTATGTAGCGGTTTTAAGGCTTATAGGGAGCTTTTTACCGAACAGGGACAGAGGTCTTTCGGCAAATGAAGTCTCAGCGTATTCGTAGCGGTTTTTCCCGAAATACAGCGGAATTTCCAAGCTGAACAGTCTCAGCGATCTGCGTTTATCGGTCTTGCCGGTGGAAGTTAGCCGTTTTTGCGTAAACTCCCCGTGAAATTCGGCGGATTCTTTATAAATCCCTATTATCTCGCCCATAGCATGGTGGAGTACGATATGGTTCGTCTGATCGGAGGTCACGCCGTTTATAAGCATATCCCCTGCGAAAACGTAGTCGCCGACCATGTGCATGAGCTGCCCGTCAAGTACCGATATATCGACGATTTCCGCATCATGGGCAGCCAAAACGTTGCAAGGCAGTCTTTCGTTGAGCATATCGGGTTTTTCCGCAAGCTCTGTGACCTCGACAACAAGTCGGTGACCTGTGCGGTGCATTCCCACCCATGCGAGCTTATCCACCATAAGCCGCAGTTGATTTTCGCTCCAGACATAGTTTATCTGTCCGAATTGAGAACCCTCGTCAATGCCGATCTCCGATAAAGCGGACAATATCACGGCGTCGCTGACTGTCTCGTTCCCCTGAATGTCGATAGTTACGATAACGCTTGAAAAATAAAGGGACGCGCCGAGAATTAATATTACTCCCAGTATAAGTCCGAAACGTCTGCGGCGGCTTATAACCTCTTTTGAAATTGTGTCGTACTCAAATGACGTCAATTCCAGATCATAGTTTTCAGCGATATTTTTTATAGTAGAAAGCTCGGAGCGGTATATTTCTGCGGAAAGCGTACCGCCCTTGATATACTGATTAAAAATGGCTATTCTGCGAGCATGGAGCGCATTTATAAAGTGGTTCAGACGTTTTCCTCGGACGTTAATTTTCACGCATCCCCGAAGTTGGTTCTTCATGACTTTCTCCTTTCCTCGATCTCTATTCGGGAAATTTTCCCACGGATCACAAGTCCGCCCGTGCTGTAATCGAAAGCTCGCAGGTCGCTGCCCCATATTTGTATAAGAAGTCTGCCGCAGCCAAGAGACATGAAAACTTCGCTGCATTCCTCGATACGTCCGCAGTTTTCCACTATTAATTCCCGATTTCCGGCAAGATGAAGTCCTGTTTCAAGGAACAAAGCCTCTTTGGCTTTATTCGTTAATTTTTCAAGCATATTTCCCCTCCGTATATTAGACCTCCTCGGGAACTGAAAAGCACCGTCTGACTTGTCTTTTTTGTGTTCGACTTTGTCAGCTTTCCTTGCAATACATACAGTATTCCTGCGGAAACCTGACTTTGCCGAACGCAAAAAATCCTGCGCCATACAGCACATCTCAGTTCCCGAGGAGGTCTATTACTTGTCTTTCTATAATATGATTAAGAGGGTGATGATATGAAAAAAGCAAAAAAAATACTCGCAGTAATTTTTACTGCAAGCTTTTGTGGGTTTTGTCTTTTGTTTCCTTTTTCCGTAAAGGAAGCGGCGGCGGAGGGGATAAACCGCTGTATTTTCGTAATTATCCCTTCGCTCTATGCAATGATGACAGCTTCAGCTATACTTATGAAAAGCGGTCTGATCTCCTGCGCAGGGAGGTTCATAAGACCTGTTTCAAGGCTGTTTTTCGGAATAAACGGCGAACTCGGAGGAATACTTCTTTTCTCTCTGATAGCGGGTTATCCTGTGGGAGCTAAAATGATATACTCAGTGTATACGGAAGGCAGGCTCTCCAAAAGGGGAGCGGAGGTTCTGAGCGGACTGTGCTTCGGCTCGGGGGCGGCGTTTGTTTTCGGCTGTGCAGCGTCATCTGCGGCAGTCGGGGGAGTTATCCTGCTGTCAAATATTTTGGCTGACCTTATACTTGCGGCGTTGCTGTCAAGATATTTGTTAAAGAACTGTCAGGCAGAGGAATCAACGCCAAAAACATCGGTAAATTTCGGCGTTTTGAACGACTGTATCGTATCTTCGGGACGGTCGATGCTTGAGGTCTGCCTGTGCATAGTGATTTTCGCCGTATTTTCGGAAATGCTCCGAACCTACAATATATTGCCGATAATAGCGGAAATTTTGCCTGTCGGAATGGGGGAACCCGTACTTTGCGCGATTCTTGACGTGACGGCGATCTCGGGAATTTCCGCGCGTCTGCCCGTAGTCTCAGGGCTTATTTCTTTCGGCGGAGTATGCGTATTTTTGCAGATAACGGCTATATTTCGAGGAAAACTTTCAATTCTGCCCCTCGTGGTCATACGAATCGCCGCGGCAGTTCTTAGCGGAGTGATATGCCGTCTGCTTATGCCGTTTATTATGTCCAACGAGGCGGTGGACGTGTTCGCCGTAACGGGCAGGCTTTATCGCGAAACTTCGCCAATTCCGTCAGTGATGCTTATAATAATGAGCTGCGTGTTGATCGCTGAGAGCTTCAAAGGTAAAATTTTTGCCAAAAAAGGGCGGGATTTTTAATTTTCTTCGACTTTTTGGTAGACCTCGGGAGCAACACCGTCAACGCCCTGAAGCGTCATGGTGAGGGTATCGTTGTCTATTTTATACTCATAGGATAAAGCGTCCGCCGATTCGTCCTTATAATTGAGCAGGTCGCTGAAAATGTCGATTTTTCCGTCTATAGTTTCGTAATCGAAGCAGTCGGTCATATAAATGACGAGTTTTTCACCCTCAACGTCAGCCTCGAAATAAAATTTTTCGGGAGCGAAACCGAGCTGTTCCGCCAGAACGTCAGTGGCAACACCGCCCAAAATGTGGTAATGTCCGTCGAAAGTCTCGGTATTCTCCTCGTCCAGACGAACCATATCTATCAGGACAGAGGTCAGATCTTCGCTGTATTCCTCGCTGTAAGCCGTGTTAGTTACGAATATCCGATTTCCGTCGTATTCAACGTTTTCCTTTGGGATAAGGGCGTTCATAGTCTGAAATGCGCCGTCTGCGGTGAAATGAGCGTTCTCGGAATAGTCCACGACAAGGCTGACTTTGCGGTTTTCGCCGAATTTGTAGCCGTTAAGGTCGTTCATCCAAGTGCCGATAAGCTCGGCGTCAAGAGGAGCTGTGCTGATTCGTGAGGAACTTTCGCTCTCGGAGGACGATTTTTCAGAGCAGGAACAAAGTCCCATGACAAGCGAAACTGCGATAAGCGACGATAAAATTTTTTTCATTTTTTTCTCCTATAATATATTAAAATATTTAAATATTATCCAATGACATAGTAGCGACAGCATTCAGACTTTCGTCGGCAGTAATTCCTGCGGCAAAGTTATAGCTGCCCTGACATGCGATCATAGCCCCGTTGTCGCCGCAGAGACTAAGCTTCGGCATATAAAAATCGAATCCACGTTCGCCGCATGCCGCTGACAGTGCAGCGCGAACGCCCGAATTTGCCGAAACGCCGCCTGCTAAAGCGATTTTCCTGTATCCGTAATGCTCGGCGGCACGAATTGTTTTTTCGGTGATTATTTCGGAAATGGTGGACTGAATGCTTGCCGAAAGATCGTTTTTGTTGATCGTTTCGCCTTTTTGGTTGGCGTGGTGAAGCATATTGATGACAGAAGTTTTAAGTCCCGAAAAGCTAAAATCAAATTCTGTACCGGCAACAGCAGGGTGAGGCAGCTTAAACGCCGTAGGATCACCGTTTTGAGCGTTTTTGTCAATGTGGACTCCGCCGGGATAGGGAAAGCCCATTGCCCGAGCGCACTTGTCGAAGCATTCTCCTGCCGCGTCGTCACGAGTTCTGCCTATTACTCGGAATTTCGTGTAGCTCAGCACCTCGATAAGGTGACTGTGCGCGCCGCTTGCCACCATGCAGAGGTAAGGCGGCTCAAGCTCCTTGTGGCAGAGGTAATTCGCCGCAATATGGCCTGCGATGTGGTGAACGGGAATAAGCGGTTTTTCCGCAACGAACGCAAGGGATTTTGCGAAATTAACGCCCACCAGCAGCGCGCCTATAAGTCCCGGCGCATAGGTCACGGCGATTCCGTCCAGATCGTTGATTGTCACATCAGCCTCGTCAAGTGCCTGCCGTGTGACCTGTAAAATATTCTCACAATGACGGCGTGAAGCGATTTCCGGCACAACGCCGCCGTATTTTTTATGTTCCTCTATCTGCGTTGAAACAACAGATGACTTTATCATGCGAAAGTCCTCGCAGACGCTTGCCGCAGTTTCATCGCAGGAGCTTTCAATTCCTAAGATCAGCATTTTTAACCTTCTTTGTTTAAATCTTTTTTCATTATTATAGCGTTTTCAACGGGAGATGAGTAAAATCTTTTTCTTATTGAAATTTGCTCGAACCCGTTTTTTTTGTACAAAGCAATCGCAGCGGAGTTGGACTCCCTGACCTCCAAAAATATACTTTCAGTAATACACGGCAGGAGACTTATAAATTCACAAATTAAATTATCTGCAATACCCTGTCTCCTGCATTCGGGGGCGACCGCAACGCTTGTGATGTCCGCCTGATCTGCGCCGAAGCAGCCGCATATAAGACCTGCTATCCGCGAATTTTCGGCTGCATAAAGCACTATGCCGCTTTCCCTTGCGGCTTCTGAAATAAACGATTCAGCCGACCAGCCGTCTGCGCCCACGCACTGTTTATCAAGCTCCGAAAGTTGTCTGAAAATCTCGGTGGGAGTGGTTTTTTCGGCTCGAAATATTTGCATATACAGCCCTCATTTCCCGAAGCCTCGCAGGTAATTTTTGTACGCACAGTATACACCTACGATCTTCAATTTAAATTAAGCAATATCGTACTAAAAATCAGCCTTTTGCTTCGTACCAGCTTTGTCCGATGTGTACGTCAGCCGACAGCGGAGCTTTCATTTCATAAACATTCAGCATTTCCTCTTTCAGCAATTCGGCGCATCGGTCGGCACATGAAGTGTCCGCTTCAATTATAAGCTCGTCGTGTATCTGCAATATAAGTTCAGCATCGAGATTTTCAGCTTTCAAACGGCGATATACTCGTATCATCGCAATTTTGATAAGGTCGGCGGCAGTTCCCTGAACGGGGGTGTTCATGGCTATTCTCTTGCCTGCTGCCTGTAGAACTTTATTTGAGGAAAGCAGCTCGGGTATCATTCTTTTACGTCCAAACATAGTTGTGACTACGCCTGTTTTCATGGCGTTGTCAACGGTATCGTCCATGAATTTTTTTACCTTCGGGTACTTAGCAAGATAATCCGAAATATACTTTTTAGCCTTTGCAACGGAAGTTCCTATGTCCTTTGACAGAGAAAACGGTCCGATACCGTATATTATGCCGAAATTAACGGCTTTTGCGGCACTTCGCATTTCGGGAGTGACCATTATCGAGGGCATATCAAAAACCTGTGCGGCTGTGGAGGTGTGAATATCCTCTCCCGATGTGAACGCCGAGATCATGTTTTCGTCGCCGCATAAATGCGCCATGACACGCAGCTCGATTTGGCTGTAATCCGCATCTATAAGCACTTTTCCTGTGTCGGCGATAAAAAATTTACGCATTTCTCCGCCAAGCTCCGTGCGGACGGGAATGTTCTGCAAATTCGGTTCGGTGGAGGAAATTCTGCCCGTGCGAGTCTCGGTCTGACGGAAACAGGTGTGTATCCTGCCGTCCTCGGCGACCTTTTCAAGCAGTCCCGTTACATAGGTAGAGTTCAATTTTGTATACTGTCTGTATTTTAGAACGTTGTCAACGATAGGCGAAAGGTTCCTCAGTTCTTCCAGAACCTCGGCATTGGTCGAATATCCGCTCTTTGTTTTCTTTTTCGCAGGGAGACCGAGTTCCTCGAAAAGCACCGTACCCAGTTGTTTCGGCGAAGAAATGTTGAACTCGTGACCTGCGTCGTCAAAAATCATCTGCTGAGTTTCCTCGGTCATTTCAGTAAGATATTTACCAAACTCCTGAACGCCCTCCTTTGTGATGCCGACCCCGACATGCTCCATTGACGCAAGAACCTCTGTCAGCGGCATTTCTACGTTGTCCAAAAGCGAGGTCATGCCCTCGTTTTCAACGTCTTGCCGAAGTTTTTTCGCAAGTCCGCCAAGTGACGCAAGTTCGGCAAATTCGCCGTTTTCAGCGTAAAAGTGAACGCCGTATTCTCCGCAAAGCTTTTCCGTCGTGTAGTCTGCTGCGGACGTGTTCAGCAAATATCCGCAGATCTCGCAGTCCGTTTTCAAGTTGCGGATATTTCCGTTTCGTGCCATTGCCCAGCGATAATGCGGCTTTGCTCCGGTGGTGACTTTTTCGCAGTCCGAAGCCAAAAATCGCAGGACAAGCTCCTCGGAATCGGAGGTATACACCGCCGAACCGTCGATAACGCTAAGCTTTTCGCCGTCAAATAAATATGATACATTTTTAAATTTGTCAATTATTTCAGCCGTAAGAATGTTTTCTGTAAGTTCAAGGGCAGCATATTCATCGACCGTGACCTCGGGAGCATTTTCCGCCGCAGATGACGATATATTGAGCTTATCAAGAAGCTTATACATTTCAAGCTCGGTAAGAAGTCTGCTTATGCCTGCCGTATCGGGGGCATTCAGTTTGTATGACTCGGGCTTCGTTTCTATTGGAGCGTTGCGGACTATAGTCGCCAGCCATTTGCTCTCTTTTGCCGATTCTGCGCCTTTTTCAAGCTTTGCCTTAACGCCCTTTGTCAGGGAAGAATCGGCATATTTTTCATAAAGATTCTCGACCGTACCGTATTCCTTTATAAGAGCGGACGCCGTTTTTTCGCCTATTCCGGCAACTCCCGGGATATTGTCGGAGCTGTCGCCCATAAGAGCTTTCAGGTCGATAAGGCGAATGGGTTCAAATCCGTAATCCTCGACAAACCGCTCGGGGGTGTAGTGAACGGTCTCTTTATTGGTGGCAAGGAGGACGGTCACGTTTTCGTCGGCAAGCTGCAAGCTGTCACGGTCGCCCGTCAGAACAAAGCATTTGTCGCCGTTGTCGGTGCAGACCTTTGACAGCGTACCGAGAATATCGTCAGCCTCATAGCCCTCGCACTCGACAACACGAATGCCCATAAGCGTGAGCAGTTCCTTTATTATGGGGAACTGTTGGGCAAGCTCGGGGGGCATCGGTTTGCGGTTAGCCTTGTAATATGCCGCCGCTTTATGGCGGAATGTCGGCGATCTGAGGTCAAACGCAACGGCAACGGAGTCTGGGCGGACTTCGTTAAAATTTTTCAGATATATATTCATAAAGCCGAATACAGCGTTGGTGAATACGCCTTTTTTATTGGAAAGCAGCTTTATACCGTAAAATGCGCGGTTCAGAATGCTGTTTCCGTCAATGGCAAGAAGTCTCATAAAAATTCCTCAATTCAATTAAATTAACCTTATTATACCACGTTTACAATAAAATAGCAAGTGCGAATTTAATAAAACGTTTCGTTTTAAGTTTCATTGCAAAATCAATTGAAAAATTTAATGGCAAAGCTTGACATTTTATGACAAATAATGTATAATGTAAATGAAATAAATATAAAGGAGAAGATAATATGTGGGAATCAATAGCAGCGATAGGAGTAATAATAATATTAGCTTTTATATTTTTATTTAAGGTGATGAAGCATCTTTCAGTTTCTTTGAAAGAGTTCATGACAACTTGTGTTTTCCTTGCTTTTTTAATCTTTGTATTTTTCTTGGATGATTTTGGAATAGCTAATTCGATAGTTATAACTTTGGGTTTTAACTTTTTTTTCGTCGAGAGTATGTATAATCCGAAATATGCGGATAAGCTAAATTTAATTGACGCTAAAGTAAAAGAATATAACAAAGATGATTCAAACAAAAGAAAAATATCGTTTAATAAAGATTTTTTCGATCGGCATAATAGTATAGACAAACTGATTGCAATTTGGCTTGTAGTAATACCTATTGTAATTACAATGGTAATTACAATGGTAATTACTGATGGTGAGATTATTGAATCTGCTAAAAAATGCAATATATTGAATAAAATTATTACTTTGATTGGTGAATTTAAAAGTTTTTTAGAAAATTTATTAAATTTAGATATATCCTTAATCCACATTCGTTTTTGTATTTTTTTGTTTTTGGCAATTATATCCTTTATTTTTCTTTTAAACTCTCCATTTATGATAAAAATTCCACGGGAAATACATCGGATAAGAAAGGAGAAATATGATATATTTGAGTTAATTGATATAGAGGCTTGCGATTGTATTGAAGGAAATAACGAAAAAGATTTTATATTAAAGTTTAAAAGCGAGAAAAATAATTTAGATGAATTTCAGAAAAGTTTACAAAAAATATTTTTACAAGAAAAAAATGTGCATGATTTTTATAATGAAATTAAAGAAAAACACAATAAATGCTATGAACATTATATGAAAAACTGTACAGAGGAAGAGTTTAGGCAAAATTGTGAAATTTATTATATTTTTGATAAATTAAGCGTCTATATCGGTAATTATGATGACGAGGAAATAAAATTTATGGAAGAATGTTTGAATTATAATAAGGTAAATAAAAAGAAAGATAAAAGGAAAAATAAGAAGAAAAATAAAAAAATTTCCAAAAAGACTTGACAAGCCTTTGAAGATGTGATATAATAATAAAGCTGATTTCAGCAAATATCGTATTCTAAAGACAGCAGGCAACGCCGCAAGGCTGATAAGTCCCGCCGAGGAGTGCAATTGATAGAATTATCATTGTCCTTTTCCGCGCTGTCGGCAAAGGACTTTTTATTGCTCCGAATACGATAAAAATAATTCGGAGGTGAATACACATGCCAAGCAATGCAGTTCTCGAAGCCAAGAAGGCTAAGGTTGAGCAGCTCACAGACCTCATCAAGAACTCCGTATCAGGCGTTCTCGTTGACTACAAGGGCATTACCGTTGAGGAAGACACAAAGCTCAGAAAGGAGCTTCGTGAGGCAGGCGTTAATTACTTCGTTGAGAAGAACACCATGCTTCTCCGTGCTTTCAAAAACTGCGGTATCGAGGGATTTGACGAGGTTCTTAACGGAACTACCGCTATCGCTCTCTCAAACGAAGATCAGACTGCTCCCGCTCGTATTCTCGGTAAGTTTGCTGAGAAGGCAGGCGACGAAAAGTTCAATCTGAAAGCAGGCTACGTTGAGGGTGAGGTTTACGATCAGGCAGGAGTTATCGCTCTTTCCAAGCTCCCTTCAAAGGACGTTCTGCTCGCTCAGCTGGTTGGCTCTCTCCAGGGTCCCATGCAGAAGCTCGCAGCTGTTATCAAGGCAGTTGCAGACAAGAAGTCAGAGGAAGCTGCCTGATTTCGCTAATTGTTTTTCGATGTCAGCTTAAAAAACTTGCCGTATTCGGCTAAAATTGTTATAAAGGAGATTATTATCATGGCTTCAGAGAAGATCACTAATTTTGTAGAAGAAATCAAGACTCTTTCCGTTCTCGAGCTTGCTGAGCTTGTAGAGGCAATTCAGGAGGAGTTCGGCGTAACAGCAATGGTAGCTGCTGCTCCCGCTGCAGGCGGCGCAGGCGCTGCTGAGGCTGCTAAGACAGAGTTCGACGTAGTTCTCACATCATTCGGCGATGCTAAGATGGCTGTTATCAAGTGCGCTAAGGAAGCTCTTGGTCTTGGTCTTAAGGAGGCTAAGGAAGTTGTTGAGTCCGCTCCTAAGGCTATCAAGGAGGGCGTTTCCGAGGCTGAGGCTAACGAACTCAAGGAGAAGTTCGAGGCAGCAGGCGCTACTATCGAGATCAAGTAATTTTATATTACTTAATAATGAGAGCCGTACTTTCGGGTACGGCTCTTTTTTGTACATGAATTAGTTATATATGTTTTTAAGTTCATTAAAAATTAATTACGAATTTTGCAAATAATAACATAACAGAGCTGAAAATATGATAAAATAATATAATAGACTATTGCAATGTAAAAATCAAGTAAATCAAGTAAAATATTTTGCCGAATGGGGGCGATGACTTGATAGATGAGAAAACCAATAAAGAAGGCATAATTAACGTAATTGACGAATTTGACTATTCAACTCAGAACGACGAATATAACGAAAAATTCCGCAGTTGGCGCAACCGCAGGGACAATACATACGCCTTTAAATTTGAAAAAAACGAGCGTGAGAGCATTTATGTGGACGGCAGGGGATTTATTGACCATTCTCTCGAATATACAGAAAAAAAGGTTCTTGCGAATATTTTCTTTACTCTGGGTATAGCGGCTCTTATGTGGGTAGTTTTTGACGACCTTGTTTCTAAGCTCATTGTATCGCTTGTGGGATTTGCAGGTCTGAACATACATATGAATTTTTCGACCTCGATAATTTACGGCGGCAGCCGAGAGGTCGTACTGATGCTTGTTATCCTCGGAATATTGAAGCCTGTTATCCCAATGCTGTATCTCCATTTTAAGTTTAAAGTTCCGTTCAAGGCGGAGGTCATGGGGAAAATGAACAATACGTCCGCTCTTGTGGGGGCGATCTCCCTTGCTTTTTTGGTATGCGTTGCGACAAGCGTTCCGTCCGCATATTCTACCGAGAGTAAAGAAATGGTGGCGTTCTTCGCATCAAGCGGAGCTGATGTTGCGGTCTGGAATCAATTTGAATTTATTTTGTACACTGTTTTCGATGTAATTGTAAATCCGATAATCGCTCAGCTTCTTTTCTGCGGAGCTGCATTTGCTGTTTTGCGGCAATTCGGCGACCCTTTCGCCATGATAATAACATCGGTAACTGCTGCGCTGCTTACTCAGGATTTTCGATTTATGCCGACTGTGTTTCTCGTAACGCTTGTGGGGTGCTACGGAATGCTTTCGAGCGGTTCGATATTTACCGCTGTTTCAGTGAATATAGTGTACAAAATGTATAGTATGACATTGACGCTTATAGAAACTGACAGTTCGGACAATATGCCGCTTATCCGTAATTTATTTATGGCTGCTTTGGTCGTGATTGGCTCGGCGGGACTTGCGTTTTACCGTATGTCGCTGAAAAAGCATAGAGTTAAGCTTGCTGTGTATGTATCTGATATGACCTTCGGCAGACGTATCATACAAGCTGCCAAAACGTTTCCGTACTCGGCAGTCGCTATACTTTGCGTAATATACGCGGCAATAAAGGCGGTATTCTGATGGACTACATGAAACGCGCATTGGAGCTTGCTCAGGAGGCTTTTGACGACGGCGAAGTACCTGTCGGAGCGGTAGTTGTGAAAAAAAGTACGGGAGAAATTGTCGGCGAGGGCAGAAATCGCCGTGAATCGGAAAAAAACGCCCTTGCACATGCGGAGCTTTCCGCTATTAACGAGGCCTGTCGGAAGCTTGGCGGTTGGCGGCTGCCCGATTGCGCTATTTACGTAACGTTAGAGCCTTGTCCCATGTGCAGCGGAGCAATTATCAATTCTCGGATAGACGACGTGTACTTCGGGGCATATGATGCGAAAAGCGGCTCGGTGGAATCTGTTCAGCAGATGTTTAACTTTCCGTATAATCATAAGCCGAACGTTTACGGCGGAATTTGCGAGCATGAGTGTTCCGAAAAGCTGTCGGAGTTCTTCAAATATCTTCGTCAAAAAAGAAAAAAAGGCTGACCGTAAGAGATTTACTCATATAAAAGCAATGCCCGAAAGTAGTTTTTCAACTGCTTTCGGTCTTATTTTAATTATTTGCTTATTTGCATAAATCAGAATTTATTTATCTATATCCATAAATACTTTTGAACCAGTCGCACCAGTTTGTCCTTGGTATTTTCCATTATAAGGATTTAAGGCATAATCGTCCATTTCTGCAAATACCAATTGTCCGATTCTCCGTCCGGTTTTTAGTTCTATTGCACACCTATTGGCATTAAATAATTCCAACGTAATTTCGCCTTTAAAACCCGGATCTACCCAACCTGCATTTTGAATAAACAATCCCATACGCCCAAGGGAACTTCTGCCCTCTACAAACGCAGTTATTTTATTGGGCAACTCAAAATATTCCATAGTAGTTGCCAGAACAAACTGCCCCGGCAGTATTAAATAAGTATCAGCGGTAATTGACCTATACTTGATTTGGCTGTCCAATGTAATTATTCCTGTCGAAGTATCATCAACAACACTAAAAGTATTGCCTAATCTTATATCCACACTTGCAGGCTGTATCTGTTCTTTAGTCAATGGGTTAATTATTAATGATTTCTCATCAAGCATTTTGCTTATTGTTTTATCAGACAAAATCATATTAGTACCTCCATAAATTCCAATTTATCTTATTAAAATTATACATCAAAAAATGTTATGTCAATAGAAATTCTATATGGGTATCGACTTTATGGGTCAGCCTTTTTATTTCAAAAGTATTCAGTTAATGATCTTTTCCGCATTTTTGAAGTATATAGCCTGCCGTTCATCATCGGTCAAGGGCAGGGAGTTTATCATTGCAATTTCTTTTCTCGGGTCGTCCCACGGAGCGTCGCTGCCAAAAAGTATCTTATCAGCGCCGTGTGTGCGAATAATTCTCAGCAGCTGATCGCGTTCGATAAAGTCCGCCACAACGCCGGTATCGAGGTAGATATTCCCGAATTTTCCGGCAATACAGTCCTCAACCTCGTCAAAAAGCTTCATACCGCCCATATGTGCCGCAACTATGTTCAATTCGGGCAGCTTTTCGGCAATATTGGCGAAGCTTCGGGGAACTGCCAATATTTCTCCCTTGCCGAACGGGTCCCAGCCGCCGTGAAATACAACGAACAGTCCAAGCTCCGCCGCCTTACGGTATATCGGCATCATACGTTCCTCGTCGGGGCGAAAACCCTGATATTCGGAATGAAATTTCAGTCCTAAAAGTCCCAATGACTTTATGCGTTCGACCTCGGAAACTGCGTCCTCTGCATCGGGGTGAACCGTGCCGCAGCAGAAAATCTCACCGCCCATGACCTCCGCCGCCCAGTTATTGATAGTAGTTTGCTGAGACGGTTTTGTCGCTATGGGAAGCAGCATTGCCGATGTGACGCCGCTGTCCGCCATTAGTCGTTTAAGGTCTGAAAGTGTACCGTCAGTATAAGCTTTCATGCTGCGTGTAGCTTCGGAATGCTTTGTTGTGTCCAAAAGAGAAGCCATTGCACGCTGCGCGATAGTCTCTGAAAATGCGTGCGTGTGAAAATCAAAAATCCTCATCATTACTCCATTACATGCTCCATGGCACAGTAGAAAATTTTTTGTACGTGGTCGTCGCAAAGGGAGTAGAAAATAGTCTTTCCGCTCCTGCGAGCCTTGACGAGACGAGCCTGTTTAAGCACTCGCAATTGATGTGATATAGCGGATTGCGTCATTCCGAGGAGCTTTGCAATATCGCATACGCAAAGTTCGCTTTGTCCCAGCACAAATATAATTCTGATACGTGTAGAGTCTCCGAAAACCTTCAGAAGTTCTGCAGCGTCATAGAGGACGGCTTCGTCCGGCATTACTTTTGCGACCTTTTCAACGATGTCCTCATGAACTCCGCAGCTACAAATATTTTCTTCCATAAACCTCACCTCACAACATTAAGCCAAGCTGCTTGATTATACCCAAAGTAATAATTACAGCGGCGATACTGAATCCAAGTCCCACGGTGCATGTAATTACCGCCCACTTATCGTAAACCTTTTTCAGCGATTTGCTGAATCTGACCTTATATTTTTTGTCGGTTTTGTACACTTTTGAGCCGATAATTGATTCCCTCGGGAAGATACAAGGGTACTCCTCGCCGTCTATCATATAAAAAGCGACCTTGAACTTTCCTTTTTTCGGCAGGTCGATTTTAGTAAAGCTTGCCTCGCTTTTTTTGGTGAAAAAAAGGTGCAGCGTGTAGTAGATGAAAAAAAGCGTCATAGCGATTATAATAAGCTCGATGAGACCCAGACCGCATAAGATCAGGACAAAATTGCTTACGCCGAGAATTTTGCATATAATTATAATAATTATCAATCCTATGATTATTTCCATTACCGCACCTCCGATCGCATTTAATATTATATCATAAAAGTCCTAAAAATGCAACTGTCGCGGAAAAAAATTTGAATTGGGCGCAAAAAAACGGAGCATTAAAGCTCCGTTTTCGTATATTTGTAATTTAACCAAGCACTACCTTGATCTCGTTGACGTCTGAAAGCTTGTCCGCAGGAACGTAATTACCTTCCAGAAGTTCGCCGTTGAGAGTTACCGATTTAACGCCGCTTTCAGCGTGTGCGGAGTTGTCCACCGATATATACAGTTTCTTGCCGCGGAATGTTTTGGAAATTTTGAAGACGTCCCATTCAGAGGGGATAGAGGGAGCTATAGTCAGACCGTCAGCATCGGGTCTCATGCCGCAGATACCCTCAACGCAGCCGACCATAACAGTAGAAGCAGTACCCGTAAGCCAGTGAACGTGTGAACGTCCCTCATAGGGAGAAGCTTTACTCTCGGTAAACTGACCGTGTACATAGGGTTCCATAACGCGTATCTCAGCCTTGTCATTCATTGAAGCAGGGGAGCTTTCCTTGAAATACTCAAACGCGCGGTTTCCATGGCCCATAAGAGCTTCGGCAAGTATCAGCCAGCCCTGCGACTGCGAGAAAATACCGCCGTTTTCCTTTGTATCGTCGTTGAAAATGTGCATCAGTGCGCCGTCAAACCAGTGATCCTTGTAGGGAGGTTCAAGGAGTTTAGCTCCGTATGGCGTGTTCAGTATCTCGTGAACGCTGTTCATAGCCTTGTCCGCCTGTTCGGGAGAAGCAAATCCCGAGATAACGCTCCATGACTGGGGATTCAGCCACATATTTGCTTCGGGGTCATGTTTTGCGCCAACGATAGCGCCGTCCTCACGAATACCACGGATAAATCTGTCCTCGTCCCAGCACTTTTCAAGAGCCTCGCCGAGTTTTGACTGAACGTCCGTAATATACTCGGAGTATGATTTATCGCCCTTAGAGTCCGCCATATCCTTGATAACGGTCATTGCGTAGTAGAGCTGGAACGCTACGAAAGTTGATTCGCCCTTTGCGCCAAGACGGAGACAGTCGTTCCAGTCCGCATGAAGTCCGGCAGGCATATTGTGAACGCCAAGACGTTCCATAGAGAATCTTATGGCATTTTTGAGATGTTCGTAAACCGAGGCTTCGCCGCCGTTAGCATAAACGATCACCTCGTCAAGGAACGCCTTGTTGCCGCTTTCGCCGATATATTTAACAATTGTGGGGAACAGCCAGAGCGCGTCGTCCGCACGGTAAGAGGGGTGACCTGTTTCTTTAACGTATTCGGGGTCGTCGGGAGTATTCTCGTGACCTGCGTTGTGGTTGAACTTAACAAGAGGAAGTCCGCCGCCGTTATCGACCTGAGCGGAGAGCATGAAGCGAATTTTGTCCGCAGCCATTTCGGGGTCAAGATGAATGATTCCCTGAATATCCTGCACGGTATCACGATAGCCGTAGCCGTTTCTGAGTCCGCAGTAAACGAAAGAAGCCGCTCTTGACCAGATAAAGGTAATGAAGCACTGATAAGCGTTCCAAACGTTTATCATGTTGTTGAACTCGGCGGACGGCGTTTCGACCTGAAAATTATCGAGCTGAGTGTGCCAGAAATTTTTAAGCTCTGCGATGTCGGCATCGACCTTTCCCTCAGCCTTATATTCGTTGAGGATAGCGTTTGCCTGAATGTTGTCACGCTGACCGACGATGTAAATAAGCTCTCTCGTTTCACCGGGAGCGAGGGTAATGTCACTCTGCAAAGCTCCGCAGGAATTGGAGTTGTAGTTCATTTTGTTGTTGCACTTGCCCGACTCAACGGCGATAGGGTTTGAATAGGTTCTGTAAGGTCCGATAAAGTCACTGAGAGAGCCGTTATATGCGGAAATATCAGCGCCGACCATGCCGAAGAAGCGTTCACGGTGATTTGAACCCGACTCGTCCTTGCCGTCGTTTTCGTTGATGTGCTGGAGTATCTTGTTTTCCTCGAAGCTTGTGCGAGTGATGAAAAGGGTATACTGGAGGTTTACCTGATCCTGCTCGTAGTTATTTTCGTTTGTGAACTCGCAGAAGCCGAAAACGGACAGTTTTCTCTCCGTATCGCCCGTATTGGTGAGCTTTGCGCGCCATACCTCATAGGTTTTTCCGTAGGGGACATAGTAAGTCACCTCGGACTTTATTTCGGAATATTCGGCGGAGATAACAGTGTAAGCGGTACCGTGGCGGCACTCGGATTTATATTTATCAAGGGGCTTTCCCACAGGCTGCCATGAAGCCGACCAGTAGTCGCCGTCGGAATTATCACGGATATAAATATATCTTCCGGGCAGAGCCATATCGGAGTTGAAACGGAAACGGAGCAGTCTGCCGTTAGCTCCTGATTTTACGAAGCTGTAGCCTGCCGCATTGTTTGAGATCATTGCGCCGTACTCGGGGTCGCCGAGGTAGTTAGCCCAAGGCGCGGGGGTTGCGGGGTTTGTGATAACATATTCCTTGTTTTCAAGGTCAAAATGTCCGTAATTCATATTTTTTATTCTCCTTTTATTACCTCAGAGGGAGAGGTTTGATGTTTATTTTAGGCAACACCGCACAAAGACCGCCTGACGGCTTTGTACGCCATCTGCTTGCATATTTTCCGTCATATCGCACAGAAACTCCTTGAAATACAACAAGTATTCCTGCGTCGTTTCTGTACAATCTGACAAAAAATCTGACTTCGCATCTGCCGCACAATCTCTGTGCGGTATTGCCTTTATTATAACATTTTTTTCAGAATTTTGCAATAGTTTCATAATAATTTACATGAAAATCAATATTTAAAAGAATACCGTGAACGTTCCGAGAGAGTTATTTTTAGTTGCCCGAGTTGTCGGCAGGAATCGTAAATTTTTCAGATTCTTCCATTTTCTTTTTAAATTTCTCGATTCTGGATTCAAACTCAGCAGAAATGGACGCAGTTTGTTCGCGCATTTCATCGGAAATAGTGGCGTCTTTGGAACTTTCGTCTGAAACAGGTGCATCGGTCGGGCTTTCATCAGATTCCGAAACGGCTGAAATTTCTATGGGCAGCGAGTTGCCGTCCTCGTCCTTGAACACGATATTATCCACATACAGGCTGCCCTCATTCTGCGCACCCCAGCGCATTATCTGAAAAGTCGCCTCGGTCATGGTATCGTCCCAGCATTGACCGCTTACAGCGAGGAGGAATTTCAGTTCAACATGAATTGCGCCCGACATTTCAAAGTTATATTCGCCGCCCTCCCATTCGGCAAACTCATACCATTTGCCATTTGGGAGACTTGCGCCGCCTCCGCCGCCTATCCAGCCGGGAGCTTTGACATTTTCATCGTCCTCGTTTACAAAGGCGTCCGAGGTTGCGTCGGCGTATACGTCCATTTCAATGGAGCGGACTTTTGCGAGATTTTCTGCACTGAGCATTTTTGCGCCGTCGAACTTTATTTTCTGCACCGTGCCGTCTGCGAAATTCGTACCGCTGTCAACAAATTTCAGCATTGGGTTACCGTTGACCGAAACGATCTCAAGTTCGCCCTGTGCCGAATCGGGGTCGTCAAGCTTGACGTCAGCAAAGCTGAGATCGCCGTCGTCGAAGGTTACTGCGTTGGGGTCGCTGCATTCGGCAGGGGTAGGCGGTTCAAGTTCCGCTTCGGTAGCGTTCTCAGTCTGAGGTACGGACGGGGAGGAGTCCGAGCTGTCCGATGAGGATCCTTTTTCGCCGCAGCCTGTGAAAGCGGCGGTCATGGCAATGACGGATAAAGCGGCAGTTATTTTTTTCAAGTCCATTTTATGTTCTCCTTTTGTCACATTTGTAAGAGGAACACAGCCTGCGAGGCAGGCGTTCCCCAAAATCCGTATATTCTTTTAATTCTTTTAAAAAAGCCCTCTTTTTCAGAGGGCGATTTAATAATATCGTGTACTTTTTTATTAAAAGCAGCAACAAATACTCATATAATTATATTAACATAAAAAGGAAAATTTGTAAAGAGTTATTTTGCATAAAATTAAATTATAAATTTAGTGGATTTTGTACAAATATTACAGTCCTGCTTTTTCTATGATATTGATAACGCCTTTCATCATTTCAAAGGGGAGTATCTTGGGATTTATCTTTACGGAAACATAAGATTTTCCCGAGCCGTTAAAGGTGATCTTCCCCTTGAACGCGGCGGAAAGAGCGGCTATCTGCGCCGTATTGAGATATTGGGTGTAGAAATACATCTGAGCGTTTTTCTGAGAAATTTCCGTAATTCCGAGATGCGCCGCCTTGTTTCTCAGCAGAGAGACTTCTATTAGTCCTATTACAGCCTTGGGAGGTTCGCCGTAGCGGTCGATAAGCTCGTCGATAAGGTCGGAGCGATCCTCGTCCGCCGTAATTGTCATGATTCTTCTGTAAATTTCCAGACGCTGATTAAGGCTTGAAATATATTTTTCGGGTATATGAGCGTCAATTTGTATATCCACAAGGCATTCGGGGATTTTTTCGGGTCTTTCGCCTTTTTCTTCCGTAATTGCTTCGGACAGAAGCCGCAGGTACATATCGTAGCCGACAGCCTCCATGTGACCGTGCTGACTGCCGCCTAAAATACTTCCCGCGCCGCGTATTTCAAGGTCTCGAAGCGCGATACGGAAACCGCTGCCGAAGCGTGTGAACTCTTTCATCGCGCTCAGTCTTTTTGCCGCTATTTCGGTAAGGACTTTATCTCTCTTGTATGTGAAATAAGCGTAGCCCCTGCGGTTGGAACGTCCCACACGTCCTCTGAGCTGATATAGCTGAGACAAGCCGAAGCGGTCGGCGTCCTCGATAATAAGGGTGTTCACATTCGGCACGTCAACGCCTGTTTCGATAATGGTCGTGCAGACAAGTATATCGACTTCATGTTCTACGAGCTGCTCCCATATATCGGACATTTCCTCCTGATTCATCTGCCCGTGCGCAATGGCGATACGCGCCTCGGGGAGCATTTCCTGTAGCTTTGAAGCGCATGAAACGATAGTCTCGACCCTGTTGTGGATATAGTAGACCTGTCCGCCACGGCGAAGCTCCCTCGAAACGGCTTGCAAAAGGGTGGCGGCGTTGTATTCGATAACGTAGGTCTGCACGGGGTATCTGTCCTGCGGCGGTTCTTCAAGCACGGACATATCTCGTATTCCGCTCATAGCCATGTTGAGGGTTCGGGGGATAGGCGTAGCGGAAAGCATAAGCACATCTACTCCCGAAAAGCTCTCCTTGAATTTTTCCTTGTGGGCGACTCCGAAACGCTGTTCCTCGTCAATGACGGCAAGTCCGAGGTCGCGGAAAACAACGCTTTTCTGTATTATTTTGTGCGTACCGATAAGTATATCTATTCTGCCCTGTTTGAGTTTTTTGATTATTTCCGCTTGCTGGGACGGCGTGCGGTAGCGGCTGAGAAGCTCTATGTTTACGGGGAACTGCTCGAATCTCCGCAGGGCTGTCTGATAGTGCTGATAGGCGAGAACGGTGGTAGGCGCAAGTATAGCGCATTGCTTTCCCGAAAGTACGCACTTCATAGCCGCACGCAGAGCGACCTCGGTTTTGCCGAAGCCGACGTCGCCGCAAAGCAGTCTTTCCATAGGTCGGGGACGCTCCATATCAGCCTTTATTTCGGCAATTGCAGTAAGCTGATCTTCAGTCTCCATATAAGGGAAGCGTTCCTCGAAATCGTGCTGTATCTCGTCGTCGGGATAAAATGCGAATCCCTCGCTTTTCTCACGTTTGGCATAAAGCGCAATAAGCTCCTGAGCCATATCTTTCACGGCACGGCGGACGTTATTTTTTTTCTTCTGCCAGTCTCCCGAACTGAGCTTAGTGAGCTTAACTCCCGTATCGTCCCTCGGACCGATGTATTTCGACACCATATCAAGCTGCGTTACGGGAATATACAGCTTGTCCGTACCTGCGTACTGAATGGTTATGTAATCCTTTGTAACGCCGTCAAATTCAAGCTTTCGTATGCCGATGAACCGTCCGATACCGTGGCTGCTGTGAACTATGAGGTCGCCCTCTGTAATGTCCGAAAGGGAACGTATTTCCTCGGCTTTGGGCTTTTTCTTTTTTCGGCTTCGGGTAGATCGGGAATCCATAGAACGTCCCTGAGCGATAAGAACGCATTTAGTCTCGGGGTACTCGAATCCGCTGCTAAGTCCGCCCGATATAAGGCAGACGCGTCCTGTACGGGGTTCTGAATCATTCTGAGCAATATCGCAGGGCAGACCGTTGTTTTCGAGGTCTTCTTTTATAATGGGGAGAGTTTTCTCACTTCCGGCGCAGAGGATTATTTTGTAGCCTCGTTCGGAGTAGTCGGAAAGCTCCTCCATAAGGGGCTTCAATTCGCCGCCCCATGAAGCCGTTTGCAGAGCCTCGAAGCTGATTATTCGGCGGAAGTCAACGTGTTCGCCGCCCTGTAAAAAGTTGCTCAGATAGAAGCAGCATTTCTTTTCGGCGAGGGTCTGCAATTGCGGCAGTTCGACAATAAGACCGTCCAGACCCTTGCAGAGCTGCCCCTCCTCCATGAGAATTTTTATATCCTCGCTGAAACGTGACGTTACCCCGTTTGCCGCCTCCATGATGTTTGAATAGTCGCTGAAAAGCACAGGACCGTCTATATAGTCTAAAACCGTGTATATGCCGTCATATGCAAGGCTGTAGTATTTCATGCCGTGGGGGAGTATTTCGCCTGCCCTGAAACGTTTCACGTCCGCGCCGAGGTGTTCGCGGACAAGCTCCATATGTTTGCCCCGAACCTTTTTGATAAGAGCTTCAAGGCGGTCGGCAAGCTCGTCGGCATCGCAGATAAGCTCGCTTGCGGGGGAAATTTCAAGCGTTTTCAGCATTTCGTCGGAACGCCGCTGAGTGTCCGTATCAAATTCCGCAATGCTGTCGATCTCATCGCCCCAAAGCTCGATACGCACAGGGCGGTCGGACTGTACGGGGAAAATATCTATGATACTTCCCCGAACGGAAAACTGCGACGCGCCCTCGACTTTTTCGCACCGTTGATAGCCGTATTTTGCCAGTTCAAGGCAAAGACTGCCCCTGTCAACCGTCTGACCCTCCGAAAGCTCGATGGCGGAGGCGATAAGTATATCGGGTGGGATAACGGGCTGCATTACAGCTTCGATACTTGCGCATATCACTTCGCAGCCGCCCCGTACCGCGCGTGCAAGGGCAGAGATACGCATATATTCGTACTCGTGATTTGCGCTGTCTACAGGAGTAAAGACCTGCTCACGGGACGGAAAGAGAACGGCGGAATCCCTGCCTGTCATCATGTTTATATCGTCGCATAGTTTTTTTGCCTCAGCCTCCGTACCCGATACAACAAGCATGACCTTGTTTCCTGTCATAGCGGAAACAAGGTGCGCCCTGTGTATATGGGAAAGACCTGTCACGGAGACAGGCGAGATGTTTTTGTTCAGACATTCGAGAATGCTTTTATATCCCGAAAGTCCGCTGAAAATATTACCGAAAAGTTTCATGTAACTCTCCTATGAGTTGTACTTGTTCATAGCTTCGTCCGTTTTGCCCTGCACCATGAGTTTCAGGCACTCGCAGGCATTTTCGGCAGCGGACGTCATTTTTGCGGAATCGTCCTTGCCGAATTTTCCGAGTACCCATTTTGCAAGGTCGTAGTCGGGGTGCGGCTTTTTTCCCACGCCCATTTTTATACGTTGGAAATCGTCCTTACCCGTCAGCTCAATAATGCTGCGTATGCCGTTGTGACCGCCGTGGCTGCCCTTGCGGCGTATCCTGAGTTTGCCGGGTTCGAGGGAAATGTCGTCGTAGATAACGATAAGGCGGTCGGTGTCCAGCTTATAGAATTCAAGAGCCTGCACTACGGATTCTCCGCTGTTGTTCATGTATGTGGTGGGTTTAAGGAGCAGGCAGCGTATTCCGTTTACAGTGACCTCGGCGGTCTTGCCCTTGAATTTCAGGCGGTTTATGTTTTCGCCGAGCTGTTCTGCGAGGACGTCAACGGTGAAAAATCCGGCGTTATGGCGAGTTCCCTCGTATTCAAGCCCCGGATTGCCAAGTCCTGCTATTATATATTCTATTTTACCTCTTGGTGTCTGAGAATTTTGTGAAATTCTGTCGAACACGTCAAAAATACTCATTTTGGCTTTCAATCCTTTCTGCATAACTTAAGCGAAATAATACTGGGATTCCAAAGGGACGGTGTCCCTTTGGCGGAGTCCAGAGGCAGCGCCTCTGGTGGGGTGTGGGGCGAAGCCCCACATAGCGTTTAAGCGCTCCGCAAAGGGTGAATCCCAAATCGGTTCACTGAACCGATTTGGGAGAGGGAACGCCCTGCAAGAGAGGGCGTTCCCTTATTAAGAACACAGTACGCCGTATCCTTACTAAAAAAATAATTCCTTAACATTATATCACATTTTAGTTACTAAAGTCAATCCGAATAATTTCAAAATTTATGTAATAATTACCATAGAATTACATTAAAAAAAGCAAAATTACAATGAAATTACATTTCGTTTAACATATTCGGAAACTCATTGACTAACGCCCCAAACCGTGATATAATGCAGAAAAGAGCAAATTCAGAAAAGACCTCCTCGGAAACTGAAAAGCACTGTCTGACTTGTTTTTTTAGTGCTCGGCTTTGTCAGCTTTCCTTGCAATACATACAGTATTCCTGCGGAAATCTGACTTTGCCGAGCGCAAAAAATCCTGCGCCATACAGTACTCCCCGGTTTCCGAGGAGGTCTAATAATCAAAAGGAAGTGTTTTTATGAGTATTAAAAAAGCTGTGGCATATCTTATGTGTATTACTATGGCGGCAGGTCTTACCGGCTGCGGAAGTGATGAAGAGTCCTGCTCTTATTCCTCGACGGCTGCACCGATCGAAGGAGAGTCGTTCGACGCTTACGAGTCCTCCGCCGACGAAGCGGACGACGGACTTGATGGATCTGCGGCGGAGGACATAGCGGAAAGTCCCGAAGCTGCTCCCGAACAGGGGGTAGTCCATGAAGAAATTGATAACAGCGATAAGATAGGCGTTCTTACGGCAGGCGAGTGGAACGACAACGATAACTGGGGATTTTTCCGAAATCTTATATCATCGGGAACGATAACTCTGCCCGAATATTGTTTCGATGTCACAAGGCGTATCAAGGTTGAGATCACAGACGGTGCAGGTACTCCTCTGCCGAATGTTACGGCGGTTCTCGTGGATAAGGACGGAAATTTGGTATGGTCGGCAGTCAGCGGAAAGGACGGCGCGGCGTATTTGTTTTATCCCGATACAGAGCCGCAGGAGCTTGATTTTGTCAATGTGGTATCGGGAGAAGCGTCACAGCAGCTCCCCATTGAAATGAACGAGCAGGGCGATGACGGCGGTCAGGAGGACGAACAGACGTCTGCAATTAACGAAACTATGCAGGCAGTCCTCGAAACGCCCGAGAGCTTGTATGAGAAAATGCAGGTCATGTTCATTCTCGATACTACGGGGTCAATGGGTGACGAAATGCTGTTTCTGCAAAGCGAATTCGGCTCTATTGCGGAGGCTGTCGGCTCGGACAACATTGAGTATTCCGTTAATTTCTATCGTGATAAGGGTGACGAATATGTAACGAAATGTAATCCTTTTACTTCCGATACAGCCGAGATCTCCGCTTGTCTCAACGCCGAAATTGCAACGGGAGGCGGCGATCACCCCGAAGCTGTGGCGGAAATACTCACCGAGACATTGGCTGACACTCAATGGGACAGCGAGGCGGTCAAGGTTGCGTTCCTTATATTTGACGCTCCTCCCCACAGCGGAACTAAGTCGGAGCTTGACAGGGCTATACATGCCGCGAGCGAGCAGGGAATACATGTAGTTCCCGTAGTTTCGTCAAATTCCGATCGTTATACGGAAATTTTTGCACGTGTTCTTGCTGTTGCCACAAATGGAACATACGTATTCCTGACGGACGATTCGGGAGTAGGCGGCAGTCATTTAGAGCCGATAATAGGCGATTATCAGGTTGAACTGCTTCGTGATATAATTATTCGTCTTATTGATGATTACAGACAAGTTAAGTAATGAAGTATATAAAAAATGTGAAAACGGCGAACCGTATTTCAGGTTCGCCGTTTTTAAATATACCGTTTACAATTTATGAGAATTTTGTTACCCTTACTTTCTGTTAAAGAGGTAACTTTTAGAACACACTATCGTAAATTTTCCTGTATAAAGCCATGCAGACTTAAATATCAAGTAAATAAGGAGGCTTTATACAGGTAAATTTACGACAGCAGAGATTCCAAAGGGGTCACCCCTTTGGCAGGGGGTAAGGGGTGACTCCCTACAGTGTAGGGAGATGTCACGAAGTGACAGAGGGTACGGGGCGGTTAGCCCAGAGTCCCCCACTAAAGTTGTAGACAGTGATTATTTAGTAACTTCGGGGAGCTTTGTGATAACCTTTGCGTCTACTTTCTGTATCGCAAGAGCATCGGAGGGAAGAACACCGTCGCCGGGATTGCAGCAGTCGGCATTCTTTGCGCCCTGTTCGGAAAGTCCGTATTTGTCAGGATTTCCGAGAGCCTGTAAGATCGCTGTAGAATCGGCGATAGTGACCTGTCCGTCGCAGTTTGCGTCACCTATGAGTTCTGCTTCAACAGGAGATGAGGGAGAAGTGGGAGCTATAGGCTCGTCAGTAGGTTCCTGAGTGGTGGGTTCGGGTTTTACGGGAACTGAGCCGTCGGGTTCAACTCCGCCGACAAAAACGTCGCCGTCGTAAACGCATATACCCTCTGTCTTGACCTCGTTGCCTGTTCCGAAGAACGCGTCGTCCTCCTTGAAAATAGTCAGACCGTCATAGCTCGGGTCGTTTGAGGGATCCCATTTATCGCCGTAGTACATGCCTACTGTGAACTGGTACTTTTTACCCGAGTTAGCGATAGTGTAATCGTCAAACTTTATTTCAACGTAGTACATATCGTCCATTTTGTCGTACTTGTGAATACCGGTGATAACGCCGTCGGCAGGAGCAGCTTCGACCGCCGCCTGATCGTAAAGCTCGGAAGCCTTTACGCTGCTGACGTCCGCAATTTCCTTGGAGCTGAAATAATAGCGCACGGAAATATCCTTTGAAGCTTTAGTAGAGTCGGTCATGACCATAAACGATACTTTCGTAACGCCGCAGCCGTCCGCATTGAGGTCGTCTATACCGCAGGCGTTTACCCAGTAATTGTTGCCGCCGCCTTCAGCGCCGCTGAATTTCGGGTCGGGTGGGAAATTTTTGGTAGGCTGCATATCTTCCGTGCCGAAGTATTCGTAAAGTCCTGCGCTCGCTCCGACAAATGCGGCGTTGTAGTCGATAGTTACCTCGTTGTAGATGTAGTCTTTTGTTATATCCCTGTGACCGTCCTGACCGTCGGGACCGCCTGCCAATGCGCCGTAAAGCACGTATCTATGCTCATCGGGGTCTTCACATTTTGTAAGACCCGAAGCTGCTCTGTGGTGAGGATATTTAACTGAATCTTCATTATATCCTACGATCATGCTTCTGCTGCCGTGAGTGGGAGCGCCTTCGCCTAAATCCTCGGCTTCCTTGAAAGTAAGGTCGTTTTTGCCCATGAGGTATTCCATCTGACCTTTAGCCCATTCGGAAAATTCGCCGGGCTTGCCGTCGTTTGTGTACTTGTCATAGACAAGACCTATAAGCTGCATGGCGGTGTTGTAACGCGCAGAACCCCATTGATTAAGGAAAGCGTAACCCTGAGGAGATTCAAGCGCTCTCCATGTAGGGAGACATTTAGCGACCTGTTCCCAGATGTTTTCAAAAACATATTCGTTTTTGCCCTGAGCTTTTCTTATGATGTTGATAAGGTCAAGCTCGGGGTTTTCCTGATTTATTCTTGCCCAAACGCAGGCTGCGCCGCTCCATACGTCGTTCCAGCAGTAGCACCAGCCGCTTGGAGCGTAGTAATCGTAGTAGGGCGCGGCAAGTTCAAGGGAACTCTTGTCGCCTGTGCAGAGGTAGAGCCATGCGGCAGCCCAGCAGTAGTCGTCCTCCCATTTTTCGGAGCGGTAGTAGCCTTTCGGACCGTCGGCGTTGTCGCTCAGTTCGAGGGGATTGGAGTTTGCGAAATCCCAAAGAGCCTGAGCGTAGTCAAGAGACTTTTCGGCGTACTCGGGGTCGGTGTCCTTGAAGTTAAGGTAGTTTATGGCAAGTGAAGCGCATGCGGAGGCTACGTAGTCGGTTGACGGATTTGCCTCTGTAAGGAAGAACGCAGGTCTGCCCATTTCATCGACTTCGGGGGAATTCCAGTAGCTGTGGTCGATGTCGCCGTCGCCTACCTGATAGCAGTGCGCGATGACCTTGCCGCTTTCGTCACGGAAGGTACACTTCATAAGGTAATCATTGAAATATCGGAGAATAGTCTCGATGTGAGCGTCCTGACCGGTTTTCTTGTAAGCGTCCCTGAACTCGTAGTAGCCCCAACCGAGGGTAGCGGCGGAGTAGTTTTCGGGCATACCGAATTCAACATGGTCGCCTGCGTCGTGGAAACCGCCTGCAACATCTACGCAGCCGTCGCCGTCGGGGTCGAGAACGTCCTTGTATTTGTCGATAAATTCCTGAGAAAGGTTAGTTCCTACAAAGTCCGTGATACCTGCGGTAAGCTTTACCTTAGCGTCATAGGTGTGGCAGTCGCCTCTCCACTTGTAGGCGTTGTTCTCGTCTACCTCGGTGCCGCACATATTTGCATCATAAAAATAGATAGAATACTGCAATGCGCGGGCGAAATCCACGTCAAGACCCGAGTCGTTGGCAAGGGAATCCGCAAGTTCTTCGGCAGCGTTTCCGACAGGTATAGAAGCTGTAAGCTGAGAAGCAGCCATTACGGTACATACAGCCGCCGAAATGAATTTTTTTAATTTGTTCATTTTTTAATACCTCCATTATAATTATTTGTCTCGATTTGATCATCCCTTAATTTTCAATTAATTAATAAAATGAGACAATTAAATACTTGGTATATATATCATAACACATTTTTCAGCAAATTGCAATAGTTTTTTTGAGAAATTTTTAAAAATATGTCATTTTTTGCGCTGAAAATTTTTTCTCAGCGACAAAACGGCAAGCAGAAGAACAAATATTCCGCCGATAAGCAGAAATACCGACGGTACGGAGACTCTCTGACCGTTTACACGTTGTATGGCGAAAGCGTGAACAGCGTCGTCGGCATTTTCAAAGGTGAGGGCGTTTTCGTCGGCGTAGACTTTGGCAGGGGACTTCTTTTTGCCCAATATAGTAAAGTCCTCGACCTGAGAAGCGCCGTTGTCCGTGGGAGTGTAGCCGACTGAGCAGACCCCGAGGTCCGCAACGGACGGCGGTATATACACGGAATCGAGACTGCTGCACATATAAAAGGAACAGTCTCCCAGAGCCGTAACCGAGTCGCTGATAGAGACAGTGGAAAGCGAGGTGCAGCCGCTGAAGCAGAAGTCGCCAATTTCCGTTGTATTCTGCGGTATTTCTATACTTTTGAGACTTGTGCAGCTTCGGAAACATGATTCGGGCAGTCTTGCGATATTGTCGGGGAGGTCGGCGGAGGTAAGGGATTCGCAGCCGCAGAAGCAGCCCATTCCAAGCTCCGTGACCGAATCGGGAATGGCTATGCTTTCGAGGGAAAAACAGGCGTAAAAGGCGTGGTGACCAATTTTTTCGATAGTATCGGGCAGAGTGATGTGCCTGAGAGTTCCGCATTCATAGAAAGCGTTGTCGCGTATTTCCGTGACCCGACAGCCTTCGACAGTCTCGGGTATCTCGATGTAGACGGGTTCGCCCTCAAAGCCGGTAACAGTCGCTTCGTTGTCTATTATAGTATAGACGTAACCGGGTTTGCTTTCATCGGCGGCGGACGTTCCGAGGGACGGAGCTTTCATATGAACGTTAAATAAAGCAAGGGTCGTCAAAATTGATATTGCTGTTTTTTTCATTTTTTTACAAGTCTCCTTTTGCTGAAAATACTGTTTTATATAATTGTATAAATTTTTCAAGGATTAGTAAAGCAAAAAAAATCGAGCGTTTTACCGGGGATTCGGGGCGATTTTGGGAGTTTCGACCGAAAAACCGTGCCATAGACTGCATTTTCTGCCGAAAAATCAGGAATTTGACAGGAAAAAAATTACAATATGAGGAATAATTTCTTTTGTCGGGTCAATGCTGTGAATGAGGTGATATTAATGAAAAAATATATGGGACTTATTCTTGGCGGAGGACTTATCCTCAGTATACTTATATCAAACGGAGCAGCCGTTATTCGGGACGGAATGCGGCTCGAAAAGCTGAGACACAGCGTTCTGAGACTTCATATCCTTGCGGAGTCCGACAGCGAATACGACCAGTCGCTTAAACTGAAAGTACGTGACGGACTTCTTGAAATGGGACTTTTTACCGAATCGGACTCGCTTTCCGAAGCGGAGAAAACGGCGTCGGAGAAACTGGACGAGATCGAAAAAGCCGCCGAAAGCATACTTCGGGAAAACGGCTGCGACCTTCCCGTAACTGCCGAATTGGCGGACGTAGTGTTTGACGAGAGAGTTTACGGCGATATAACCATGCCTGCGGGGGAGTACCGTGCTTTGCGTGTGAAGATAGGCTCTGCGCAGGGTAAAAACTGGTGGTGCGTGATGTATCCGCCGCTATGTATACCTGCCGCATGCGAAGAAGAGACTTCTTCTGAGGAGGTCAAAGAGGAAAAATCCGCCGAAGCTCTTTTCAACGAGGAAGAACTCGATATATTGTATCATCCGAAAAAATATGAGATACGTTTTGCTGTATGGGACAAAATCAAGGGTATTTTTGATGACAAAACAGTGAAAAGTGACGAAAAGTAAATTTACCCTTGACAATTTCGGGAAAATGGTGTATACTAATTTGGTAAGAAAGCAGAACAAGTCCGTTCTCACCGTCAGGCTCAGCTTAAACGGTCAATATGTTAATAACCGAAATGGATATGTGCGTATTGTGTGAGTGTGGATATTTCTGCACTCACTTATTTTATGTCCGGAGGTGCTTGAACATTAGCAAACAGGAACTGCAGATCAACGAAGATATTCGGGATAAGGAATTGCTCGTTATTGATGATGAAGGAAAAAAGCTTGGCACTATGTCTGCCAGAGACGCACAGAAATTAGCCTACGACAAGGATCTTGACCTTGTTAAAATAGCTCCGCAGGCTACTCCGCCCGTATGCCGCATCATGGACTACGGAAAGTACTGCTTCGAGCAGGCTAAGCGCGAAAAGGAAGCAAGAAAAAATCAGAAGATAGTCGCTATCAAGGAGATACGTATGTTCTCCACAATTGATACTCACGATTTTGAGACCAAGGTCAATCAGGCTGTCAAATTCCTTCAGGGAGGCGATAAGCTTAAAGTTTCCGTAAGGTTCCGCAAGAGAGCGATAGCTCACCCGGAATTGGGAGCGGATCTTCTTGACCGCTTCAAGGAGGCTGTTTCCGCAGCAGGTTCTGTTGACAAGCCGGCTAAAATGGAGGGACGCAGCATGGTCATGTTTGTCAGTCCCAAAAAGAACTGACAGGTTCTAATTAAGGAGGAAAAATAAATGGCAAAGGTTAAGGTTAAAACTCATTCCGGCGCTAAAAAGCGTTTTAAGATCACAGGCAGCGGTAAGGTAAAGTATCAGCACACTAACAAGAGACACAGACTTACCCAGAAGGATACAAAGCGTAAGAGGATCGCCCGCAACGCAGGTGTTGCCGGAAGCGCAAACGCTCCTACTATCAAGAAGCTCGTTCCCTATATGTGATCCGAAAATTTGTTCGGAAACGTTTAATTATATTTATTTCGGAGGTATAAGATTATGGCACGTGTTAAAGGTGCAATGATGACTCGCAAGAGAAGAAATAAAACTTTGAAGCTTGCAAAGGGCTACTGGGGCGCTAAGAGCAAGCACTTCAAGATGGCTAAACAGGCTGTTATGAAGTCAGGCAATTACGCTTACATCGGCAGAAAGCAGAAAAAGAGAACTTTCAGACAGCTTTGGATCGCAAGAATTTCGGCTGCCGCAAAGATAAACGGCATGAATTATTCAACATTCATGAACGGCTGCAAAAAGGCAGGCATCACACTCAACAGAAAGATGCTTTCCGAGATCGCTATAAACGATGCAGCAGGATTTACCGCTATCGTTGAAAAGGCTAAGGCTGCTCTTTAATTTACGATTACTTACGACAACACGTTCTTGATAAAGAGCGTGTTTTGTTGTAAGCACCTATCTCGGCGTTTTTCGTAATAGATGCAGGCATATGCAGGCGATAGGCGGCTCGGATATTCGGAGGTTCTGACTATTGGAAAATATTATCACATCTAAGGACAATCCTGTTATAAAGCTGTATCAGAAGCTTTCTTCTTCAAAAAAAGAAAGACTTCAATACGGCTTATTCGTGTTGGAGGGACTGCGTATCGTTGAGGACGCCGTCCGTGAGAACGGCGGAATAACTCACCTTATAATGACAAAAAATGCGTGGGAAAAATTCGGCGGTACTCTGTTTCAGGCTGATTTGAGAGATGCAAAAACGCTTGTTATTTCAAATGAACTTGGAAATAAGATCTCCTCCACCGATACTACTCAGGGGGTATTTGCGGTCTGTAAGATACCTGCCGCCAAAGCTCCCGTTTTCCGCGATGGCGGCAAATATGCCGTTTTGTACGGGCTTCAGGACCCCGGCAACGTCGGAATGATAATCCGCACGGCAGACGCTCTCGGCATTGACGGCGTTATACTTTCGGGCAGCTGCGACCTCTACAGCCCGAAAGTAATAAGGGCTACTATGGGTTCGGTGTTCCGCATGGATATTTTTGTTGAAAACGATACGGACAGGCTCTTTGAGCTGCTTGAAAGCGGCGGTGCGGCGACATCTGCCGCAGTTGTGGATTCTGATGCGGAAAAAATCACCGAATGCGGCTTCGGGGGTACTCAGGCAATATTTATAGGCAACGAGGGGAACGGTCTGCCGAGGGACGTCGCTCTGCGCTGCGGCAGACGTGTTACTATACCCATGAACGGTACTATAAACTCTCTTAACGCTGCAATGGCTGCGGGAATACTTATGTGGGAGCTGAAAAAATGAACGACAAGAAATACTGGGTATGGCTCGGTATGATATTCGGAGGCGGCTGTCACCGCTTATGGCAGCTTATGAATATCTGCGAAACGGCGCAGGAGGCATGCAGCGAGATACTTTCCGACAGCAGATTTATAAATCTCACTGACAGCGAAAGAAAAAATATAAACTCGTACAGCTTAAAAAATGCCGAGGAGCTTATTGCGGTATGCGGCAGAATGGGTATCGGCATTGCCGCTTATTCTGAAAACGAATACCCGAATCAGCTCCGATATATCGCCGATCCGCCTCCCGTGCTTTTTTATAAGGGAAATATCGGCTGTCTGACGGGAACAAAGACCATTACCTCGGTAGGTACGAGGCATGCGGGGGATTACAGTATTTCCGCATGCCGCAGGGTATGCTCCGAGCTTGCTCGGAAAGGCTTTGTTATCGTGAGCGGATTTGCGGTCGGTATAGACATTACATCTCATATGGCGGCGGCTGAACTCGGACTGCCTACCGCCTGTGTTCTCGGCTGCGGCGTTGATGTTGATTACCCCAAGGAGAACTTCAAGTTCAGGGATAAGATCATCGCTTCGGGAGGTGTGTTCGTTTCGGAATATCCTCCCGGAACACGTCCTCACCGAGGCAGCTTTCCGAAACGGAACAGAATACTTTCCGCTCTCGGCAGAGCTGCCATAGTGTTTGAAGCTGCGGAAAATTCGGGTTCTATCATTACCGCAAAGCTTGCAGCCGAGCAGGGCAGGGAACTGTTCGTACTTCCGCCTGCGGATATTTTCAGCGGTTCGTTCGGCGGAAATATCCGTCTTTTGAGGGAGGGCGCAGTACCTGTAATGAGCGTGGAGGATATAATGGATTTTTTTAAACCCGGTTCTTCTGCGGACGCTTATATAAAATCAGACGCTTTTGCCTATATAATTGACACTAAGCCCTTGCAGCGCAGAGAAGCTCCGAAAGTTTCCTGCATACATGAGCTTATGGAGCAGGGAGAGGTCGTTACGTCTGAAAATAAAGAGCATTCCGAGACTCCGCAGAAGACTGCCGACAATAAAAATAAAGCCGACGACGAAATAAGCTTTGACGGCATTCCCGAGGGACTTGCGCGTGACATCGCTATGCTGCTCCATAAGGAGGGCAGACTTCATGCGGACGTTATCTGCACAAAATTGGGAATAGATTCCGCAAAGCTTATGATCGAACTTACGGAACTGGAGATCATCGGGGCGGTCAAAGCGTGTCCCGGAAGATTATATGAAGGCAACCTCTAAAAACCTCTTTTGACAAAAATCAGCTATGCACGGCATATACTGCGTCAAGCGCCCTCGGAGGGCGACAGCCCGCCGTCGGACACTTTCCTTGCATCTGCCGCACCTATCTGATTTTTGCTTTACCAAACAGGTTTTTAGATGTCACCTGAATTTGTTTCATGAAAATAGATTATGAGGTTATCAAATGGCAAATTTAGTTATAGTTGAGTCGCCTGCAAAGGCTAAGACAATTCAGAAATATCTCGGCAAGGGGTACGAGGTAGTGGCTTCAATGGGTCATATCCGCGATCTTCCGAAATCCAAGCTGGGCGTTGATGTGGACGATGATTTTAAACCCCAGTATATCGACATGAAAGGCAAGGGCGACGTTATCAAGGAGCTGAAAAAGCGTGCTAAGAAATGCGAAAAAGTCTACCTTGCTACCGACCCCGACCGTGAGGGCGAAGCTATCTCATGGCATATCGCACAGCTCCTTAAACTCGATCTGAACGACGATATAAGAGTAGCTTTCAATGAGATCACGAAAACGGGCGTAAACAGCGGAATGAGCAATCCGCACAAGATCGACCTCGACCTTGTGAACGCTCAGCAGGCGCGGCGAATTCTCGATCGCCTTGTCGGATATAAGCTCAGTCCGTTCCTTTGGAAAAAGGTCAAGAGGGGACTTTCTGCCGGACGTGTCCAGACCGTTGCCGTAAGTATCGTAGTTGACAGGGAAAACGAGATACGAGCCTTTGTGCCGAAAGAATACTGGTCTATCGACGCAAAATTTACTGCGCCGGGTTCAAGAAAAGTATTTGACGCAGCTCTTTTGTCGGTGGACGGAGAAAAGCTTGAAATTCCGAATCAGGCGGCTGCCGACGATCTGCTAAAACGTCTTGAGGGCGCAGAATACGAAGTGACTGCCGTTAAAAAGCGTGTTACCAAAAAGCAGCCTGCGCCGCCGTTTATCACCTCCACAATGCAGCAGGAGGCGTCCAAAAAGCTTGGCTTTACCTCAAAACGCACCATGAAAGCCGCTCAGGAGCTTTACGAGGGCGTTGACATCGAGGGCATCGGCGCAGTAGGTCTTATCACTTATATGAGAACGGACAGTCTGCGTATATCGGACGAGGCAAAGGCTGCGGCGGCTCAGTACATCGAAATGGTCTACGGAAAGGAATATCTTCCCGACAAGCCCAGAACGTTCAAATCCAAAAGCAACGCTCAGGACGCTCATGAAGCGATACGTCCCTCTCTGCCAGACCTGACCCCTGCCCGTGTGAAATCGAGCCTTACAAGCGATCAGTACAAGCTTTACGAGCTGGTGTGGTCGAGGTTTATTGCAAGTCAGATGGCTAACGCCCTGCTTGATACCATGTCTGCGGATATTTCGGCAAACGGCTGCATCTTCCGCGCTTCGGGCTATTCCGTGAAGTTCAACGGCTTTACAGTTCTTTACGAGGAGGCGGCGGAGGGCAAGGATACTTCCAAAAAGGAGCTTCCCCCCCTTGCTGTCGGAGATAAGCCGAAACTGAAATCAATCAGCGGAAATCAGCATTTCACTCAGCCGCCGCCGAGATATACGGAAGCATCGCTTATTAAGGCTTTGGAGGAAAACGGTATCGGCAGACCGTCAACATACGCTCCGACCATTTCAACAATTATGGCTCGGCAATACGTTGAGCATGAGGGAAAACAGCTAAAGCCGACTGCTCTCGGAGAAGTCATAACCGAGCTTATGAAAGAGCATTTCAAGGGGATAGTGGACGCTAAGTTCACCGCCGACATGGAAAGCAGTCTTGACGAGGTGGAAAAAGGCGACAAGGATTGGGTGACAACGCTTCACGAGTTCTATAAGGACTTTGCCGCCGACCTTGAAAAAGCGGAAACGGCTATGGAGGGCAAGAGGGTAAAAGTTCCCAATGAGGAAACTGACATCATATGCGAAAACTGCGGAAGAAATATGGTCATAAAGTACGGCAGATACGGAAAGTTCCTTGCATGCCCCGGTTTCCCCGAATGCAAAAACGCAAAGCAGCTTGTTACGGAATCGGACGGCTGTTGTCCGAGATGCGGCAAAAAAATGCTCCTAAAAAAGTCCAAAAGGGGCAGAAGCTTCTATGGCTGCGAGGGCTATCCCGAGTGCGACTTTATGACATGGAACGTTCCGACAGCCGAGAAATGCCCCGAGTGCGGAAAAACTCTTTTCAACAAGGGCGGAAAATCAGGCAAGCTTATATGTGAAAACGTCGGCTGCAACTATGAAAGAGAGCTGAAAAAATGAGCGTTACCGTTAATGTTATCGGAGCGGGACTTGCAGGCTGCGAAGCGGCGTGGGCTTTGGCGAGGTACGGCATAAACGTCCGACTTTATGAAATGAAGCCGAAAAAATTCAGTCCTGCGCATAAGTACAGCGGCTTTGCGGAGCTTGTCTGTTCCAATTCGCTGAAAGCTTCAAGGCTCGAATCGGCGGCAGGTTTGCTTAAAACGGAAATGGAAATGCTCGGTTCGCTGACAGTTCCCTGCGCAAAGGAAAATTCCGTGGAGGCAGGCGGCGCGCTTGCCGTAGACAGGGAAAAATTTTCGGACAGCGTTACAGCGAAAATCAGAGAGAATCCGCTAATAGAGACAGTCGAGGAGGAAGTCGTCCGTCTGCCCGAGGGAATAAGCATAATCGCCACAGGACCGCTTACAAGCGGAGCAATGGCTGATGTAATAAAGGAGCTTTGCGGCGAGGGTCTGAGCTTTTACGACGCCGCCGCTCCCATAGTGACATATGAAAGCCTTGACAAGGAGAAAGTGTTCTTTGCTTCACGGTACGGCAGAGGCGATGCGGACTATATCAACTGTCCCATGAATAAAGATGAATATACCGCTTTTTATCGGGAGCTTGTCAATGCCGAAAGAGTGCAGTTGAAAGATTTTGAAACTCACCCGTTCAGCGTTTACGAGGGCTGTATGCCTATCGAGGTGCTTGCATCAAGGGGAGAGGACACCATGCGCTTCGGTCCTATGAAGCCTGTGGGGATAACGGATATACGCACAGGAAAACGTCCGTATGCCGTGGTACAGCTCAGACGTGAGAACAAAGAGGCTACGCTGTTCAACCTTGTGGGCTTTCAGACGAATCTTAAATTCGGCGAGCAGAAGCGAGTTTTCTCCATGATAACGGGACTTGAAAACGCCGAATTTATGCGTTACGGCGTTATGCACAGAAACACTTTTATAAACAGTCCCGAACTGCTGAATGCCGATTTTTCCATGAGAAATAATAAAAACATTTATTTTGCAGGACAGATAACGGGAGTCGAGGGCTATATGGAGTCTGCCGCAAGCGGTATTATTGCAGGTACGGCGGCGGCAAGGAGCATACTCGGACTTGAACCGCTGTGTCTGCCCCGTGAGACTATGCTCGGCGCATTGACCGCCTATATAAGCGACAGCTTCAACAGCGGCAAATTTCAGCCTATGGGCGCAAATATGGGGATACTGCCCGATATTGGCGTAAGAATACGTGACAAAAAGGAAAAATACGGCGCATACGCAAACCGTGCCGTGACCGCTTTGAAAGGGGAGCTTGAAAGAATTGGAAAAAATTATAGTTGACGCTTTCGGGGGCGACAATGCTCCCCTTGAAGTTATAAAGGGCTGTGAAAGAGCGGTCAGGGAGCTTGGAATAAAGGTGATCCTCACGGGGAGCGAAAAGAAGATAAAAAAGTGCGCCGCCGATAACGGACTGAGCCTTGACGGTATGGAGATAGTACATACGGACGAAGTGTTTGATATTCATACCGAACCGTCTGAAATAATAAAATCTGGGAAGAATACTTCTATGGCGCTGGGAATGCGGCTTCTTGCCGAAAATAAGGGCGACGCCTTTGTTTCTGCCGGAAGTACGGGCGCATTGGTAATGGGCGCGACATTTATCGTGAAGCGTATCAAGGGTATAAAACGCGTCGCTCCTGCGCCGATGCTGCCGACCGATAACGGGTGCTTTATTCTTATTGACGCAGGCGCAAATACGGAATGCCGCCCCGAAATGCTTTTGCAGTTTGCGGTCATGGGCAGCGCATATATGGAAAAGGTCATGGGGATAAAGTCTCCGAGGGTGGGACTTCTCAACATAGGCGCGGAGGATTCCAAGGGCAGAGAGCTTGAACTTGAAACGTATAAGCTCCTGAAAAATTCTGGACTTAATTTTGTGGGAAATATCGAGGCGAGAGCTTTGCCGAAGGGCGACTGCCATGTGGTCGTAACGGACGGCTTTACGGGCAATATCACGCTAAAGCTTTACGAGGGTATGGGTTCGTTTTTCTCACGGAAAATGAAGTGGATTTTCTCGGGCATAGGCGCGGTCGGAGCTGTGTTCTCCCTCAATAAAATAAAGCTTCTCAAAAAACAGATGGATTACAGAGAAACGGGCGGCTCGGCTCTTATGGGCGTTAAAAAGCCTGTTATCAAGGCTCACGGAAGCTCCGATGCAAAGGCGTTTTTCAATGCCGTGAGACAGGCGCAGAAATGCGTTGACGGCAGAGTTATCGAATCTATCGAAAAATACGTAAATTCCCAAAGGAATGATGATAATGAATGATATTGAAAATATTTCAGAATTTGAAGAACTTATCGGCTATAAATTCAAGGACAGAAAGCTGCTGATAAACGCGCTTTCCCATTCCTCATATGCCAATGAGACGAAAAATCCCGGCGGCAGCAACGAAAGATTGGAGTTTCTGGGCGACAGCGTGCTTTCGGTGGTCGTTTCGGACTATCTCTACAAGCACCTGCATTCCGTTGCGGAGGGCGACTTGACGAAGCTTCGGGCGTCGCTTGTCTGCGAAAAGAGCCTGCACGTTTTTGCGCAGCGTATTCGTCTTGGCGAGTACATTCTTCTCGGCAAGGGCGAGGAAAATACGGGCGGACGTGAAAGACCCTCCATTCTTGCGGACGCATTCGAGGCTGTCATTGCCGCCGTATACCTCGACGGAGGGATAGAAGCGGCAAGAAAGCACATTCTCCGATTTATCCCCAGCGACCTTGTTCACGGCGCAAAAATGGCTTTCGGCGACTTTAAAACAGTCCTTCAGGAGGTCGTTCAGAAGAATCCCGAGGAAAAGGTGGAATACGTCCTTATCGGCGAAGAAGGTCCCGATCATAACAAGCGTTTTGTAGTCGAAGTAATGCTCAATTCTCAGGTCATCGGCAAGGGCAGAGGCAGAAGCAAAAAGGACGCAGAACAGCTTGCGGCGAAAGAAGCCCTTGAACTTATGGGCTACAATACAAGCGTATGAAGCACGCTAATATTTCGATATTTGTACCGCATATCGGCTGTCCCCACAGGTGCAGCTTCTGCGACCAGAGGACTATCAGCGGTACTCAGCATGCGCCGTCTGCGGACGATGTAAGGGCAGTCTGTGAGAAAGCTCTTGGTGAGGCAAAGTCCCCCGAAAACACGGAAATAGCTTTTTTCGGCGGCAGCTTTACGGCGATCCCCCGAGGTTATATGACTGAACTTCTCGAAACGGCTCACGAATTTACGGGGGAGGGGAAATTCAAGGGCATACGCATTTCCACACGTCCCGACCGCATTGACCGTGAAGTTCTCGATATACTGAAAAAATACGGCGTTACGGCTATCGAGCTGGGCGCGCAGTCCATGTGCGACGATGTGCTTGAAGCGAACGAGCGTGGGCATACGGCGGAAGATGTTTTCAATGCAAGCAAGCTCATCAGGGAATACGGCTTTGAACTGGGCTTGCAGATGATGACGGGACTGTACAAAAGCAATCTTATGAAAGATATGTTCACGGCGCATCTTATAGTCGGTCTGCACCCTGATACGGTCAGGATATATCCCGTAGTTGTTCTCAAAGGAACTCGTCTTGGAGAGCTTTATGAAAAGGGCGTTTATGAAATGCCGTCCTTTGACGAAATGACTGCATTATGCGCAAAGCTTATCGTTTTATTTGAGGAAAAGGGCGTAAGAGTAATAAAATGCGGACTCCACGCAAGCGAGTTTGTCGAAAAGGATATGATCGGCGGATATTATCACCCCGCTTTCCGTGAACTCTGCGAAAACGCGATCTACAAGGACCTTATATGGGATTCGCTTTTTGAAATGGCGGACATGAAATATCCTCAGAATTACGGCGAAGAAGAATTATCAAAAAAAGTTGAAAAAATACACGGGGAGCATATCGTTGCCGTTGATCCGTCATGTATAAGTAAAGCGGTCGGACAACGGAGGTCGAATATCAGGCATTTCAGCGAACAGGGCATAGATATTAAAATTATCGGCGATGAAAATGTTGCGGAATATAAGGTTGAACTGAGGAGGTGAATTTGTGTACCTTAAATCATTGGAAATACAGGGCTTTAAGTCCTTTCCCGACAAAATAAGCCTTACCTTTGACAAGGGCTTGACGGCGGTGGTAGGCCCCAACGGCAGCGGAAAAAGTAATATCGGCGATTCGGTTCGCTGGGTACTCGGCGAGCAGTCCACAAAGACGCTCCGAGGCAACAAAATGGAGGACGTTATTTTTTCCGGTACTGTTGCGAGAAAGCCTATGGGATTTGCCGCCGTTACGCTGAATATCGACAATTCCGACAATACGCTCTCCGATATGGGCGATGAGGTAGCCGTTACCCGAAAGCTCTACCGAAGCGGAGAGAGCGAATACATGATAAACGGCAAAGCGTGCCGCCTTAAAGACATCAACGAGCTTTTCATGGATACTGGTCTTGGTCGTGACGGCTATTCGATAATCGGTCAGGGACGTATCGCCGAGATAGTCGGCGCAAAAAGCAGCGAACGGCGTGATATTTTCGAGGAAGCGGCAGGTATATCGAAATTCCGCTACAAAAAGCTTGAAGCCGAACGCAGGCTTACATCGGCACAGGAGAATCTGCTCAGGCTTTCGGATATACTGTCCGAGCTGGAAAGCCGTGTCGAACCGCTGAGAATACAGTCCGAAAAGGCGCAGAAATTTATAAAGCTTTCGGAGGAAAGAAAGCGTTTGGAGCTTTCCGTATGGATAACCCGTCTTGACGAATTGAAAGAAAAGCTCGATAAGCTTGACGAGAAAATACTTCTCAGCCGCGGCGAATACGAAAATACCGAAAACGACATCGCACGGGAGGAAGAAAAGCTTCAAAGCAGCTATCGTGAAATGCAGAAATGCACCGCAAGGTCGGACGAACTAAGACAAAAAATGCTCGAGGAGGAGCAGGAGTCCTCACAGAAAAAGTCCGATATTGCCGTATTTGAGAACGATATAAACCATTGTACCGAGGCTATCCGCAAGGCTAAAAAAAGCATGGAGGATTCCGAGGAAACAAGGCGCGACCTGCAACTGCGTATAAAGGAGACCGAGAAGAAGATCGCTTCACTGGAACAGCAGAGAGCCGAACTTCTGGAGGAGATAGCTGCCGTTGAAAAGGAATTTAAGGCGGCGGAGGAAAAAAATTCTCAGCTTGGGGACTCCGTTGATAAGGCAGGCAGCGAGATAAACGACCTCTATATCAGGCGCAGCGAGCTGAATTTCGCCGCAGAAGCCGCAAAACAGCAGGCGACCGACGATGAAAAGCGTCTGAACGAGCTGCTTGACAGTACGAACGATATTGAAACTGCGGTCGGCGGATATAATGAAAAAATCGAAAAAAATACAGCCGAGCTTGACAAGAATGTGAAAAAAACGGCTGAACTTAAAAATAAGCTTGGCGGTCTTGAACGGCTCTACAGTTCGCGAAAGGACGGCTTTGAACAGGCTAAGAGCAGCTTCGAGAAAGCTTTGTACGAACTGAAAAACTGTCAGCAAAGGCGAAAGATACTCGTTGACCTTGAAAACAGCATGGAGGGCTTTGCAGGCAGCGTAAAGCAGATTCTTAAAGCGGCAAAACAGGGCAGGCTCGGCGGCATATACGGCACGGTCGCTCAGAATATCGGCGTTGAGGGAAAATACGCTCTTGCCGTTGAAACGGCTTTGGGCGGCGCAATGCAGAATATCATTGTTGAAAACGAGGATTCCGCAAAACGTGGCATAAGATTTTTAAAAGAACAGCACGGCGGACGCGCGACTTTTCTGCCGATAACCTCGGTAAAGGGCTATGAACTGCGTGAAAGCGGTCTTGAAAACTGCAATGGATATGTCGCAAAGGCAAGCGAAATAGTCTCCTATGACGAAAAATTCAGCGGCATAATCGCTTCGCTGCTCGGACGTATCGTAATTGCGGAGGATATTGATTCCGCCGCAAATATAGCAAAAAAATACGGATATAAGTTCCGTATAGTGACCCTCGACGGACAGGTGGTAAATGCAGGCGGTTCGTTTACGGGCGGTTCGGCTCAGAAGTCGGCGGGCGTTATCACACGTAAAAACGAGATAGACGGACTGGACGGCGAAATAACACGTCTTACGGCGCAGCGTGAGGAGCTTAACGCAAAAATGGAAAAGCTCCGCGCGGAATCGGAAAAACTCAGATATGACAGGGAATCCGTAAGGTCGGAGCTTTCCGAATGCGAGGCGGCTCAGATACGTATAAACGCCGAATTGACGAGCCTTAACGCTCTTGTGGAGCAGCTCAGGGCGAGCGCGGAAAACTCAGACCGTCAGCAAACTGAGTTTGAAAACCGTATTTCGGCTGCAAAAGAAGCGGAAGCCAACGCCCGAAAAGAAGCGGCGGCTTTGGAAGAACAGATAAAAAATGCGGAAAAAAAGCTTGCCGAGGGACAGGACAGCCGTGAAAAGCTGAGACTTGAACGGGCGGAGCTTTCGGAAAAGCTTTCGCAGCTTAAAATCCGTGATATGGAGCTTTCAAAGGATATTCAGGCTCGGGATTCGGATATTGAACGTATCAAGTCGGAAATAGAACTTCTTGACAGCGGCAGCAGCCGTTTCGAGGAGGAGATCGAACGGCAGAAAAGAATAATTTCCGAAAAGCAGACGGAAATTGAACGATTGAGCGCGGAGCTTGAAAACACGGGCAGAAATGCGGAGCGTTATGCGGCGGAGATACAGCGTTATCAGAACGTCCACGCCGAGCAGAACCGTCTTGCAGGCGAAATACAAAAGGGTATGAAGCAGCTCAACGAGGCAAAGGAAAAGCTTTCGGGCGATATAACTCGTCTTGAAGAACGGCGTGAAGCGGCTGAACGCGATTCCGACAGCATTATCCGTCAACTCATGGACGTTTACGAGATGACATATTCGGAGGCTTTGCAGAATGCCGAAAAAACGGACGATATAGCCGCTTCACAGGCGGAGCTTACGTCTGTCAAGAACAAGATACGCGCTTTGGGCAGCGTAAACGTTGACGCTGTTGAGGAGTACAGGGAAGTGTCGGAGCGGTACGAATTTATGTCGGCGCAGCTTGCGGACGTTCAGAATTCAAAACGTGAGCTTGAAAAGATAATTTCTGACCTCACCGAGGAAATGTGCCGTATTTTCGAGGAAAGCTTCCGTGTGATAAATTCAAATTTCAAGGAAATATTTGTTGAGCTTTTCGGCGGAGGAAAGGCGGAGCTTATCCTCACCGACCCCGAAAACGTCCTTGAATCGGGCATCGAGATAAGCGTTGCGCCGCCCGGAAAGGTCATTAAGAACCTTATTTCGCTTTCGGGAGGAGAGCAGTCCTTTGTGGCTATTGCCATTTATTTTGCTATCCTGAGACTTCGTCCTGCTCCGTTCTGTATTTTGGACGAGATAGACGCGGCTCTCGACGAGGTGAACGTCAGAAAGTACGCTCAATATCTTAAAAATTTTACCGATACCACGCAGTTCGTTCTTGTTACTCACAGGCGCAGCGCAATGGAGGAGGCGAACGTCCTCTACGGCGTTACAATGCAGGAGGACGGCATTTCCAAGCTCCTTAAAATGGAGCAGGTGGATTTTCAGGAGGACGTCGCCGATATTCAGTAAGCGTTACTAATACCATAAATGGAGGATATTATGGGATTATTTTCTAAAATCGCAGAGGGTCTGAAAAAAACCAAGGACAGCTTTCTTGGAGGACTTCAGCGAGTATTTAATTCATTTACCAAAATAGACGAGGAGCTTTTCGAGGAGCTTGAGGAGCAGATGATAATGAGCGACATCGGCGTTGACACCTCGGTGGAGATTTGCAGCCGTGTACGCAAGCTTGTCAAGGAGCGCGGCATTACCGATCCCAACGATATTATGGAGCTTATACACGAGGTAATTTCCGACATTATGGGGGAGGATACGGGGCTCGATCTTTCGGCTTCTCCTGCCGTTATAATGGTTATCGGAGTAAACGGCGCAGGAAAGACCACTACTATCGGAAAGCTATGTCATCAGTTCAAGCAGGAGGGCAAAAAAGTCCTTGTTGCGGCGGCGGACACGTTCCGTGCGGCGGCTATCGACCAGTTACAGGTATGGACTGAACGTGCCGGCGTCGATATTGTCAAACATGCCGAGGGCAGCGACCCGGGCGCGGTAGTGTACGATTCGCTTGAAGCGGCAAAGGCTCGAAACTGCGATATAGTCGTAATTGATACCGCAGGCAGACTTCATAACAAGAAAAATCTTATGGAGGAGCTTAAAAAGATAAACCGCATTATCGACAGCAAGGCAGGGGATTGCTCCCGTGAGATACTCCTTGTCCTTGACGCTACAACGGGACAGAACGCCGTCAGTCAGGCAAAGCTTTTCAGCGAGACTGCTCCCATTACGGGAATTGTCCTTACAAAGCTTGACGGCACGGCAAAGGGCGGTATTGTTATATCAATTAAAAATGAACTCGGCATACCCGTTAAGCTTATCGGCGTAGGCGAAAAAATAGACGATCTACAGCCGTTTGACAGCCGTATGTTTGTGGACGCTCTGTTTGACCTTGACGAAGCTAAACGCAAGGCTACCGAAAAGGCGGAGGAAGTTCCAGAGACTGAGGAAGAATCCGCAGTTGAAGAATCTCCCGATGTTGAGGAAGTTCCCGAAACTGAGGAAGAATCCGTAGTTGAGGAAGAACCCGTAGTTGAGGAAGAATCCGAAATTGAAGAAGTTCCCGATGTTGAAGAAGAACCCGCAGTTGAAGAAGTTCCCAAAATTGAGGAAGAACCCGAGGTTGAGGAAGTTCCCGAGGTTGAAGAAGTTCCCGAAATTGAGGAAGAACCCATAGTTGAGGAAGTTCCCGAGACTGAGGAAGAACCTATAGCTGAGGAAGTTCCCGAAATTGAGGAAGAACCTATAGCCGAGGAAATCACCGAGACTGAGGAAGAACCCATAGTTGAGGAAGTTCCAGAAAAGAAGAAAAAGAAAGGCTTCTTCAGCAGACTTTTCGGAAAGAAGGGCGACGATAATGAATAAAATCGTTTTTGCTACAAATAACGAAAATAAGCTTCGTGAGGCAAGAGAGATACTTGCTCCACTCGGAATTGAAGTAATTTCTCAGCGTGAAGCAGGCGCGGACTGCGAACCCGAGGAAAACGGCGTTACCTTTGCTGAAAATGCCATGATAAAGGCAAAGGCGGTATATGATATTGTGAAATGCCCTGTTATTGCGGACGACAGCGGACTTTGCGTTGATGTTCTCGGCGGCAGACCGGGAGTTTATTCCGCACGTTACGCTCCGAAAGGTGAGGAATGCGGAAAGCTCCTTGCCGAAATGCAGGACGTTCCCGAGGAAAACAGAGGGGCTGCTTTTGAGTGCGTGATAGCGTATGTTGACGGCGAAAACGAGTTTACCGTAAACGGCAGTTGTCACGGCAGTATCGGATTTGAGGAACGTGGAAAAAACGGCTTCGGCTACGACCCGATATTCATGTGCGGCGGCAGAACAATGGCGGAAATGGACTCGGAGGAAAAAAATAAACTGAGCCACCGAGGTGCGGCTCTCAGAGAGCTGTTCAAACGTCTGGAAAAGAAAGGTGAGTAATATGCTGACAAGTAAACAACGCGCATATCTTCGGGGTATTGCGGCGGAATATGAAACGATCTTTCAGGTAGGCAAGGGAGGCGTTACCGAGCAGCTTTGCAGAGAAATAGGCGAGGCTCTGAGAAAACGTGAGCTTATCAAGCTGAGAGTTCTTGACAACTCGGGCTGGACTGCAAGAGAGGCTGCGGACGCCGTTGCAGAGCAGACAGGCGCAGACGTTGTGCAGGTCATCGGAAGTAAGTTCGTGCTTTTCAAGCGCAACCCCAAAGAGCCTGTTATCGAGAATATCCCGAAATCAAAATGAGGATAGGCATTTACGGCGGCAGTTTCAATCCTGTGCATAACGGGCATATCCATTTGGCGGAATCGGCAGCCGAGGAGCTTTCTCTGGACAGGGTGTATCTTGTCCCGTCGAGGATAAGTCCGCACCGTTCAAGCGATGAATACGCTTCGGGCGAGGACAGAATGGCTATGCTGAGGCTTGCGTGTAAGGGGCATGAACGTCTTTTTCCGTGCGATTATGAACTGAAAAACGATCGGAAAAGCTATACCGTTTATACTATAGAGGAATTTCGGCGGCTGTTTCCCGACGACGAGCTTTTTCTGCTGGTCGGCAGCGACATGCTCATGTGCTTTGACGAATGGAAACGCTTTGAGGACATACTGAAAGAAGCGGCGCTCGCTGTTGTTTCGAGAAACGACGGCGACCGTGAACAACTGGAGAAAAAAGCGGAGAAACTGCGTAAATTCGGGAAAATTTATATTTGCAGCGCACAGCCCGTAGAAGTATCTTCTACGGAGATCAGAAAAAAAATTGAAAAAAATGAAAATTTCTCTTGCTATCTTGACGAAAATGTAGTACAATATATATCATTAAGAAAAATTTATCCAAATTAATTTGAGGTGATTTTTTGTTTTACAATACCGATGAAAAAAAGAAATACCTTAAAGAACATCTCTCGCAAAAGAGATACCAGCATTCTTTGAACGTTGCCGCAGAATGCCGCAAATTGGCGGAAAAATACGGCGAAGACCCTGATAAGGCTTATTTTGCGGGACTTCTTCACGATGTATGCAAGGAGCTGCCTGCCGAGGAGCAGAAGCGTCTTGTTTTGGAAAGCGGATTCGCCGTTTGCCGTGAGGAGCTTGAGACCCGTTCGCTGTGGCACGCAGTTGCAGGCGCATATTTTGTTAAAAGCGTTTTCGGGGTCGAGGATATAGATATAATAAATTCCATTCGTTTCCACACGGTCGGGAGAGCCGGAATGACAAGGCTGGAGGAAATAGTCTATCTGGGCGACCTTGTTTCCGCCGACAGAAGCTACAAGGACGTTGACAAAATGAGAAAGGCTGTGTACAGCGATCTTAACGGAGCAATGCTGGAGGCTTTCAATTTTTCGTTAAAAAACGTAGTGAAAAAGGGCGGACTTCTTCCCGTCTGCACCGTTGAGGGATATAATTTCTACACACGTCTGCTAAAGGAAGATAAAAAGAAATAGATATATTGAAGTTTTGTTGACAGAACGAAAAGAGGATCAAAATGAAAAACAACGAGTTTCATTCGGGAGATAACGGTCCTAAGCCGCTGAAAAGACTGGTAAGGGCTGATAAAGGGCGTGAGCCGTATCACGGTAAGTACGAGGCTGACCCGTCCGAATACCACGGTAAATACGAGGCTGACCCGTCCGAATACCACGGTAAATACGAGGCTGACCCGTCCGAATATCACGGTAAATACGAAGCTGAGCCGTCACAGTATCACGGTAAACACGAAGCTCCGCCAAAGCCGCAGCCAAGGTATGTTCCGCAGCCTCATGAAAAAGGCGTACAAGCGGCGTCTCACGGTTCAAAAAAACAAAAGCACGGGAAAAAAGCGAAAAAACAGAACGCTTTGGTGAACGGTCTTATAAAGTTTGCTTCCGTGGCGGCGGCGTTGGTCATCTCGTTTACGCTGACCCTTAATATACCGATACTTTCCGACAAAGAAAACGGCGGAAATATTTCCATAATTAATTATATCAAAAACCTTAAACCGGCGGCAAAAGAGGGCGAGCTTGACAAATCGGGAATACAGAATAATCTGAACCTTGATCCCGACGCTGTTGAAGTTGATTATAACGACGGTCTCGATCTTCCGCAGCTTATCGAGGGACAGTACAGCATACTTGTTCTCGGTTTTGAGCCTGACGAATACAATACGGACGTTATGTGGGTAGTGCAGTTCGATATAGGTCACGGCAAGCTGAATATCCTGCAAATACCGAGAGATACGTGTCTGCCCGACTATACGAGCAGCGTAACGAGAAAGTTCAACAGTATCTACACAATGGGCGACCCGACCATAAATCCGCCTATTCAGCGTACTGTAAATGCGGTGCAGGAGAATTTCGGCATACCGATAGACGCATATGTTACGACTACTTGCGACGATATTGTTGAGATCGTCGATATTATCGGCGGTATACCAATTCATATTGATAACGAGATCGTATTTGAACCCGATAAGGTCATTCCCGAGGGCGACGTTACCCTTGACGGCAATCAGGCGGTGTGGTTCATGCGTTTCAGAAAAGAATGGCTGACGGGCGACATCGGACGTATGCAGAATCAGCGGCGTTTCATGGCTGCGGCAATGAACAAGCTTATGAATATCGTCGAGGACGAGGGACGCATAAAGCTTTACAGCTATATCAAGGAAATTTACGATAAGGATCTCATGTATACCGATCTTTCGGTAGGCGATCTGGGAAAAATAGCGGATTTTGCATCTACTATCTCAATGGAGGACGCGCAGGTCAATATGGTTCCCGGAGAGGACGCTAAGTTTTACGCTGCCGATGGAAACGCTTATTCCGTGTATTCCGTTCACAAGCAGGCGACTATCGACCTGCTGAACAAGTATTACAGACCGTATCAGAAGATAATGACAAGTCTCGATACGTCTATCGTCGAGCTTGTTACAGACTATGAATACGAGCTTTACGACGATACGGGAGCTACTCTTGACGAGCTTGAAAACGCTACAGAGCCGGTACGTGACCCGAATGCTATACCATGGCGAAAGGAAGAATGAATATGACTGAGCAGGAAAGACTTGAACTTATAATTAAAACTCTTGACAGCAAGAGGGGCGAGGATATTCAGGCGATAAAAATTGCCGACCTGACGATACTTGCCGACTATTTTGTAATTGTAAACGGTACGAGCAACACTCACGCCCGTACTCTTGCGGACGAGGTGGAATTTCAGCTCTCACAGCGCGGGATCGAACCCCAAAGACGCGAGTCCGATACGGGAAATACGTGGATAATCCTTGATTATGGCGATATTATAGTCCATGTATTCTATAAGGACACACGCAGCTTCTACAAGCTCGAAGGCTTGTGGGCTGACGGCGAACGGCTTGACATCGGCTCTTTGCTGACTGAGGAGGGAAAGCAATGACGACCAATAACGCCAAAGGCAGAACTTACGTAATTATTGTCGGAGCATATCTTATTTTGAAATCTATACTGAACATGATACTCGGCGGAGGTCTGAATATCGGCGATCTGATTTTCGCCGTTATCGCAGCGGCTGCCATGTTCAGCGGATTGCAGTATCTGAACATTGCAGTATCGGCGATACTTGCTATCACGGTGCTTACAAATTTACCGCATAATCTGACGCATCTTCCCGGTACGCTCATATATCTTATTGAAGCGGCAGTCGATGTCGGAGCGATAGTTCTTCTGCTTTTGCAGAACGATGTTAAGGAACACTTCACTAACAAGTGGAGCGAATTTGGAGAGCTTTTTAAAAAATAACATGGAAATTTAAGTGTACTAACATTGGGATTCCAAAGGGACGGTGTCCCTTTGGCGGAGTCCAGAGGCAGCGCCTCTGGTGGGGTGCGGGGCGAAGCCCTGCATAGCGTTTAAGCGCTCCGCAAAGGGTGAATTTCAAAACAGTCCTGTGGACTGTTTTGAAAGAG
>JAGAQC010000058.1 GCA_017622925.1 Ruminococcus sp.
AGTCCAAAAGCCATGTGATACGGACGAAGATACTTCCTTATTTCGGACAGCGTAAGATTGGAGAGATTGAGCCAAAGGACGTGATAGCGTGGCAGAATGAGCTGCTTGCCTACAAAGGCGAAAACGGGGAAGTGTATTCCCCGACTTACCTGAAAACCATTCACAGTCAGCTTAGTGCTATTTTCAATCATGCGGTAAGGTTCTATCATCTGCCCTCTAATCCGGCACAGAGAGTCGGGACAATGGGAAGTGAGGAACACAAAGAAATGTTGTTTTGGACGAAAGAGGAATATCTGAAGTTTGCCGATGTGATGATGGATAAGCCACAGTCTTATTATGCCTTTGAAATGCTATATTGGTGCGGAATACGAATGGGTGAGCTGCTAGCTTTAACTCCGGCAGATTTCGATTTTGACAGGCAGACAGTTACAATCAGTAAATCTTATCAACGGTTAAAGGGAAAAGATGTCATTACTTCCCCTAAGACGGTAAAGAGCAATCGGACAATCAAAATGCCACAGAGAAATGCAGGAATATATCGGTATGCTGTATGAAGCCGGAGAGGACGAAAGATTGTTTCAGGTCACAAAATCTTATCTTCATCACGAGATGGACAGAGGGGCAAAGGTGGCAGGTGTAAAGCGAATACGAATACACGATTTGCGACATTCGCACGCTTCTCTACTCGTGGAAATGGGCTTCACGCCGCTTGCGATTGCGGAGCGTCTGGGGCATGAAAAAATCGAAACCACATTGAACACCTATTCACATCTATACCCAAATAAACAGGGAGAGCTTGCGGACAGGCTGGAAATGGAGAATAACAGGGAGGACGAAGAATGAGCGGCACACACAAATATCCGACAATCAGTTTCCGAATTTCGCCCAGAGAGGGAAGAAATCGAAGCAAAGATTTTAGCAAGTGGAATGTCAAAAAAGGACTACTTTGTACGCTCCTGTATTTATAACCGGGTGTGCGTGGTCGGCAGGAAAGAGCTGATTTATCAGTTGGTGGAGAAATTGAAAATCATGCAGACCAATATCCGGGAAGTGACAGAACAGTTTGAACAGGCAGAAGTCACATTATCTGCGGATGGATTGCAGGACATGAGGAATGACTGTCTGGATATGCTGAAAGCAATTCTCTGGATGTTGGACGGTGCAAAGTATCTGTGGCAAGGCGAAGAAAAAAGCCCCGACAGCGGCAACTGTTAGGGCTGTGATAACTGGAAAACCTCTGTTATCAACAATCACAATTCAAGTATAGCAGAGGTTTCTTCCAGTGACAATGAAATTTTTCAGAAATGGAGGACTTTATGGAGGGAATCAAAACAGAATTACAGATGATTAAAATGTCGGAGATACAGTCGCAGGAGGTGGCGTGGCTGTGGTATCCGTTTATCCCCTATGGAAAATTGACGATTGTACAAGGCAATCCGGGAGACGGTAAAACAACGCTGGTGCTGAATATAGCGGCAAAGCTGTCAAAGGGCGAGGGCATAGACAGCGAGATGAAGCTGACGGAGCCGTTGATTGTGATTTACCAGAGTACAGAGGACGGGCTTGCCGATACGGTGAAACCCCGGCTGGAAGCTCCGTGATAGATGAACGTCTGGAAGAAGCGGTCATAAGGACAAAGGCGAAGCTGCTGATATTAGACCCGATACAGGCGTATCTCGGCGGCGGTATGGATATGAACCGGGCAAATGAAGCAAGGGATATGACAAAGAAGCTGGCGGCTCTGGCGGAGAAATATCAATGTGCCATTGTACTTGTAGGGCACATGAACAAAGAGGCTGGAAATAAGGCGGCATACCGGAGCATGGGTTCCATTGATTTCTTTGCGGTGGCAAGGAGCGTCCTGCTGGTCGGCAGAGTGGAGGGCGAAGCAAATATAAGGGCGGTAGTCCAGATAAAAAACAATCTGGCGGCGTTTGGACACCCGAAAGCCTTTGAATTATCGGAGGACGGTTTTCACTGGCTCGGAGATTATGAGATTACCGCTGATGAAGTGCTGGGCGATATCGCTCCGAGAGCGAATAAGCTGGAACAGGCGAAGCGTTTGCTCCGGGAGGTAGCGGAAACAAACAATGCCATGCAGAGCAATGAGATTTTCAATCTAGCAGAGGAACAGGGTATATCCAGACGGACACTTGAAAATGCAAAAAAGGAATTGGGTATCAGAGCAAGGCGGATAAATAATAGCTGGTATTGGGAATTGGATAAAATCAAGCCGGAATAAGGCAACAGCGCAACAATGCAGAGTGTATAGAATTTGCGGACTTGATGCCTGCAAGGTTGCAAAAGATATAGACCCTGCGTTGTTGCGGTCTTGAAAACGAGGGCGAATATGATACGACAGCCGGAGTGGGGAACAAGAAACGTGAACAAATATTTTTACGAGAGTGAAGCCCGGAGGATTGCCGAACTCAATGAGATATTCGGAGATATAGAATTGACCGCGGCAGAAATGCGGACGCTGCTATGGCTGCGCGGTTGGGAGGAATGTACGGTAAAAAACGTACTTTCGGCGAAAGTAACAAAGCCTATGCGCCGTATCCGGCGCCGATTACCCGGACAGGGAGAAAGGATATTGATTGAAGCGAACGATCAGCTTTATGACAGGAAAAGGCTCTGTCAACCATAACAGCAGAAAATTCCATGCAAAGAATACTGACTCGGAGCGAAGCTGTCTGAACGTGGAATATGTAATGGTATACTAATCTTGTAACACCTTGTTCGGATAATATATAATAAGATACAAGGAGATTACTATTATGACAAAAAAGTACGATGTAGAATTTAAAAAACAATTAGTCCATGCTTATATGCAGGAAACAAGTTACTCACAACTCGAAAAAGAGTATGGTGTTGCTAAATCCACTATTTCTGGATGGGTAAAAAAATACAGCGAAGAATGCAAATATACTTCTAAATCACAATCAGATAATCCTTATGCAAAAGAGATTCATGATCTTTATAAAAAAATTGCCGAACTGGAAAAGGAAAACCTTTTCTTAAAAAAAGCCGCAGCATTCTTCGCAAAGGAACTCCATTAGTGATTTATCAGTTCATTGATGAAAATAAAGATATATTTGGTCTGAGATGGCTTTTCAGACATTTTCATATGACACCAAATTCCTATTACAATTATTTAAAAGACAATAAGGCTGGATACCGCAAGCAAAAACAGAAAATATGTGAAGAGATCAAAAGTATTTACTATAACAATAACAGGGTCATTGGCCACCGTGTAATGAAGATATTTCTGGCAAGAAAAAGAATAAACTTAAGTAAAACTATCGTTCACAGATATATGAATCGGGAACTGAAGCTGCATGCAGTAACCATGCGAAAAAAAAGGACCTATGTACGTGGAGAAAAAAATAAAATATTCCCTAACCTTTTAAAACAAAATTTTACAGCAGATGCAAAAAAAAAATATGGTGCACAGATTTTACATATATCCGGTTATCCAATGGGAAACTGTGGTACAACTGCACGATTATTGATCTATATGACCGTTGTGTAGTAGCATCGTTAAATTCCGGCTATATCAATACGGAACTTGCTGTTGATACGCTCAAAAGAGCTATAAAGAACGAAAAACCGGGTGCAGGTTTGATTCTGCATAGTGACCAGGGGTGCCAGTTTAGTTCATGGACATTTGTGGATTTTTGTAAATCTCAGGGAATTATCCAGAGCATGAGTAGAGCAGAATGTCCTTATGATAATGCTCCTATGGAGCGGTTTTATAAAACATTTAAGAATGAATTGGTATATAGGTATCATTTTATGAATGCTAAAGCATTGGATGATGCGGTAGGGCAATATGTATTTGGTTGGTACAACCATGTAAGACCGCATTCATACAACAACTGGATGACACCTTTTGAAGCACGAAATATATAGTGATTTTTTCGAACAAAGTGTTACAAAAATGCTTGACCAGTACAATGCGTAAGCTGGTGGAATGGGGAAAACTGCCCGTCCTCAAAGTAGGGCGCAAGACTATTATCCGCAGGGACACACTGGAACGGTTTCTGACGGTCAATCAGGGAAGAAATCTTCTGAAGCCCGATGATGTCCGCAGAGTGGAATGACCATCCATTCTCTTTTCGGAAAGTAACCTTAAGCCCTCGGCGTTTGAGAGCGAAATACACCCCTCGCACAAATCTTCGATTTGTACTCCGGGTATTTCGCCCTTGCAGGGGGCTTCCGTATCAACCGCCTGCGGCGTCTGATACGGGGCTGTCACCGCTGCCGCAGCGACAGCCGCAACCGTAAACGGTTGCAAAAAAGGACGCACCTTGACAACAGAAAACGGAGATGATGTATGCCGAGACACAGTTTTATCCAGATGTCAAAGCTGCCCAATGTCAAAGGGCGAATATCGTATATCACGAGCCATGCAAGGCAGGAAAATCTCTATGCCACCTACCGCACCGCCGACAGCACCTTTTGGAGCAATCTTGCAAGGGAAAGCCAGCAGGAGTTTCAGCGCAGCGGCACAGAGGGTAAATGTATCGAAGCAAGGGAACTGATTATCGCCTTGCCCGAAATCTATACGCAATACGAGCCGCAGCAGGTACTCACGGACTTTACAGAGGAGTTCCGCAGGCGGTACGGTGTGGGGTGCGTGTCCGCCCTCCACCACAACAAACGCAAGACGAATTACCATATCCATCTGATTTTCAGCGAGAGGAAACTGCTCCCCGAACCCGATGTGAAGATTGCTTCCCGCAGCGTGTTCTTTGACGAGACTGGAAAGCGTGTCCGCACCAAAAAGGAAATCACGGGGGAGGACGGGCAGATACGGAAAGGCTGTACCGTCATCAAAAAAGGCGAGGTATACGAAAGCCATCTGTTTACTGCCAAAGATACACGCTTTAAGGGAGAGCCTTTTCTCCGGGAGGTAAAGGAAGTGTATACGGAACTTATCAACCGCCATATCTCTGATCCTGAGCAGCACTTAAAGGTATTTGATAAAAACAGCGTCTATCTGCCGACCAAGAAAATCGGCAAGAACAATCCCAAAGAGGGCGAAATCAAAGCCGACAATGCCGCAAGGCAGGAATGGAACAGGACAGCGGATATGGCGTTATTATCGGGTATCTCCGAAGCAAAGATTTTAGAAGTCAAGCGGACAGAGATACACGAAAAAACGAGTCAGTCTATCAAAAACAAGGGCTGGCTGCCGGGTCTGTTCCGCAGTATTGTCAGCAAGGCAAAGGACTTCCTGCAAAACCTAATCCGTGAACACGATATGCCGCCGAAGCCTGTCCTTGAGATAGATATGGCAGAGTTCCGTACCATGCAAAGGCTGATGATAAAGGCGCAGGATAAGGCGAAAGAAATCCGGCATTTGCAGGATACGGTACTTCCGAAGCTGAAACAGCAGCTTGCCGACACAAAGGGGATTTTCAAAGGTAAGGAGCGCAAGGCGCTCACAGAGCAGATACAGCGGACAGAAAATGAAATCGCTGAACAGCTGGATAAACTGCCCGATGTTCTGAAAGAGAATGGTTATCCCGATGTGCAGGCGTTCATGGCAACCTACCGCAAGGCGGAGGCTGTTGTGGAGCAGTACAACCGTGACCTTGCCGCATGGGAGCGGCAGGTCAAGGAAAAACGAAAACCCGCCAAAAAAGAGCAGGCAAAGCCGCCCGAACGGGAAAGCGTACTGAAACGCCTGCGCCAGCTTCAAGCGGAGGGCAAGCAGAGAAACCAGCCGAGACAGAGAAAGAAATCCTTTGACAGAGACAGCCGATAGGTACGAAAAACCGCCGCTATGGTATTACCCATGCGGCGGCATACATAAAAATCTTATTTGTGTTCTGCAAGCGTGACTTTCATATCCTGAGCATTGATGATTGTTTCCTTTTTGCACTTCGGACAGTAGAGAGGGAAGTTTCTTAATTCTGTATCTTCCCGTATCATTGTACGAGTTTTATTGCCACAGATAGGGCATAATATCCATTTATTTTGCATAGCATAATCCAATCATTCAATCAATCATTATTTCTTTGATTGAGATCTTCTTTATTCTGTCAGAATATACAAACATCAGGATTTCGTAAACTATAATAAAAGTAACAAGTGAAATAAGCATGACAGGAAGATCAAACTCATAAACAGGAACGCCGGCAACATCTTTAAATACAATATCGACCATAATCCGAAGCAATGTATACTGATATATTGTTCCGATAACAAAACCTATATAGGATATTGGTCTATACCCGCCAAGAATTGCCTTACAGCATTCTTTCTGTGAATAGCCAAAAACCCTCATCATAGCAATTGTCTTGGTATTTCCTCTAATCACTGTTGTAATAGCGAGAAATAATGTAGTAAAGGCCAAAACAAGACCAATCATAAGTATCATTGCTCCCATCATTTCACTTGACAAATCTTTCATACTGAACGACATCTGCGTCATAGCAGAATAACAAAACGAAGCAAAAATAATGAAAAACACAAGCACTTTTTTAGATTTCAAGGTATTCTTTTTTAAGTCTTCTATAAATGAAAGATCTCTGCTCTTTTCAGCTCTGTGTTTGGTCAGTTTAGCTGTAACTTGCAGGTTATCTTTCAGAAGCAGTAATACCGGCGTATGTAATTTATACCAAGCGTAGCCAATCGCAAGCACCGAAAAAAATATAGTTGGCAATACTACGAAATAAAGAAAAATAGTCGGATGAAAGTGTACAGTTATCTCTGGAAGCATTTTATCTGCATTTTGAAGCGCATAAAACTTTGGCATTAAAAGAAATGCTCCGATGAAGCCTATTACTGTTCCAATAAACGCACTGATTCCAAATATCCAGAAATTCTTTGCTATTTTTAAGTTTGAATAACCCAAAGCCTTTAATATACCAAGTTCCTTTTTGTGGGTATCAATATAATGCTTGATATAAAACATCAGCATAATAACTGAAGTTATTAACAGACAACCGCCGCTCACAAAGCAAACGACTTTTGCTGTCGATACCTGTGCGTTGTAAAAAACCATAGACAATTCCGATGTTATTTCACTCTCAATAGACTGTACATCCAAATAAAAGTTTAAGAACATTGTACATACCAGTACAGCGCAGCAGGAGATAATAGAAATACCAATGAGCTTTGAAGCGTTTTTTATTCCAATAAGCATATCGTCACCATCCAATCTCATAAGCGTTTTTTTGAACCTCATTTTGATAAGTGCCCGATATTTTACCACTGTTCATTTTGATGACTGTTTTAGCCATTTCTGCAATATTCGAATTGTGTGTTACCATTACAATCGTAAAGCCATATTGTTTTTTTAACTTGCAGATATAATCCAGCACCTGTCTGCCTGTCAACTCATCTAATGCGCCTGTCGGCTCATCGAGAAACAGTACCTTGGGTTTTTTCGCCAATGCTCTTGCAACAGAAACCCTTTGCTGTTCACCTCCTGAAAGTTCGTTCGGATATTTGTGTAGTTTTTCTCTAAGCCCAACAGCTTCGATGATTTCCTTATAATCTTTATTGCTTGCTAAATCTGCTCCCATTTTTACATTTTTGTCAACATCCATGTTTGGCAGCAAATAATACTGCTGAAAAATAAAACCTATGTTTTCCTTACGGAATGCAGTTAATTTATCATCAGAAAGAGCAGTAATATCTACCCCATCATAAAACACTTTACCACTATCGGGGCGTTCAAGTCCTGAAATGATATTCAAAAAAGTAGACTTTCCAGATCCGGACGCACCGAGAATAACTACAAAATCTCCCTCTTTAATTTCAAGACTGATACTTTGCAAAACCTGAGATCGGCTCTCGCCGTTTCCATATGATTTTATTATATTTTTCACTTTAATCATGGTTTTTCACCCCCATTTATATTTTTCAAAATACTTGTACATACCTCTGTAATCATCGAGCTAACTTCAGTGCCTGTAAAGCGGCACATTTTGGTGGCACAAAGCGTTGCAATGCCGTGTGTATAGATCCAAAGATGATGATATAGCTTTTCAGCTAAAAATTTGTTTATTCCGTAGTCTGCTTGAATTGACAAGAGAATTTCATCATAACTTTCCTCCACCAATGGAAGCACACCCGTTAGATCAGGTATTTGCGATTGTTCGGTCATAAACAGAAGTTGAAAAAGTTTTGGCTCATTCACAGAAAAGAAAATGTATTGCATCCCTACACCCTTAAAAGGATGTTCCTCCATTAAACCTTTATTGACATATTCTTCTTTATACATTGTTTTTGCGGATTTAATCACGGCTTGCTGAACTTCATCCATATTATTGAACACGGTAAAAATCGGTCTCGCCGAACTACCGAGTTGCGTTCCTAATGCTCTGGAAGTTAAAGCTTCAATTCCATCTGTTTTAACAATATTTAATGCGGCTTCAATAATTTCATCTCTTGTGAATTTTGCTTTTGGCGGCATAGTTTTCTCCTTCTTTTCTAAATCATATGTTTTACATCATATGATTTATTATAATCAAAATCATAGAAAAGTCAATAGACGGCAGCGAGAAATCGCTGCCGTCTTTCTGCACTTATGCGTAGATGATTTCCTTTTCTACAATCTCCTTCGCACACGCCCGTATGTTATTCATTCGCTGTGTCCATTCCAAAGCATTTTCCGCCTTTAACTGCTCCGTGATACCCTGCGCCCGTTTCATTTGCTCTGTAAGCTTTTCCATACGCTCCTGTGCCTGTTTATCTATATCGGCAAGGTAAGTGTGCAGTCTGCCGCTTGTAAGTAGCGTTGTGTAGGTGCTTCTGCGATATTCTTTCAGATACCGTAAGTGTCGCTGTCCCCACAAACCGATAGGCTGTTCTTTTTCGGTTGGTAAGATAAGACAAGGAATATAATAATCTCCTTGCAGTTCATACCACAGACCATTTTTATCATCATAAATATACTTGTCCATTGAAAAATCCTCCGTTATAATATATTCGCACATACATCACAGCTCTCCGATTGCCACACTTATGTTTATTCTTGTTATGAGATTTTCTTGCCCTTGCATTTGCCCTTATGAGCAAGGAGGGAAAGAGTAAACTTGTGTGTAACCGTATAAAGAGATAAGGCGAACACATTGCGATAAATCCTTTATTTTCAAGGCTTTTGGAGGATTTTATTAAAACACTGTAACCTCTGTTGAGAGGTCATAATTTACTGATATTCAAATTGCGATTTGGGGTAATAGTGTAGTGGTGAACAACAGCAGAGAGTATGATACCATAAAGCATAACAAATATTTAACTTTAGTATGGATTGAAAAAAATGAGAATTACCTATGTTTTGGAGAAAAAATATTAAAGTTTCAAAGAAATAGCATATCGTATTGTATTAAAATTGTATCTTTACATAACGAAAAACATATAGAGATTAAATGCAATGAGCCTGTTGAGTTAGAAATACTATATCCATGGGTAGGTGAGATTCGGCGATTTGAATATTTATTCGATGGTGCTTTTTACACCTTGCAAAATTGCGAGGCGGATAATGAGAACATTACAGATAGTATCCGAAAAGTAGAAGTGGGGTATTTTCAGAATGCGAAATATTTACATAAAATTCCTTTTGAGTTAGACGAAAAATCCTACAAAAAATATTTTTTTAAATGGCTTGCTCAAGAAAAGAAATTGGGTATTATAAATCAAATGGTATTATATGCAAATAATGTAAATGGATTGCCTGCTGATGTACGAATTTCTATGTTGACAGAATGTTATGAAGCTCTTGCAAAAGAATTAGAGAAGAAAAAATTGATAATTATTACACCAGAAAAAACTACTAATCGTAAAGTGAAATGTCCTAATTGTAACCAATCACATATTATTCCTGTTAAAGGGAAAAAGACCTTAGCATGTTGTCTGCTAGCGATATTAGAAAGATTTGGTCAACCTATTTTTATGACGGAGTATCGTAGAAAGAGAAGTTTGGTGAACCATATCGTGAAAACTAGAAATAAAGTGTTTCATGTAAATTATCGACAGAAGAAAACACTGAAAGGATCACAGAGTGGATTTTATGCAATAAAATTAGACTGGCTATATAGGTATATTATTTTACTGCTAATAGGAATTGATAAGAAAAAGCTGGATGAAATAGTGAGTAAACAGATATTAAAATTTGAAAAACAGCATCCAGATTTGCTTTATAAAGCTAAGAAATGAAGTTGAAGAAATTATGTTATATTGTAAGTTTGAATATGAGAAATGATGCAAGAAGTTCTAGTTCATCGTGTGTACGACTGCAAAGTAATGTTACGCTTTAGAGTGTCTGGAACGCTTATTTTATAAGGGTTTGAGAGTGCAAAAGTGGCATTAGCGATATTTTATATCTATATCGTTCAAATCCAGCTTTTACTGCGTAACAGGAATAATTAGCGATTATCTGCATAAAATTTTAATGGAAAGCCCTATTGACTTTCCTCTTTGTGCTTGCTAGAATGAAAGTACAAAGAAAGTCTACCACTGACCGATATGTGGTATATAAATGGTCGGGTTGAAAGTTTACCGCTGACCGATATGCGGTATATAAATGGTTGGGTTGAAAGTATAGTCCTTCGCCGCAAGGCGAGGGACTTTTCCGTAATGAGGACAG
>JAGAQC010000059.1 GCA_017622925.1 Ruminococcus sp.
AGCCGCCCTTAAGATAAGATATCCCACTTTAAAGTTAAGACCCCTCAAAGACTATGAGGTTGATAGGCTCAAAGTGTAAGCGTGGTGACACGTTCAGCTTGCGAGTACTAATCGGTCGAGGGCTTTTCCTTTTGCTTGTTCGAGCTTGAAATTACTTTTGATTTATTCAGTTGGAAATTTCTTTGAAAAAATTTTCAAAAAAGGCTTGACAAATCTTTAGATTTGTGATATAATATTAAAGCAATATGAAATGCACCATTAGCTCAGTTGGTAGAGCAACTGACTCTTAATCAGTGGGTCCTGGGTTCGAGTCCCCGATGGTGCACCACCGGCTCGTTGGTCAAGCGGTTAAGACACCGGCCTCTCACGCCGGTAACACCAGTTCGATTCTGGTACGAGTCACCAAAAATCGGTGCTTATGGCAATGAGGTCACACCCGTTCCCATTCCGAACACGGAAGTTAAGCTCATTAACGATGATGATACTTGGCTGGTGACGGCCCGGGAAAGTAATAAAGTGCCGGTTTTTATATTCCTCCTTAGCTCAGTCGGTAGAGCACTCGGCTGTTAACCGAGTTGTCGCCCGTTCGAGCCGGGCAGGGGGAGCCATAAGGAATCAATGCAATGCGTTGATTCCTTTTTTATTTGTGTAAGAGAATGTTTAAAAAGAGATAAACCGCATGAAATGTATTGAAAAAATCGCTTATGACTTATAAACGAAGCCATAAGCGATATAATTTTACTTGTTCTGCATGTATTCGTCCATTGCGGCGGCAGCCTTTTTACCGGCTCCCATAGCGAGGATAACCGTAGCAGCGCCCGTTACGGCGTCGCCGCCTGCATATACGCCCTCTCGGGACGTTAGTCCGTTTTCATCGGCAATAATTCCGCCCCACTTCTGCGTATCAAGTCCCTCTGTAGTTGACTTGATAAGGGGATTAGGCGAAGTTCCAATAGACATGATAACGCAGTCCGCTTCAACGTCTATGAAAGCTCCCTCGATCGGAACAGGCTTAGCGCGTCCGCTTGCATCAGGCTCGGAAAGCTCCATTTGCTGGCAAACAACGCTCTTGACCCAGCCGTTTTCAGTTGCCGTGATCTCAGTAGGATTGGTGAGAAACTTGAACTTGATACCTTCCTCTTTGGCGTGTTCGACCTCCTCCGCACGGGCAGGCAGTTCGTTTTCGGTACGTCTGTAAACTATAGTAACGTCAGCACCCAGTCTCTTAGCGCAGCGAGCAGCGTCCATAGCAACGTTTCCGCCGCCTACAACGACAGCCTTAGTACCTGCGTTGATAGGCGTCGCAGAATCGGATCTATAGGCTTTCATGAGGTTTATTCTCGTCAGAAATTCGTTAGCCGAGTACACGCCGTTGAGATTCTCGCCGGGAATCCTCATGAAACGGGGAAGTCCTGCGCCCGAGCCGATAAATACAGTCTCGAAGCCTTCCTCTTTCATAAGCTCGTCAATTGAAACAGTTTTGCCGACAACGGTATTTGTCTCGACCTTAACGCCGAGAGCTTTAAGTCCCTCGATTTCTTTCTGAACGATTGATTTAGGAAGTCTGAACTCGGGAATACCGTAGGAAAGTACGCCGCCTGCAACGTGGAGAGCTTCAAAAACTGTAACATCGTAACCTTTTTTTGCAAGGTCGCCTGCGCAGGCAAGTCCTGACGGACCCGAACCGATAACAGCCGCCTTGTGACCGTTTGAAGCAGGCTTTTCGACCTCAGTTTCGGACATTGCATTGTGACGGTCGGCAACGTATCTTTCAAGCCGTCCTATAGCCACGGGTTCGCCCTTTTTACCTCTTACGCACTTGCTTTCGCACTGAGTTTCCTGTGGGCATACACGACCGCACACAGCAGGGAGGGAGCTTGACTTCGTAATAATTTTGTAAGCCTCCTCAAAGCAGCCCTTTGCGACCTCGGAAATAAAAGCGGGAATATCTATCTGAACAGGGCAGCCCGTAACGCATGGCTTATTTTTGCAGTTAAGGCAGCGTTTAGCCTCGTCTATCGCCTGTTCTTCGGTGTAGCCGAGGGCGACCTCCTTGAAATTCTTGTTTCTTACGTCGGGAGACTGTACGGGCATTTCGTTTTTAACTAAAGACATATTAGGCATTTCACTTTACCCCCTTGAAAAGATTGCACGCGTCCTCATGAGCCTTGCGTTCAAAAGGCTTGTAGCTTGCTCCTCGTGCCATAGCTTCGTCAAAGTCGATAAGATGACCGTCAAATTCAGGGCCGTCAACGCAGGCGAACTTAGTCTCTCCGCCGACAGAAAGACGGCAACCGCCGCACATTCCCGTGCCGTCTATCATGATCGGATTCATGGAAGCTACAGTAGGCACGTTATACTCCTTAGTGAGCTTGCAGACGAATTTCATCATGATAAGAGGACCTATAGTGATAACGCGGTCGTATTTTTCGCCGCTTTCGATAAGCTTTTTGAGAGCATCGGTAACAAGACCCTTTTCGCCGACCGAGCCGTCGTCGGACATAAGTACAAATTTAGATGAAGCAGCCTTGAACTCGTCCTCCAGAATAACAAGATCCTTATTTCTGAAGCCGACTATCGAGTGGACTTCAACGCCGAGACTGTGAAGCTTTTTAGCGACAGGATACGCTATAGCGCAGCCAACACCGCCGCCTACTACAGCGACTTTTTTCAAGCCCTCGGTTTCGGTAGCTCGTCCGAGAGGACCTACGAAATCGTGCAGGCAGTCGCCGACGTTCAGGTGGTTGAGTTTTTCCGTTGTAGCGCCTACTATCTGGAAAATGATCGTGACCGTACCGTTATCACGGTCGTAATCGGCAATTGTAAGGGGAATACGCTCGCCGTCGCTGTCAGTTCTCAGGATAATAAACTGTCCCGGTTCAGCCTTTTTGGCAACTCTCGGGGCGTTTATTTTCATGAGCGTGACAGTCGGGTTGAGACTTTTCTTTTCGAGAATTTCAAACATTTTTCTCTACCGTCCTTTGTCAAATAATTATTTGTAATACACTGTTTACAACTTTAGCGGGGGACTCTGGGCTAACCGCCCCGTACCCTCTGTCACTTCGTGACATCTCCCTACACTGTAGGGAGTCACCCCTTACCCCCTGCCAAAGGGGTGACCCCTTTGGAATCTCTGTGGTCGTGAATTGGGCTGTGAAACTCACATAATTAATATGGTACAGTTAGTCTCCATGAGTTCCACAGTCCAATTCACGAGAACGGACGCCAAAAGTTACCTCTCTGTCAAGAAATACGGAGAAACATAATTCCGTTAAGTTATGAACAGTGTTTTATAATAACGTCGTCTTTGACGTTAAATAATCTTGTCCGCCTCGGTGATCTTTCGTATCACCTTGCAGGGATTACCGACAGCGACCGTTCCCGAGGGAATATCGCTTACAACGACCGAACCTCCGCCGATGACTACGTTGTTGCCGATAGTTACTCCGGGCATTACGCAGACGTTTCCGCCTATCCAGACGTCGCTGCCAATTTTAATGGGCTTGGCGTATTCAAGTCCGCTGTTTCTCTGCTCGGCGTCAATGGGGTGACCTGCCGTGTAGAAGCCGCAGTTCGGACCAATGAACACGTTGTCCCCGAAAACCACGTCTGCGCAGTCAAGAATAACGCAATTGTGGTTTGCGTAAAAATTATCGCCGATAACGATGTTGTAGCCGTAATCGCAGAAGAAGTTTGATTCTATCCATGTATTCTCGCCCCTCAGCGCAAGAAGTCTGTCGAGAATGCGTTCCTTTTTCTGATAGTCGTTGTAGGTTGCGGAGTTATATTCGGCGCAGAGTTTTTTTGCGGCAGCTCTTTCAGCCATAAGCTCCTTGTCGCCGCCATTGTAAAGCTCGCCTGCCTGCTGTTTTTCTTTCTCAGTCATTTTGATCACCTATTTTTCTTGCTATATATCGCTATGTCGGATATACAGCAGGGATTTTTTTATTTAAAATTCACTATTTACAACTTAATGAATTATGTTCCTATTAAGGGAACGCCCTCTCTTGCAGGGCGTTCCCTCTCCAAAAACGGTTCACAGAACCGTTTTTGGATTCACCCTTTGCGGAGCGTTTAAACGCTATGCAGGGCTTTGCCCCGCACCCCACCAGAGGCGCTGCCTCTGGACTCCGCCAAAGGGACACCGTCCCTTTGAAATCCCGATATTAGAACGCTTTAATAACAAGAAACCGCTTTAAAACTTGCTTCCTTTACTTCCTTTTGCTCCGAAGCTGCCGCCCATTGCAAGGATATTGTTGTCGAAGGTATAATTAATCTTTTCGGACTGACGGTGACGTTTCAGCGCAAGCTGTATCATACGCTCCAGAAGCTCGGTATACTTAACGCCCTTGGGTTCCCAGAGGTAGAAAGCCAACGAGCCGGGGATAGTATTTACTTCGTTTATGTAAATTTTGTCGGTCGCCATGTCTATCATGAAGTCTATTCTTGTTACGCCGCAGCAGCCGAGATAACGGAAAGCGTCAACTGCAAGTCGGCGAATGGTGTTTTCCTGTTCGGGGAGAATATCGGCAGGAATTTTTCTTTTAAGAGAAGCCATACCCTTGCTGCCGCCCGATTTTCCGCCGCCCACGTATTTCTGTTCAAAGCTGAGAATATCCTCGTCGCTTGCCTGTACGGGTTCTTCGCATACCGAAGCTTCGGCGGATTCGCTGTCGCCCACAACGGAGCAGTTGATCTCTTTAAGCTGAACTACGGCAGGCTCGACAAGTATCCTGTCTGAAAATGCCAAAGCGTCCTCCATAGCTTTGATAAGACTGTCCCTGTCCTTAGCCTTTGAGATACCCACGCTTGAACCGAGATTGATAGGCTTTACGATAACGGGGTAGCCGAATTTCTTCTCTACCTCGTCGGCGCATTCCTCGGCGCGGTCAAGGTCGTATGCGGCAAAACGGCAGCAGTCCAGCACGGGGAAGCCTGCTTCTTTCAGAAGTATTTTCATTACATACTTATCCATGCCGACTGCGGACGCAAGAACGTCGCAGCCTACGTATGGCAGATCGAGGGTCTGCAAGTAGCCCTGCAATGCGCCGTCCTCAACGTTTGTTCCGTGAACTATGGGGAACGCAACGTCAATATCTGAAATCAGATTTGCGCCGAATTTTTTCATTTTACGGCGGATAAGCTGCACTTTGCCCTCGCTGCGGACGAATACGCACTCGGTACACTCGCTCAGGAGAGCAGGAATGTCCCTGAAACTGTTGATGTCCGTGAGTTTTTCTCCCGTATAAAATTCGCTTTTCTTCGTCATATACACGGGAATGATGTTGTATTTTTCCTTGTTCAGGTTCGCCATAGCCTGAACTGCCGAAATTATTGATACCTCGTGTTCTACGCTGCGTCCTCCGAAAAGAACGGCAAGATTGATCTTCATAATATGACTATCTCCTTACTCTTGATAAATTATCGGCTGTCGCTTAATTAGACATTTCGTCAACATAGACGTTGACAGCGTTCACCTGCATATCCGTAGCTTCCTCCACGGTGAAAGTCACCTTATGGGTTATACTGCTGACAGCGGCGGCTATATTTGTGCCGTAAGTGACTTTTATATGGAGGTCTATAGAAAATCCGCCGTCCTTATCGGTGCGGACGACGACGCCCTTGCGCTTGAAAAGCTTTCCCCTTGTGAGAGCGGAAACGGCGGAGCGAAAGGTACTTACGCTGCACACGTCCGCAACGCCGAAGCAACTGCACACCGCATGGCGTACAAGCTCGGTGATATATCCCTCGGAAACGGAGATCTGACCGATATGATTTTCAAAACTGACCATTCAGCACACCCCTTTTTGTTGCATTAAGCATTGATTTTAAGTTATACACTTATATTATATCATATGAAAAAGATTTTTACAATAGATTTAAATATATTTTTTGAAAAAATAATTATTTACTAATTTCTATTTTTAAATTTATATTATTAATTAGATGAAGAACTTCCCCATATGTGTAAAGAAAATGTAGGCGAACAAAAATACAAATTGTAGGGGACGGCGCCCTCGACGTCCCGTGTCCGCATTAAGGGAACGCCCTCTCTTGCAGGGCGTTCCCTCTTTCCAAACAGTCATGCTGACTGTTTGGAAATTCACCCTTTGCAGAGCGCTTAAACGCTATGCAGGGCTTCGCCCCGCACCCCACCAGAGGCGCTGCCTCTGGACTCCGCCAAAGGGACACCGTCCCTTTGGAATCCCAATGTTTGTTCGCTTTATGACGATCGGGCGTTCACCCCACAACGTCTTTGTTGAACAATTTAAGGGTGTCAATTTTAATTGCCCTGTGTTCGGGTCGGTCGAGGTCGGGGTCGCTGCGAAGAAGCTCCTCGGCACAGCGGCGAACTTCCTCGGAAAGCGCGGTAACGTCCGCAGCCGAAGCGATTTTCAGCGGCGGCAGACCGTGCTGTGCGCTGCCGAAAAAGTCCCCCGGACCTCGCAGCTCCAAGTCCTCCTGAGCTATTTTAAAGCCGTCCGTAGTAGACGATATTATTTTCATGCGGCGAATGCAGTCCTCGTTTTTATTGTCGGTTATAAGAATGCAGGTACTTTCAAATTTTCCCCTGCCAACACGTCCACGAAGTTGGTGAAGCTGAGAAAGTCCGAATCTTTCAGCGTTTTCTATTATCATGACAGCCGCATTCGGCACGTCAACGCCGACTTCCACAACGGTCGTGCATATAAGAGCCTGTATCTCGCCTCGGCTGAATTTTTCCATGACCTCCTCTTTTTCGGCAGGCTTCATTTTGCCGTGAAGCAGAGCCGTGGAATAGCCTTTCAAGGTAGTTGCGGCGGCGTTTTCCGCATATGATTTAACGGCGAAAAGGTCGCTTTCGGAATCCTCTATCATAGGGCATACCACATAAGCCTGCCTGCCCTCATCAAGCCTTGCGCGGAGAAATCCGAACGCTCCCTCACGCTTTTTTCCCGTAACGGCGTAGGTCTTTACGGGACTTCTGCCTTTAGGGAGCTGCCGAATGCTTGTTACATCGAGGTCGCCGAAGATATTTAAAGCAAGAGTACGGGGGATAGGTGTTGCGGACATTATCAGGCGGTGAGGGGAATCGCCTTTTTCCGCAAGAGCCGCCCTCTGAGACACGCCGAAACGGTGCTGTTCGTCGGTTATTACAAGTCCGAGAGCCTTGTATTCCACGTCTTTCTGAATGATCGCATGAGTGCCTGCAATGACGTTTATTTCCCCCGAAAGCAGCATTTGGCGTATCTCGGACTTTTGTTTCGGCGGCGTAGAACCCGTAAGCAGGGCAACTCTGATACCGAGCGGTTCAAGAAATGCTTTAAAGGTCTTGAAATGCTGAACGGCGAGAATTTCGGTAGGAGCCATTATCGCCGACTGAAAGCCGTTTTTTGCGGCAAAGCAGCAGGCGGCGGCGGCAACGGCAGTCTTGCCGCTTCCGACATCGCCCTGTAGAAGCCGATTCATGGAAGAACCGCTGCAAAGGTCGGCAATAATTTCATTTACGGCGTTGGACTGTCCCTCGGTGAGTTCAAAGGGGAGAGCGGCGTAGAAATCCGCCATAGACAGCGAGCTGTCCATGACGATCGGCGTATTTTTCTTCCTGCGGAGTTTAAGCATGAGCATACCGAGCTGTAGTTTCAGAAGCTCCTCAAAAGCGATACGTCTGCGCGCGTATTCGGCGGACTTGCTGCTTTCGGGGAAGTGTACGTTTTTCAACGCCCATACAAGCTCGGGGAGGTCGTATTTTTTTCTGATATATTCGGGCAGCGTTTCAAAGGGGGAGCTTTGCAGAAGTGAAATAGCCTGCTTCACATTTGTTCGGACGGCGTTTACGGCAAGTCCCTGCGTAAGCTTGTAAAGCGGCTGGATAAGCTCGGGCGAATCGGCGGAAATATAGGTCGGCGAAGAAATTTCACGTTGTGTAAAGCCGCCCGTGACCTTGCCGTACATGTAATAGGTCTGAAATTCTTTCATGGCGTGAAAGTTGTAGACGTTATTGTAGACGACCACGAGAATATCGTCTATACCGTCCGTAGCGGCGGCTTTGCAGACAACGAGACCGCTTCTTATTCTTTTCGGGGGAAATTTTTTTGTAACGGTGAGTTTAAGAACGTTGAACGCATCAAGCTCCGCCTGCATTATCGGGACGTGCGTGCGGAAATCGAGATGATCCCTCGGTATATGGTACAGCAGCTCATAAGGCGTAGTTATCCCGAGCTTGCGGTATTTTTCGCCTTTGGCTTTTCCCACGCCTTTCAGGTATTCAATGTCCGAAAACAGATCGGCAGCCATTTATTTTCCCCCTTGTTCTGATAATAATTGCAGACAATGTTCCCACCTCTTAGAGCCTGTTCAGCATCTCCCCGCGCACGTCTTTTCGACAAATTTTGCCGAATCCTGCGTCAAAAATCCTTGCCATACACAAAGTATGCCTGCGAATTTTTTCCTTGCCTTCGACAAAATTATGCACGAAAATCCGCACACGCCGAGATTCTGAACAGGCTCTTAGACGGCGAACATTGTCTGCGGTTATAATTATTATAGCATAAAAGTCCTGAAAATGCAACAAACGAGGAAAAATTTTAAGATTTACAGTAAATTTATACAGAGGATTTTGTTATCCTTTACTTTCTGTTAAATAGGTAACTCTTGGTATCCATTATCGTGAATTGGACTGTGAAAATCATGGAGACTAACAGTTTTGTACTAATTAGGGGATTTTCACAGTCCAATTCACGACAACAGAGATTCCAAAGGGGTCACCCCTTTGGCAGGGGGTCAGGGGGACAGAGTCCCCCCTGCATAAGTTCCCTGTTATATCTTTAAAATTTATTCCTCAATAATCAGCAATTTTTTGAGCAGCGGATCTTCCGAGGGGCTGAAATCTATTTTGTCGGACGAATATATTGCATTCTTCGGTTCGGCAGTTTTCAAAAGAGCAGCTTTTCCGCCGTATATTGCGGAATATGCCACCTCGCCCGTTTTCGGATCCATCGGGTCGGATATTGCTGAATTCATTAGGTTGAATACTGCGCCAAGCTTTGGGATAACATACGCAAAATAGCCGTCGCCCTGTTTCAGTATCACGTTATCGCCGAGAGGATATACGTGTATTGATTCGCCGATAGCCGTCAGGTCGAGGATATATCGTTCTTTTTCGGGCAGGTTGTAAGTATAGAGAAATGACGACACACTGTCCACGGTTATGAAAGATAAATTGTTTTGGGAGGCTGCTTCAAGAGTGCCTTTGCGAAGTCCCGTATTAAGTTTGAAGCTGCTGCATTCAACGGTAAGTTCACGGTCTGCTACATTTTCGGAAACAATTTCTCCGCAGTACATTGAGGGGAAGTCTCCGCCGCTGTGTATCATTTCCCATTCTTTTGTTTCGTCGCTGCGTTCCCAAAGCTCGCAGCGGTTTGTATTTACCTCAGCAATAAGCTTGTCGCCGCTGTGTTCATTAAACGAGACATAATAGCAATCTGCAAACGTTTTGGCGTCCGCAAGTTTGCCTGCCTCCATGTCAACACGGTATATTGCCGCATCGGTCGAATCGTTGCCGCTCAGCCACAAACTGCCGTCATGCCATTTCAGTTGAAGCGGATCAATGTATTGGGAAACGTCCGAATATTCAAAAACGCACTTATTTTCGGCGGTTTTCGGGTCGTAGCTGTAAATATCGAAACAATGAGTGCAATTTCTGTAATGATGATAGTCGTAGTCAACGATGTAGTAAACACGTTCGCCGTCGAATGCAGCAGCTTTTATATTTGGGCTACAGGGCGTGTCGAAAGAGTCTTTGTATATTTCAAGGTATTGCTCAAGTCCTTTCAAACTTCCGCCCTCCATTTGGTTCCGAACCAATTCTCCTAAATACTCTTTTCGGTTTTCGGGCAGATGACATGGCGGAAGTTTTTCGCCGAACGTTATATCCGAAAGGTCGTATTCCTGTATCGCTGCGGGTGGAGGAGTGTCCTGCTTACTTACGTTTACCGATATATCGGTAAATTCGTCGGCAGAGTATTCCATGAAAACAGGCTCGGTCGGGGTTTGTTCTATGGGTTCGGAAACGGCTTTGTCGTTGGTTTGCGAGCTGCACGCTGTCAGAAAAAACGCCGAAACAATAAAAGTCATAATTTTTTTCATAATATTTTCTCCTTGAATTTAAGGCAATACCTATATAATAGCATAAATTGAGAAAATGTCAAGACGAAAATAAAATTTATTCCTCAATAATCAGCAATTTTTTGAGCAGCGGATCTTCCGAGGGGGTGAAATCTATTTTGTCGGACGAATATATTGCATTCTTCGGTTCAGCAGTTTTCAAAAGAGCAGCTTTTCCGCCGTATATTGCGGAATATGCCACCTCGCCCGTTTTCGGATCCATCGGGTCGGATACTGCCGAACTCATCAGGTTGAATACCGCGCCAAGCTTTGGGATAACATACGCAAAATAGCCGTCGCCCTGTTTCAGTATGACGTTATCGCCGAGAGGATATACGTGTATGGATTCTCCGATAGCCGTCAGGTCGAGGATATAGCGTTCTTTTTCGGGCAGGTTGTAAGTATAGAGAAATGACGACACACTGTCCACGGTTATAAAAGTTAAATTGTTTTGTGAAGCTGCTTCAAGAGTGCCTTTGCGAAGTCCCGTATTAAGCTTGAAACTGCTGCATTCAACAGTGAGTTCACGGTCTGCGACATTTTCGGAAACAATTTCTCCGCAGTACATTTTTGGAGAGTTTTCGCCGCTGTAGATCATGTCCCATTCTTTTGTTTCGTCGCTGCGTTCCCAAAGCTCGAAGTTGTCCGGATATACCTCAGCAATAAGCCTGTCGCCGCCGTATTCATAAAACGAGACATAAAAGCAGTCGGAAAACGTTTTGGCGTCCGCAAGTTTGCCCGTTTCCATGTCAACACGGTATATTGCCGCATCGGTCGAATCGTTGCCGCTCAGCCACAGACTGCCGTCATGCCATTTCAGTTGAAGCGGATCAATATATTGGGAAACGTCCGAATATTCAAAAACGCATTTATTTTCGCCTGTTTTCGGGTCGTAGCTGTAAATATCGAAGCAATGAGTGCAGTTTGCAAAACTATGATAGTCGTAGTCAACGATGTAGTAAACACGTTCGCCGTCAAATGCAGCGGCTGTTATATTTGGACTACAGGGCGTGTCGAAAGAGTCTTTGTATTTTTCAAGATACTGTTTATTGCGTTCTTCTTCATTTATATGCTCAACGGTCATCTCAAAAAAATGCTCTTTTCTGTTTTCGGGCAGATGACAGGTTGGAAGTTTTTTTCCGAACGTTATATCCGAAAGGTCGTATTCCTGTATCGCTGCGGGTGGGGAAGTGTCCTGCTTATTGACGTTTACCGATATATCGGTAAATTCATCGGCAGAATATTCCATGAAAACAGGCTCGGTCGGGGTTTGTTCTATGGGTTCGGAAACGGCTTTGTCGTTGGTTTGCGAGCTGCACGCTGTCAGAAAAAACGCCGAAACAATAAAAGTAATAAATTTTTTCATAATATTTTCTCCTTGTTAATTTATTTATCCTACAACGACCAGTTCTTTGAGTACGGGAGCGGTTATCGGGTCGTAGATCAAACCGTTCGGTGTCGTATTCATAAAATTATCATTTTGCATGTTGCATTTTATGAGCGCAATTTTTTCACCGCAGGAATGTACATGGACAGTTTCATCGTCCTCCGCATTGATAAGGCTGAAATACGAACCTAATTCAGGAATGGCGTAAAAGAAGCTTTGGTTTTTTATGCTGCCCATTATAAGATTATCGCCCATTGGGTAAACGGACATATATCTGCTCACATTAGACACATCGAGGACGTATCTCTCCATATCGGTCAGGTTGTATGTATACAAAATCGTGGAAATATTGTCCTCCACCATAAACGTCAGTTGATTTTCGGAAACCGCTTTAAGCTTTGCGCCGCGTATTCCCGTGTGCAGCAGAAAATCCTCGCACTCGACCGCCGTGTTACGGTCATCGACAGTTTCGCTTATCAGTTTTCCACGGTACATCACAGGCAGGGCGTAGTCTTGGAAGTAATCGTTCGTTTTCTCGCTCCATTCCCCCGAATCGTCGATATATTCCCATATAGAGTATTTCGCCGCCGTTTCGTTTTCGGTTTTCGGATAACTTACAAAAGCCGCCACAAGCTCGTCGTTGCCGTTATTATAAAACGTGGCGTTGTCTGCTTTGGGGAATTCGTGAAAGTCCGTAAATTCGCTGTTTTCCTCGTCAAGACGGAATACCGTGTATACCTCGTCGCACTCCATAAGCCATAAACTGCCGTTGTGACACTTCATGGAAAAGGGCATTTCCGCGGCAAGATCGGAGCAACTGTAAACGCATTTGTTTTCGCCTGTCTCGGTGGAGTATTTGTAAATATCGTAACAGTGGCTCATATATCCGTCGCAAATATTATCGTAATCTGCGATATAGTACAGATAAACGCCGTCAAAGACAGCGGCGGTTATTTCAGGCAAAGTGGGTTCAAAAAGCGGAGCGAAATAATCTTTTTCAGCGTCAGGGTGAGGTTCTTCGTCAAGCACGAAAGAGATATGCTGCCCGTCTATTATGACCTGCGAAAGATATTTGTTGCGATTTTCTGGCAGCGTACATGGGGACTTCTTTTTTTCAAATTCAATTCCCGTCAGGTCGAAGGACTTCACAGCTACGGGCGGCTCGGTTTCCTGTTTATTAAGCTTTACGGGAACATCGGTAAAGTCGGATTCTTGATATTCCGTGAAAACATGCTCGGTCGGGGCTTGTTCTATGGGTTCGGAAACGGCTTTGTCGTTGGTTTGCGAGCTGCATGAGGTCAAAAGAAACGATGATACAAGAAAAGTTATTATTTTTTTCATAATGCTCAACTCCTTAAAAATTTAAACTATTATGCTTTGAGAGTTTTATCCACAACTAAAGTGAACTAACATCGGGATTCCAAAGGGACGGTGTCCCTTTGGCGGAGTCCAGAGGCAGCGCCTTTGGTGGGGTGTGGGGCAACGCCCCACATAGCGTTTAAGCGCTCCGCAAAGGGTGAATCCCAAACCGATTCCGTGAATCGGTTTTGGAGAGGGAACGCCCTGCAAGAGAGGGCGTTCCCTTACAGCAATTCCAATTGAGATAAAAAGGAGTTCGCTGATAAAAATTTCTCACAGACTGCGTTGTCGTCCTTGCCGTGCGACAGCACGCCTGTGTCCTCCGCCTTGCTGTGAAAAATTTTTATTCATCTCCTTTCCTCTCCATCTCAACTGGAATTGCTGTATTAAGAACACGGTACACTGTGACCTTAATAAAGGAAAAATAAATCCTTAAATTGTGGATATAAAAACTCGTCCTATATATAAGTGATTTTAAAAGGCAAAAAAGACGAAACTTTTTAAGTTAAAATAAAAAAATATATCAGAATCTTAATTAAATGATTTTTCTTTCAAATCAATTGACAATACGCCGCCGCCGTGATATAATAAATAGTGTATACGCCAATGAAAGAAAACATAGAATAGAATATCATCTTTATACGGAGGATGAAATGGTAAAGAGTGTAAACGGTATCAAAATAAATTACGAACAGAAAGGCGAGGGAGACATTATAGTTCTCCTACACGGCTGGGGCAGCAATATAAAGCTTTTCGCCAATCTTATCGAGCTGCTTTCAAAAAAATATACGGTCATCGCTATGGATATGCCGGGCTTCGGAGAAAGCGAAGAACCGCCCTCTGCATGGTGCGTTGACGACTATGCGAAGTTCGTTATCGACTTTCTGAAAGATCACAATACAAAAAAAGTCATGCTTTTGGGACATTCCTTCGGCGGACGAGTGATAATCAAGCTCAACAGCCGCAAAGACCTGCCCTTTGAGATAACGAAAGTTATCCTTGTTGACAGCGCGGGAATACTTCCGCCGAAAAGCAACAAGAAAAGCTTCCGTACTTATTATTATAAGGCAGGCAAGGCGATACTGTCAATGGGTATCGTGCAGAAGATAGCTCCCGAAGCATTGGAGAACTTCCGCAAAAAAATGGGCAGCGCAGACTATGCGGCAGCTTCTCCGCTTATGCGGCAGGTGCTTGTCAAAACGGTAAACGAGGATTTAGAGCCGCTTCTGCCGAATATCAAATGCCCCACGCTGCTTATATGGGGCGTGAACGACACGGCTACTCCGCTTTCGGACGGCGAAAAAATGGAAAAGCTCATTCCCGACGCAGGACTTGTAAAGCTTGAAAACGCAGGGCATTATTCGTTCCTTGAACAGCAGTACACGTTTAATCGTGTAATGAGTTCGTTCATGAAGCTTGATTAAAGGAGAATAAAATGAATCTGATTTTATTTTGCGTATATGCGGTTATTACGCTGATCTCGATAATATTCCTGTCGCTCAGGGAATTTCATATGCTCCAGCTCAACGGCTACAAAACCCCCGAGCATTCGTGGTGGATGAAGAAAAATTACAAGCGTTATATATTTCCGCTGATCTGCTTTGTTTTACAGTTTTCTATGATTTGGCTCGGCGTGAACATTCTTACAATAGCAGCGTTTTCACTGTTCAATATCAGTATTGCAATAGCAAACAAGCCCGGAAAGAAATTCAAGAAACCGTTTGTATACACGGCAAGAGTAAAGAGAATGCTTACGACGTTCTTTATACTGGTTGCAGTAATGTTTGCGGTGGGCATTGTTTTAGGGCGTGAAGAAATTCGCTGTAAATGTGGTTTGGACATTGCAAGAATAAAATGGTTTGAAAATATTAAGCCGTTTATTATGGTAGGCTCCGCACTTTATTTAACGCCTTTGCTTGTGCCGTTGTCAAATATAATCAACAAGCCGATCGAGAAATCTATTCAGAAGTGGTATATCAACGATGCTAAAAAAAAGCTTGCCGCCTGCCCCTCGCTTCATAAGGTGGGAATTACGGGCAGCTACGGCAAAACAAGTATGAAATTTTATTTAAGCGAACTGCTCAGTTCACAGTACGAAACGCTGAAAACTCCCGAAAGCTTCAACACACCTATGGGCGTTACTATCACCGTAAGACGTGACCTTAAACCTACCCACGAATATTTTATCTGCGAAATGGGCGCGCGCCGTGTCCACGAGATAAAGGAGCTTTGCGATATAGCAAATCCCCATGACGGAATAATCACTTCCGTAGGTCCTCAGCACCTCGAGACTTTCGGTTCTATCGAGAACGTTGTAAATACCAAATTCGAGCTTGCGGACAGCATATCCGCTCTCGGAAAAATCTACCTCAACGGCGATAACGAGCTTATCCGCAAAAAAGCCCCGAATTACCCCAACGCCGTGACTTACGGCTTGCAGGAGGGCAACGACTGGAGAGCCACCGACGTTACCGTTTCTGACCGCGGTACGGAGTTTACCGTAATTTCGCCCGACGGACAGACTTGCCGCTATACGACAAAGCTTTTGGGCGAACATAACGTGCAGAATCTTCTCGGCGCGATCGCTTACGCTGTCGGTACGGGAATCCCTATGGAAAAGCTTGTTCTGCCTGTGAAGCGTATAGCCGCCGTTCCGCACCGTTTGCAGCTTTTGGATAAGGGAAACGGCGTGACATTCATTGACGACGCATATAATTCAAATCCCAGCGGCTGCCGCGCGGCTCTTGCGGTACTTGGACTTTTCGATGCCTGCCGTATACTTGTAACTCCGGGAATGGTCGAACTCGGCGCAAAGCAGGAGGAGCTTAACTACGAGTTCGGACAGGAGGCTTCAAAAGCCTGCGATTATATCGTCCTTGTGGGTAAAAATCAGACTGTGCCTATTTATAACGGTATAAAGGATTCGGGCTATAATATGGCTCAGGTTTACGTTGCCGATAATTTAAACGACGCCCTTGCAAAGGTACAGGCATATCAGACCCCGAAGAAGAAGATAGTCCTTTTGGAAAACGACTTACCCGATAATTATTGATATTATTATCCAACCTAAAAGAACATAACAGGAGGTTTATATTTTGATAAACGGCGCTTTATTCAGAGATGCGGTCATTTCTGCCGCAATTACCATAAACAACAGAAAACGAGAGGTTGACGAGCTTAACGTATATCCCGTTCCCGACGGCGACACGGGTACGAATATGTCCATGACTATCGGAAACGCCGTTGACGAGCTTAGACGAATGCCCGACAACGTGCATATTTCCGAGGTCGCATCTGCCGCCGCTTCTGCGCTTCTGAGGGGAGCAAGGGGAAACTCGGGCGTTATCCTGTCCCTGCTTTTCAGAGGTATGTCAAAGGGACTTTCGGGACTTTCCGAAGCGGACTGCAATCACTTTGCAAATTCCCTTGAACTGGGCGTACAGGCGGCTTACAAGGCGGTAATGAAGCCTGTCGAGGGTACTATACTTACAGTTTCAAAGGCTGCCGCCGCCAAGGCTAAGGAGTCCGCCGTATCCACAAGCAGCGATACTCTTTTTTGGCAGGACGTATGCGATGAGGCGGAGAACGTTCTCGCCAAAACTACCGAAATGCTCCCGCAGCTTAAAAAGGCTGGAGTTGTTGACGCAGGCGGCATGGGCTTTGCAATTATCATACGCGCGATGAGCGACGTTTTCGCAGGGGGCAAGATCGCCGAGCCTGCCGAAAAGTCCGCCGAACGCTCCGAGGATTCTTTCCGCACCGCCGTAAGCGAATATGACGGCGATATTACTTACACCTACTGCACGGAATTTATGCTGCGCAAAAACGAGGATTGCCCCGACCCGTTCATGCTTCGCGCGTACCTTGAAACTATCGGAGACTGCGTTGTTGTGGTGGACGATGAAAAGATAATCAAGGTACACGTACATACCGACAATCCCGGAAACGCTTTGCAAAAGGCGTTGGAGTTCGGCGTGTTCCTCAACGACCCTCGTCCGAAAATTGAAAATATGCGCATTCAGCATGAAAATAAGGTCAGAGAGGTTCAGGAGCTTCAGGCAGGCTTTACTCCTGCCGAACCCGAAAAGGAACTGGGCTTTGTAGCCGTTGCGGCAGGTCACGGGCTTGTTTCGCTGTTTGAGGATTTAGGGGCAGACGTTGTGGTAAAGGGCGGTCAGACCATGAATCCCTCGACAGACGATATTCTTCGAGCCATTCTTTCAACTCCTGCTAAAACCGTATTCGTACTTCCGAATAATAAAAATATAATCATGGCGGCGGAGCAGGCTGTCAAGCTTACCGACCGCAACGTATGCGTTCTCCAGACACGGACTATACCGCAGGGAATTTCCGCTATGATGGCGTTTGACGAATGCGCCGATCTGTCGGAAAACCGCATAAATATGACAAAGGCGTTTGAAAAGGTATCAACGGGACTTATTACTTTTGCCGCGCGTGATTCCGAGTTCGAGGGACATTCCATTAAGGAGGGCGAGATACTTGCTCTTGACAACGGCAAGCTTTCCTTTACCGATAAGGATATTTCGAGGGCGGCTTTGAAGCTTGTGAAAAAGCTTGTAAAAAGCGGCGCAAGCTACGTTACCGTTATTTACGGCTCGGACGTTACCGAGGAAAACGCCGAAGAACTCCAGCAGCTTCTTCAATCGAAGCTCAGCGATAAGATCGAGGTCATGCTTGTCAACGGCGGACAGCCGGTCTACTATTATATCATATCGGTCGAATAAAAATAATAGCAAAATAAAAATCGGTCTCCCGAGTGTTCGGGAGACCGAATTATTTTATGTTTACTTTGTTATCTCTGGCAGTTTGGAGAGAATTTTAGCGTCTATTTTTTGTATCGCAAGAGCATCGGAGGGCAAAATTCCGTCACCGATGTCGCAGCAGTCGGCATTTTTTGCACCCTGTTCGGAAAGACCGTACTTGTCGGGATTTCCGAGAGCCTGCAAAATAGCCGTAGAATCGGCGATAGTTACCTGTCCGTCGCAATTTGCGTCGCCGAGGAGAGTGCCGTTTTCCCTTGTTTTCGGGACTATCCAGCAGTCATCGTCAACGATAAGGCAGAGCATTTTTATAGTGTCGCCGTAATAAACGTCGTCCCCGTAATTCAGAACGGCATCTCGTATTTTATCGTGCCATTCCGCATTATCCGTACATTTGGCGGAGATCAGAAGCGGCGCAGTAAAGCAGAGGTCGTTGTAATCCTCGATAGCCGTTCCGTCGGGAGTGTAGCCTGCCTTGACCTCCCACGGGTCGCCGTTTGAAGCGTTCATCATGAACGAGTTTATAGCCTCGGCGAAAGCAAGCGCGTCCGTATTTCCGTTTATGAGGAAGTCCATGCTTATACGCCAAGGAGTACGGCAGCTATTGTAGTAATAATTTCCGTCATTTCTGCTTTCAAGGAAATCGGCAGGCGCAGGGATATATTTGCCGTTTGGATCCCTGATAACGAAGTCGGGCAGAATACCCGTTTTGTACTCGCCGACAATGCCGTTAATGATACCGTATGTCGTATCGTAGACCTTTAGCCAGTTCTCATCTCCCGTAACATCGGCAAATATCGGGAGATACTGTACGATAAAGTCGGAACATCTTACGGCGGAATAATAATTATCCGTCTTATCGCATTCCGATACCCAGTCGCCGAGCGTTATCGTCCAGTATTCGTGATTGACCTCGTACTTCATAATATCATTGATGACGGCGATCGCTTCGGAGCGGTAATCTATCTCACCGCTGCTGCCCCATACCTCGTCAGCCATAAGCAGAGAGTAGGCAATGTCAATATCCCCGTCCGCCGCTGAGTCGCACGGACCGCCCGTCATACTGCCCTCGTTTGCGCCGTCTATCAAAGCTTTGCCGTTGTCGCACTGCTGCCATGACATAAGGTTTGCGCCTATATCGCTCGGGTGAGCCTTGAAATAACGGTACATTCCGTCAAAGTATGATTTTGCGTTTTCATCGTAGTCAGCCATACTTGCCATTATAAGCATGCCGTAGCCGTGAGCTTCAGAAACAGTTACGGGTACGGAATAATTTCCGCCGTTGTACTTTTCTTCGCCGTAGTAAACGTAATACTGCGTTTCATCGGTAACGTAGTTATCCTGCGCAAGATATTTTTCTTTCCACGTTTCATAGAAACCGAGAGTTTCTTCGGACATGCGGTTCTCCTGCGTATCTGCGCCGTGGCATGAATACATTGGTATACATGAAAGTGAAAAAACAGATACCGAAAGAACAGCAGCGCTGAGTTTTTTTATAAATTTCATTTTTATACCGCCTTTATAGGTTATCGTATTATATAGTAACCCTACTTGAAAACCAAACAAGTTCACTGATAAAAATTCTCCATAGCTGCGTTGTCGTCGTTACCGTGCGACAGCACGCTTGCCTCCTCCGCCTTGCTATGAAAAATTTTTATTCAGTTCCTTTTGTCTGC